>CAJLLX010000113.1 GCA_905207535.1 uncultured Muribaculaceae bacterium | reverse complement strand
TGGCGCGAAGTAGCAGGATCAATAGGGATTTGCAACCGGGCAGCGGCAGATGAGAATGTGAGGAGGCTGCGCATGCAATGACGTAGCAGAAGCTGCAGAGGACGATATTGAATAATCGTTTCATTTGAAAAAATCAAAAAATGAAATAAAAAAATAGGGGATATGGTCGGGTAAGGACGCTGAAGCTTTTGGAGGCACCAAATTTTTTTTGTCGGTAAAGGTCCGGGAAGGAGAGAAAGGCTGGGCGGGAATGAGACGGAGAGGAAAGGGGTGGGAAAGATAGTTGTAATTCAGAAAAAATCGCTAATTTTGCGGTCGGGGCGGCAAACGGCCCCGAAGATTCGGAAAATTACAACAACTCTACATATAAGATTAATGTATAGGACGAATACTTGCGGAGAACTCCGCATAGGCGATGCCGGCAAGAAGGTGACTCTTGCAGGCTGGGTGCAGCGCGTCCGCAAAATGGGAGGCATGACCTTCCTGGATCTGCGCGACCGCTACGGGATCACCCAAATCGTGTTTAACAACGATACCGATGCCTCGCTGTGCGACGAGGCCAACCGTCTGGGCCGCGAATATGTGGTGCAGATCGAAGGCACCGTGGCCGAGCGCACCTCGAAGAATCCCCACCTGCCCACGGGCGACGTGGAGATTATCGCCGAGAGCCTCAAGGTGCTCAACCCCTCGGAGGTGCCTCCCTTTACCATCGAGGACGAGAGCGACGGCGGCGACGACATCCGCATGAAATACCGCTATCTGGATCTGCGCCGCACACCGGTGCGCCGCAACCTGGAGCTGCGCCACCGCATGACTATGGAGGTGCGCCGCTACCTCGACTCGAAGGGATTCCTCGAGATCGAGACCCCGATGCTCGTTGGGTCCACACCCGAGGGCGCACGCGACTTCGTGGTGCCTTCGCGCATGAATCCGGGATGCTTCTACGCTCTGCCTCAGTCGCCTCAGACGCTCAAACAGCTGCTGATGGTGTCGGGCATGGACCGCTACTTCCAGATCGTGAAATGCTTCCGCGACGAGGACCTTCGCGCCGACCGTCAGCCGGAGTTTACGCAGATCGACTGCGAGATGAGCTTCGTGGAGCAGGAAGATGTGATCAACACTTTCGAGGGTATGGCCAAGCACCTCTTCAAGGAGCTGCGCGGCGTGGAGCTCAATGAGCCGTTCCTGCGCATGACCTGGGCCGACGCTATGAAATATTACGGCAGCGACAAGCCCGACCTTCGCTTCGACATGAAGTTTGTGGAACTGATGGATGTGATGAAGGGCTCGGGATTCTCGGTGTTCGACAACGCCGCTTACATCGGCGGTATCTGCGCCAAGGGTGCCGCAAGCTACACCCGCAAGCAGCTCGACCAGCTGACGGAGTTTGTGAAGCGTCCGCAGATCGGGGCCAAGGGTCTGGTCTACGCCCGCGTGGAGGCCGACGGCAATGTGAAATCGTCGGTTGACAAATTCTACTCTCAGGAGACGCTGCAGAAGATGAAGGAGGCCTTCGGCGCCGAGCCGGGCGACCTGATCCTGATCCTCAGCGGCGACGATGCCATGAAGACCCGCAAGCAGCTGAGCGAGCTGCGCCTGGAGATGGGCAACCGTCTGGGGCTCAGAGACAAGAATAAGTTCGCATGCCTGTGGGTGGTAGACTTCCCGATGTTCGAGTGGAGCGACGAGGAGCAGCGCCTGATGGCCATGCACCATCCGTTCACCCATCCGAAGGACGAGGATATCCCCTTGCTCGACACCAAGCCCGAGGAGGTGCGCGCCGATGCATACGACATGGTGGTCAACGGCGTGGAGGTTGGCGGCGGCTCCATCCGTATCCACGACAGCAAGCTGCAGGCCAAGATGTTTGAAATCCTCGGCTTTACGCCCGAGAAGGCGCAGGAGCAGTTTGGCTTCCTGATGAACGCCTTCAAATACGGTGCGCCCCCTCACGGAGGTCTGGCCTACGGCCTCGACCGCTGGGTATCGCTCTTCGCCGGCCTCGACAGCATCCGCGACTGCATCGCCTTCCCGAAAAACAATTCGGGCCGCGACGTGATGCTCGATGCTCCCGCTCCGCTCGACCAGAAGCAGCTCGACGAGCTCGACCTCGCTGTGGTGCTCCCGTCGGAGGAAAAGAAATGAACCTGAAATGACAAAATAAAGGACCGGAGGCCCGAGAAGGTGGACCGCCGGTCTCTTTTTTCATCTATCATATGAAGATCAAGGAGATAATAGCCGAGCTGGAGCGGCATGCGCCCTCTTCGCTTCAGGAAAGTTACGACAACACGGGCTACCAGTGCGGCGACCCGGAGGCAGAGGCCACCGGAGCGCTGCTCTGCATGGATGTCACCGAGGAGATAGTGCGCGAGGCGCAGGAGCATGGCCTGAACCTGATAGTGTCGCACCATCCGCTGCTGTTTCGCGGGGTGAAGGCCGTGATAGGGCGCAACCGCCCCGAGCGGGCGCTTGCCGAGGCCATACGGCGGGGTGTGACGGTGTATTCGTCGCACACGGCCATGGATTCGACCCGCGGCGGCGTCTCGGCCCGCATGGCCCGCAACTTAGGGCTGAAAAATGCGCGGGTGCTGGCGCCCTCCACTCCCGGAGCCGACACCGGGCTGGGGATGGTAGGCGACCTTGAGGCGGATATGACCGCCGGAGAGTTTGCCGCGCTGGTCAAGCGCACCTTCGGCTGCGAGGTGCTCCGTGCATCGCATCCGGCTAAGGATCTGAAGATTAAGCGCGTGGCGCTCTGTGGCGGATCCGCGGCTGAGTTTGTGCCCGAGGCGATAGCCGCCGGGGCGCAGGTGTATGTCACCGCCGACGTGAAGCTCAACCAGTTTCTCGACCATGCGCCCGATATCTGGCTGATAGATGCGGGCCATTTCGAGACCGAAGAGTGTACAAAGCAGATTTTTTTCGACGTTATAAGCGAAAAATTTCCTAACTTTGCACTCCGATATTCGACAAAAGAAAAAAATCCGGTTTTATACCTGTAAGCAACAATGGCTAACGAAAAGACAAAATCAGAGAATCTCTCAGTGGAGAGCCGTCTGCGTTCGCTCTATGAGCTCCAGACCATCCTTACCGAAATCGACCGTATAAAGATCATCCGCGGCGAGCTGCCCCTGGAGGTGAAAGACCTCGAGGACAACCTGGAGGGTCTGCGCACCCGCATCGCCAACTACACCACGGAGATCGAGGAGCTGCGCGTGAAGCTCGCTCAGGAGAAGGAGAAGATCAAGGACTCGCAGAGCAAGATTGCCCGCTACAAAGAGCAGCTCGACAATGTGAGAAACAACCGCGAGTTTGACCTTCTCTCGAAAGAGGTTGAGTTCCAGACCCTTGAGATAGAGCTTTGCGAAAAGCATATCAACGAGTATTCGCGTCAGATCGACAACAAGACCTCCGATATCGAGGCTACTAAGGAGAAGATCAGCGACCACGAGCATATCCTCGCCGAGAAGCGCGCCGAGCTCGAGGAGATCGTCACCGAGACCCGTCAGGACGAGGAGCGTCTGCGTCAGCAGGCCAAGGACCTGGAGGCCCACATCGACGACGAGCGCACGCTGACCGCCTTCAAGCGCATCCGCAAGAACGCCCGCAACGGCCTCGGCCTTGTTTGCATCTCGCGTAACGCCTGCGGAGGCTGCTTCAACCGCATCCCGCCGCAGAAACAGCTCGAGATCCGCATGCACAAGAAGATTGTCGTTTGCGAATATTGCGGCCGCATCATCATCGATCCCGAGATCGCCGGCATCACTGAGGATAAATAAGCCGGAGCCCCTCCTCCCGGCAAGTCTTGCCTAAGTCAGGCCTTCGTGCCTCCCCACCTTCCGACAGCTACGCGATGCAGCAAGCGTAAGTCTCAGACTTACTGGCGGATACGGATACGACTGCGCGGACCGACAGCAAGACACCATTGCGCCCGACTGACGGTGCAAGCCATGCTTACAACCTTTTTTGCGCCCTTTGTGCAGCCACACGCAGCCGGCTGACCGAAGGGCGCTCCCTATCTCTTCGGCAGCGGCAGGGGAGGGGTGGCGGAAAGCGCCAAAATGACTTAAAATGTGCTCAAAATGGCTAAAAACGGGGATAAATTCAATTTTTTTGCCCGTGATGTGCGCGAGTTTGCGGAAAAATTTCTAATTTTGCACTCTGTTTTTAGGGCATAGCCCGCTGCCCGCCGGAAATAAGTAATTTTCGTATATATAATGTGAACTTACGGCATGCCAAACTGTTTTGGCCGCATGGATAGAAGACGTATCAGGGCATAAATACAACTTAACTATGAAGCTATTACAAGCCAAGCTCGCGAAATATACCGCACCCCAGGAGGCTAAGGCAGCCGGCGTGTATCCCTATTTCAGGGCTATTTCTTCCGAGCAGGAACCTGAGGTTATAATCAATGGCAAGAAGGTGCTGATGTTCGGCTCCAACTGCTATTCGGGCCTTGTTTCCGACCCGCGTATCAAGGAGGCCGCTATCGAAGCGATAAAGAAATATGGCACGGGATGTGCCGGATCTCCCTTCCTCAACGGCACACTTGACCTTCACAAGCAGCTCGAGGCCCGCATCGCCGAGTATATCGGCAAAGAGGATGTGATGATCTATTCCACCGGATTCGAGGTGAACCTCGGTGTGGTATCCTGCCTCACAGGCCGTGAAGACTATATCCTCTGGGATGAGCAGGATCACGCCTCGATCATCGAGGGTCGCCGTCTGAGCTTCTCGCAGTCGCTCAAATATAAGCACAACGACATGGAGTCGCTCGAGAAGCAACTGCAGAAGTGCGCTCCCGACAAGGTGAAGCTGATCGTCACCGACGGTGTGTTCTCGATGGAGGGCGACGTGTGCAACTTGCCCGAGATCGTGCGTCTGGCCAAGAAATACGACGCTCAGATTATGGTCGACGAAGCCCACGGCATCGGCGTCTTCGGCAAAGGCGGCCGCGGCGTGTGCAACCACTACGGCCTCACCGACGATGTGGACCTGGTGATGGGCACCTTCTCCAAGTCGTTCGCCTCGCTCGGCGGCTTCATAGCCACCGACAAGGAGATCACCAACTATCTGCGTCACCACTCGCGCTCATATATCTTCACCGCAAGTATCACCCCCGCCTCCACGGCAGCCGCTCTCAAGGCTATCGACATCATGGAGGAGGAGCCGGAGCGCCAGGAGCACCTGTGGGAGATTACCAAATTTGCCCTCGAAGGATTCCGCAACATGGGCTGCGAGATCGGCAAGACATCCACGCCTATCATCCCGCTCTTCATCCGCGACGACTTCAAGACCTTCGCCATCACCCGCGACCTCTTTGAGGAGGGTATCTTCGTCAACCCCGTGGTGACCCCCGCGGTAGCTCCTCAGGATACACTGATCCGCTTCAGCCTCATGGCCACCCACACCAAGGAGCAGGTGGAGACCGCCCTTGAGAAGATTCAGAAGGTATTCCGCGCTCACAATCTCATCCCCTGATCCGAGCTTTAGGATAAAGACATAATAAGAAATCGCGCTATCCGGCATTCGGGTGGCGCGATTTTCGTTTTATATAGATGTTGATGGGGGCGTGGGGCGGGAGAGCCGAGGGTCAGTCGGCTTTCGCGGCGATGGCGCGGACGATGAGGCCGGCGAGGGTGAGTCCGAGGATGGCGGTGATGTGGCAGAGCGAGCCGTTGACGGCCACTTTGCCGTAGGTCATCGATCCGTCGGAGGCGTCGGGGAGCGCACCGCGGTTGGGGAGCAGCTCGTCGGAGTATACGCAGGGAAATTTGCGGGCCGGAGAGAGATCTGATTTCTTGAATTTGCGGCGCAGGGCCGCTGCTAGGCGGCAACCGGTCACGCGGCTGAATTC
>CAJLLX010000112.1 GCA_905207535.1 uncultured Muribaculaceae bacterium | reverse complement strand
ATGTTCTGGCAGTGGCAGCCGATCGACAAGGCCAAGCCCAACCTTCCCGGCAACGGCAAGATGTCGTGCATCAATTTCCCCACCGTCGTCGCCGCCATGCTCCTCCACGACATAGCGCCCGCCGACCGCACCGCCGACCCCTCCCCTACTACCTGGAAAAATCAGTGGGGAGCCTTCGTGCGCCCTCACTATGAGACCAAGGAGCGCTACCTCGAGATGGCCAAAGAGATCTACTCCTGGGCCGTGGCCAATCTCGCCGACCACTCGGAGCCCGGCAAGATCTTCGACAGCCGCCACGGCGACAACCCCGGCGGCCATCCCCTCATCTACAACCAGGGAACCTTCATCGGCGCCTCAGCGCTGCTCTACCTCGCCACCGGCGATCCCGCCTACCTCGACCTGGCCAAAGCCGGCGCCGACTACTCCATCAATGTCATGTCGGCCGAGCATGGGCTCCTCCCCTGGGCCCACAACCGCCGCGATCCCTACAATCAGGGCTCGCTCGAGCAGGGCGTCTACCCCGCCATCTGGGTGGAATACATGAAGATTCTCATCAACGACTGCGGCCAGAGCCAATACATCCCCTTCATCCGCCACAACATAGCCGAAGGGTGGGCCAACCGCGACCCCGAGCGCAACATCTGCGACGGCGAATCCTGGAAGCCCACCACCGCCGACAACCTCATCGGCAGCTACGCCGCCTCCTCCATCCCCGCCCTCATGCTCGCCTGCCCGAGGTAAAACTCCTCTAAATTCTCAACTCTACCCACAAAAAAAATCGGCCGCACAAGCTGCAGCCGATTTTTTTTGTGTCTCTCGGAGGGTTATTTATCGAAGAGATTCTTTATAGATCCGATCGACGACAGCACCGACGACGCCTCGTAGGGCATGAAGACTGTCTTGTTGTCTTTGCCCGAGGTCATCTCGCGGAGCGCTTCGATGTATTTCATCGCCAGCATGTAGGTGGCGGGGTCGGTGTTGCCCGAGCGCACGGCCTCGGCCACGCGCAGGATGGCGTCGGCCTCGGCCTGGGCGTTGAGGATGATGGCCTTGGCCTCGCCCTCGGCGCGAAGTATCTCCGACTGCTTGCGGGCCTCGGCCTGGTTGATTTTCGAGGCCTTTTCGCCCTCAGAGCGCAGGATAAGGCTCTGCTTCTCGCCCTCGGCGTTGAGGATCTCGGCACGGCGGTTGCGCTCGGCCTGCATCTGCTTCTCCATGGCCACGCGCACCGACTGCGGAGGGGTGATGTCCTGAAGTTCCACGCGGTTCACCTTCACGCCCCACTTGTTGGTGGCGTCGTCGAGGATGTTTTGCAGACGGCTGTTGATGGTGTCGCGGCTGGTGAGCGTCTCGTCGAGCTCCAGTTCGCCGATCACATTGCGCAGCGAGGTCTGTGTGAGCTTCTCGATGGCGTTGGGCAGGTTGTCGATCTCATACACCGCCTTCTTAGGGTCGGTGATCTGGAAATAGAGCAGCGCGTTGATCTCGGTGGTCACATTATCGCGGGTGATCACCTGCTGCGAGGGGAAGTCGTAGACCTGCTCGCGGAGGTCGATCACCGTAGTGGCCGTGGTGCGCACCACATGGCGGCCGTTGAGGCCGTTCTCCACCCGACGAGTGTAGATGGTCTTCGGTTTGTCGATAAACGGGATGATGAAATTCAGTCCCGGATTGAGCACACTGTGGAAGCGCCCAAGGCGCTCTATCACACGCGTTTCCGACTGAGGCACCACCTTCACTCCCGCCGAAATGATGGCGATGGCAAGCAGCACTATTATGGCCGCAAGAATGTAAGTTAACATAGCTTTAAACTATTGAGAATTAAATGACTCTATTTAATTCGTAATTCCTAATTCGTAATTATGCATTACGCATTACGCATTACGCATTGCGCATTGCGCATTATTTCTTTGGCAATGTGACGGCCAGCACTATCGATTCGTAGTCGGTCACTATCACCTCGGCGCCGACAGGCACGGCATACGGCTCGCCGGGAGCCACCACCTGCCATGAATCGCCGTCGATGCGGGCACGCCCCTTTTCGCCGGGCATGATAGGCTCCGTCACTATAGCGCGACGACCAAGCAGCGCATCCATCCCCGTGCGGGCCTTGTGCCCTTCGCGCGCCACTGCACGCTCGTGCCAACGCTTCGCATACGGCACCAGCACTATATAAGCCACCACGGCCACGGCTCCGAGCAGTATCAGCTGCCACTCGAGCGCTACCCCGAGCAGCGAAGCCACCATCGCGGCCGCACAACCTATGGCCAGGCACAGCGTCCACACCATCTGCGTGAACACCTCCACTATCAGCAGCACCGCTGCCAGGCTTATCCATACAATCCAAAGCGACATAGCTATCTCAATCTTAAATTGTCTTCCCAAATATAGCACTTTTTCGATCCCTTTTCCAAATCTCCGCCCCTATTTCGTAAATAATTTTCCATCCAAGAGCCAAGGCGGGGACGAAATCGGGGAAAACCATCTCCGGATGCGATAATTTCAGGCGTATTCAGATTTCGGGCAGTCGCAGCATAAAAAAAATCCATGCCACGCGATGCAAGCACCGGGCGGCATGGCAAACAGGTTGGCGTCATCGCGACGAGTCCCATTTTCACTGCAAATATAAATTTTCTATTTCAACCAAATCCAAATGTAATGTCTTTTGACTCTCACGAGCATCAGACACCTTTAGTTTTTTTGCAAATACTATGAAAAACTTGTTTAATCCTTAGAAACATCCACACGCCCTTCCCTCCTTTGCCTCTGAGGCACCGGAAGGAAAGGGACATATTTCAGTTTCCACGACAAATATACTCATAATTCGCTAAGAATAAGCTTTGTTTACACTTTTTAACCAAAAATTCCCCAATATCCCCCTCCCGCGCCGGCATCGCTTCGCCGGTCCCCCACAAAAAAGCTGCGCCGGCGAGAGGGTTGCTCCCGTCGGCGCATATGCTTTAAAATATCGGGTACCGAAGCACGGATTTTACTTGCTCAGCACTATTTTTACTTGCCGGGCACGCTTTCCGGCTTACTTATTGAGCACTTTCTTGCCGTTGACGATGATGATGCCTTTCTGCTTGCCGTTGAGGCGCTGGCCGGCAAGGTTGTAAATGATTTCGGACTCATCGGAGTCGGCTGCTACCGACTCAACTCCGGTGTCGGTGAGGTCGAAGAGGGGGTAGAACTCCTTGGAGGCATTGGGAGCGCTGAGGTAGACGCTGCCAGCGGGGAGAGTCACGCCTTCAGCCACTTTACGGAAGCCCACAATCTTGTCCTTCAGACCGATAGTGAAGTATTTTCCGTCGGCTATCTCATTTTCGCCGGCTACGGCGAGGTGATTCTCACCTACCTCGCGACCATATTCCACATGATGATTAAACTTGTATTCGCCTTCTCTTGCCCTTATCAGCACAGGTGTATTGGCAGGAATGACGCCGGTCAGAGCCACGAGCTCGAGGTTTGCATCATGGATCGGAGCACGATTGGCCGCTGCTGCGGGAGCGCTATTCTCATTAACCTTCACAATGTACACATCCACGCCCTCGGGGATAGTTACCTCGGCTTCGGTGACAACTGTGGCGAAAAGGTATTCGGGTACGCTTACCGTCTGGCTTCCGGCTTCACCTTCCATCCATGCGAGCACGGGATACTGACCGGCCTCGACGAATTTCCAATCTTTCTCCATGTCCCACTCCATCGTGTTGGAGTAGAAGCTCAGACACTTCATGTCGCGGTCGGCGGTTGTCAGGCCATGCTCGTCGTTGGGCAGAGTCCACACCTTTGTTTCAGCCTCTTTTTCGCCTTCCTGATAGAGCTGGCTGGCAGCAACGCGGTTGTTCTTATATGTAGCCTTGCGATTGGCGGTGATGATGATCGGCTTAAGGGCACCTGCATTCGCTTTCAGCAGGGTGGCTGCCGAGATGTTGTTGCGGATTTCTGTCGGACTGTTTTCGCTGTCAAGAAGAGCCACCAGACCACCCACGTTCATAACGTCGTTGAGCACCTGACCGGTGAAGAGGCACTTTTCAAGCGTCAGGCCGTTGGTGGTGCCGATAAGGCCTCCGGCCTGGTAATTGGTGGAGTGCACTGTAGCGTCCGACAGACAGTTGCTTACAGTGGTGCTCCCCTCGGTGTTGCCGACGATAGCGCCAACGTGGTCGTAGCCGTTGGCCTTCGAGCCGCCGATCACTGCCACGCGGTTGATAGTGCTGTTATTCGCATTACCGGCCACTATGCCTACATTCGGTCGGTCCGACTTGACATCCGCGCCCTCGATGCCGAGATCGTGGATGTTGGCGTCTTCCACTCTGCCGAAGAGGCCCGTATTCTTCTCGCTTGTCTCAATCTTCAGGTTGCTCAGACGGTGACCGCGGCCGTCGAACTCGCCTTTGAAGGGCACTGCATATTCGCCATTGCCGAAGCCGGTGAAGCCTGTAAGATCCACATCCTTAGTGAGGCGGATAGCGTTGACCGGCTCGTTGTACTGCAGCATTTCGCCAAGCCAGATGAACTGGTCGGCATTGGTTGGCTCATACACATCATCCTTAGCTGTCATGTAATTCGGATCGGGGCGTCCGCACATGCTGCAATGATTGTGGCCGTGGCCGTGGTTCTCGGTATACTTATGCACTCCGGTTGCAGGGAGGTCATGTTTGATAATCTGCGCTCCGCAAGTCTTGCAGGTGCGTATGTCGCTGCCGGGCTCAACGCATGTGGGCTCTTTTTTCTCGGTCACTTCCCAATCGTGCACGTGTCCGGCCTCTGCAGCTATCACGTGGAATTCGTTCACCTGGCTCCAGCCGGTGCCCTTCATCGCGACGAGCGTCAGACGCAGATATTTGCATGCGAACTCGGGATTGCTCGGGATGAAATCGAACGTTTTCACTCGTTCGTTGGCAATTTTGCCATCGGTCACTTCGTCGATTGTCTGCCATTCGTTCAGGTCGTTCGATCCCTCCAGCTTCCATGTCTTGGGAGCGCGGTCGGCGAAAGCGTTGTCGTCGTGGGTTGTAAACGAGTACTTTATCACATAGTGTGGCTGATCGTCGCTGGCTTTGATGACAAGCGATTTCCCGGCCAAATCGCCGCCTTCCCATTTCTGCTTCAGGCTCCAGTCTACAGCCTTGTCCGAGCCGTCGGCCGAAAGTTCTTTCACCCAGTCGTAGGTGACAATCTCTTTGGTCTCGCCCAGGATTTTAAACTCCGACAGCTGCAGAGGACTATCACCGGCCTTGATATGCACCTTGAAATACTTGTAGGCAGTGCCTACAGTGCTCCTGTCGCAGTAAAAGCGCTGATTGTAGAAGTTTTCCTTCGGGATCAGGTCGGCAGGATAGGGATTATTGTCAAGGTCTGAGAGCGTCACCCAACCGGCGGAAGAGGCGTCCTTGGCCACATCCGGATCGTTAGTGCCGTACAGTGCCCAGTGACGGGGACAACGGCCATTGCTTTCCCTATTGTCGTTGGCGGTAGTTGTCTCGTATGCACGGACATAGACAGCCTCCGAAGCCTCTACAAGAGCCCAGCAGTCATCGCCGCCGTTGCCACAATACTTTGTGTCGAGTCGGCCGTCAAACATCTTGTCGATGCCCTCTCCTTCGCCGAAATTCTTGCCGGCCGTACATTTGTATGTCACCTCGGCCTGCATCGTCGGCACTGCTGCTGCCGCAAGGAGCAGACATCCCATGAAGTAGCTATTTTTCATAATATTTTTTTATAGGAATTAGATTATGGTGATTTATCGTGCAAAGTTATCAAAATTGGTTAAAAATGGCGCCTTTTATCGTGTTAATATATGTTAATATTAGGATAAAAAGGCTTCACTCTGTTGCGGGCCCCGATACCGGCGCCGCGCAAGCCGGCCCGCTAATTTTC
>CAJLLX010000111.1 GCA_905207535.1 uncultured Muribaculaceae bacterium | reverse complement strand
AAGCCGCGCGATGCGCGGCTTTTGGTGGTTATTGTGGTCTTTAGAGGGCTTTCCGGAAGGGGGCCACGGGGAGGTCACCGGCGGCGCCGTAGAGCGAGCCGAAGGGGTGGTCGGCCCAGGCATATTTCACTGCCACGGGAGCGGCCACCAGCGGCGACGAGAGCACCACGGTGTCGGGAGCGGTGAGGCGTGCCGTTGCCGAGGCGTATTTCCCGGCCTTGTCGCCGATGATGAATCCGGTGAGCACACCGGCCTTCGGAGCCAGCGGTGCGGAGAATTTCAGCACCAGTTTGTCACCCTCGCGCTTGACGCTCTCGCACACGGGAGCGGCATCCACGCAAGGCTTGTCGTACGTGCGGTTGAGGGCTATCAGACCGAGCCGACGGGCCACCTCCTGCTTGTTCACAGGGTGGATGTCGCCGGGATTGCCGAGGTCGATGGCCACGGCCATGCCGGTCTCGGGAAGCACAAGCGCATCGGCCTGAGCCTGACGCAGAGCTGCCCACTCCGAGTCGGGCTGCACCAGGCGGGGCTTAAGCCAGCCGGCGAGCTGCACGAAGTAGAAGGGGAGTTCCTTTTGTCCCCAGTGCTCGCGCCATGCGGTGATCATGTTGCGGAACAGCGGCCCGTACTGCTCTGCGCGCCCCACGTTGGCGCAACCCTGATACCACAGCACGCCGCGCAGAGGCATGCTGTTGAGCGGATTGATCATGGCGTTGTAGAGCACCGTCGGGTAGCTCGGGCCCTGAGCGGCCACTGGATGCGGCGCGAGGTCGCGCAGATTGGCGGCCACGGTGTAGCTCCAGTCGCCGGTCAGCGGTATGCGCTTGCCCGATGCGGTCTCGGCATAGTACATGTCGGGGGTGCCGCAGAAGCCGCCGGCGCCGTCAAAGTCGGTGATGCGCACGGTGAGCACGTTGGCACCCGCCTTCACCAGCTTGCCGGGCACGGTGTAGTTGCGCTGATCGGTCCAGCTGTTCACGCTGCCCACCTTGGTGCCGTTGAAATAGGTCACATCCTCATTGTCCACGGGGCCGAAATGCAGCGTCAGGTCCTTGTCGGCGTCGGCTGCGGGCACATCTACTGTGGTCTGGGTCCAAACAACGCCGTCGAAAGCGGGCAGCACGGTGTTTTCCCACTCGCCGGGCACCGGCATAGTGGCCCAACGGTCGCCGCTCTGCAGCATGGATTTGTCGAAAGTGATATCGCTCTTGAGCAGCTCCTGCTCCCACTCGGCGCAGCGGCGCTCGTAGTCGGCCTGCAGACCCTCAGCGGTAAATCCGCTGCGCTCCAGGGCTGCCACCTCCGGCTCAAAGCCCTTGATACCTTTCAGGTAGGGGAACGGGGTCCACGCCTCGGCGGGAGTGCCGCCCCACGACGAGTCGATCACGCCCACAGGCACCTGCAGCGAGTCGCTGATCTGCTTGGCAAAGAGATAGGCGATGGCCGAGAAGTCCATGGCCGTGGGGTTGGCCTCGGTCCAGCCGCCCATATTCACCTCGGCGTCGTCGAGCGGTGCAAACGAGGTGTTTTTCTTGATCTGCAGCAGGCGTATCTCGGGGTGAAACGAGGTGGCCACCACCTCGTCGGCATCCATCACCTGCCCCCACCCTTTTATCGGGAACTCCATGTTGCTCTGGCCCGAGCAAAGCCACACCTCGCCGCTGAGCACATTCTGCAACACTGCCGGCGCATCGCTGCCGTCGCTTACGATGATGGTGTACGGGCCTCCCGCCGCCGGGGTGGGGATCTGCAGCGAGAACCGTCCCTGCGCATCGGCCTTGGCGGTGGCTTTAGCCTTGTCACTCCAGTCGGCGGTGGCTGTCACCGTGGCTCCGGGGTTGGCGGTGCCGGGGATGGTGAGGGTGGCATCGCGCTGCACCACCATGTTGTCGGTGTAAAACTTGGGCAAAGTCACCTTTGCCTGAGCGCCGAGCGCCGCCACAAGAGCAATGCCGCCGGCCATCAGCCCGCGCACTGTGTTCTCTCTCAAAAGTCTGTTCATATTGTTGTTAGTTTTAAGGTATTTCAAAAAGGGTTACCGCATGCACCCTCACCATAGGGAGCATGCGGCAATTTAGGGTCGATTATTTCAGCGGCGCACCACCACCTCCACCGGTGCGGCCGAGCCGTAATGGCTGCCGTCGGTCACGTAGCTCTCCACGGTGTAAGGGCCTTCGGGCACGAGGTTGCCGTCGCTGCCGCGCAGATTCCAGCTGTAGGGGAAACTTACATCCCCGGCGGTAAACACCACGCTGCCGGTGCCGTCTTTCACTACCACGCGGCCGCTGACAGTGCCCGTCATCGAGTGCTCCAGGCCGATGGTGGCCACCGACTGTGCCGGATACTCATCCACGGTGAGCGCAGCGTCGGTGGCAACATTCACAGCGGTGAAATGCAGGGAGCGGCTTGTGCTCTGCCCGGCATAGTTCATCACCTTCAGGGTCAGCGTGTGCGGACCGTCGGAGATGTCGCTCAGGGGCACATTCACCGAAGCTCCGCCCTGTGCGTCGGGCTCCAGAGCCAGCGCCACTTCGGTAAACGAGCGCGTACCGCCGTCGAGAATCAGCGAAGCCGACTTGCCCAGCAGGGCGCTGTTGCCGGCGATGCCGTAGATATTGGGCGCCACGGTGGCGCAGAGGGTGGGAGTGCCCGATGTGACGTCGCCGTCCTCAAAGTCGGGTGTATCGAGATACATCTCGGTGATTTCGGGCACTGTGGCGTCGGTAAGCTCCACATCCACATGCTCGTGACTTACATTCAGGTTTTTCACCACGCCCGAGGCCTGCATCGAGTGGTCGGCGGAGGAGGCGATGAAGGTCAGGCGGTTGGCGCCCTCGCGCTGGGGGCGCGGCAGATGGCTGCGGAAGGTGAAATGTCCGCCCTGCACCTCGGCCACGGCCTCGAAGATCAGTTCATCCTCATAGGGTACCTCCACACCGAGGTAGGAATCCTCGCCAAAGCCTGTGCCTACATTCACCACGCTGGCTATGCGCTCGGCGTCGAAGAGGCTCAGGGTGATGTCGCCGTCAAAGTTGTCGACCACGGCACCGGTGCCGTCGGTGATCACGCCTTCCAGCACCACTTCGCGGGAGTTGTCGATCGCCACCTCCTCGCTCTCGGCATCGTAGTCGGCGCCGTCGACGCTCTGCAGCTTCACCTGCAGCTGAGGACGCCTTACAGGCACCTCAGGATCGCCTACGAGGTTGTACGACAAGGTATTGATGATCAGATCGCGGCTCGTATTCTCGTCTTCGGGCACCGAACTGCGGCGCGCCGTGCGGAATACGTCGCCCACCGTGGTGCCTTCGGCGGCCGAGAAGAAGGCGCGGCCTATCTCCTTGTTGAGCACCTGATTTTTCTCCTTATACACCTCGCGCAGAGCGCCGATCACGGCTATCGCGCCGCCGCGCTCGCGGAAAAGGGCCGCCTCGGCCACGCTCCCGCCGGGATGGTCGAAATAGAGCGCGCGGCAGGTGGCGAACACTGCCACCGGAGGCACTTCGTAGTCGGTCTTGTTGACCATATCCACGCTCCAGAGGGGCTCGGCGGCAAACGACTCGGGTTTGCTGTGGCCGCTGTAGGCCCAGTAGGCCACGCCCTTGACAAGCGCGTTGGCGGCATACTGATTGAGCTCGGGTGCCTTGTTGCTCTTGCGGGGGAAGATGGTGTTGAAAGCCTTGTAGACGTTGGTCGACGGGCTCACCTCTGAGATTATCGAGTCGAGGCCGAGAGCGTCGGCCATATGGCCGTTGGCGTCGCCCTTGTCGCACATCAGCAGGGCCGAATTGAGCGAGCGGGTGGCCGGCGGGTTGGTGATATAGTGCACAGTCTTGTTGACGGTGGAGCGGGCATCGCCGATGTTGTCGGCGGGGATACGGCCCACATTCACGTCCATGTGCGCGGTGTAGATATCGAAATCCTCCTCATCCTCCTGCATCATACCCACAAAGGCATCGGTGCTGAAGCTCTTGGAGCGGTGGCCGGCGAGCGACAGATCTTCCTGAAGCATCACGGGGATATGCGTGCTGCGGAACGACCGGCGGTTGCCTCCGGCCTTATCGCGGTTGTCGGTGCTGGCGCTGCCGAAGAGCAGCACGCTCTTCAGTTTGCCCGGCTCGCGGTCGTAGAGCATCTTCACAAAGCGGCGAAGGGCGGTGATGTGGGGTGTGCCCGATGAAAATTCGTTGTAAATATCGTCCTGACATACCACGGCCACATCCATCCCGTCGTGCTCGCGATGGGTGGCGGCCAGGCGCTCGGCCTCCTCCATAAACTCGGAAGCGGCGATGATCACCATGCGCGGTGTGGCCATGGAGTGAAGGTTCTGATTGGCTACCTCGCCGAGGCTCTCCACTCCGGGGAGCTCGGCATCAGGGTCGAAGCTCAGCACATAGGCTGCGGTGCCCGCGCCGAGATTGAACGAGCCGGGCGACGAGATGCGGATGGCGGGAGTCTCCTCCTCTGTGCCTTCCCCTTCACCACCTACCTCGCCGAGATCGCCGTCGGCACGGTGACTCATCAGCGAGCCAATGTTCATTTCGCCTCCGGTGTCACCGCCGTCGCCGGGCTCCGGATCCGGATTCACGGGAATCTCGGGTTCTTCCGGCTCGTCGTGGGTCACAAGTGTCGTGGCGAAGCTGCGCGGAGCGTTGGGATCGGTCACGTCCCACACCATGATGTCGGTCTTCTCGGTGGGTATCTCTATGCCGCTCAGAGCATTGAGATTGCCGTAGACCACAAGCTGCTGAGGGCCGCTGAAGGTGTTGAATCGCTGATATGTAGCGGTCACATAGTCGACACGCCCGTAAGAGCAGCTGTTGAGGCGGCTGCCGCTGATAGTAAGGCTATACTGCCCGTCGGCCGATGCCATCGGATGGTCCACCGTGGTCCAGCGCACACCGCTGTAGACATAGTGCTCGGCCGAGAGATTCGACACAGACACGCTAGAGGTGCGTCCCGAAGGGGCCGTGACATAGATGGCGCTGCTCTGACTCACCTGGCAGGCGGTCTGAAACTGCAGGTACACGTTGCCTCCCGACACCATCTGCGGCATCGCGAAGCTATAGGTCTGCGAGGGCTCCTCGAGCAGGCTGCGCCCGAAGAAGAAGGGGCCGAGCTGATGCGAATGGTCGAGCTCCTCCTCCATGTGCACCATGCCGTAGCCGGTGCTCACGGCGCTGTAGCGGCCATCCATGATGGGTATCACCTCGGGAGCCACCGGTGCCACGGCGTCGGTGAGGAAATATGTGCCGAAATCGGCATAGTGGTTGCGGGTCAGCGACACGGGGTAGCGCACACCGCTCGACAGCGAGCCCGACTGCGCCACACGCCGGCGCACATCGGCCTCACCGTAAAATATCAGTTTGCCATTGTGGCGCACCGACGGCAGCACTGGCACATCGTCGGGCGTGGTCTCGGTCAGGCGGTAGTCCGAGAGCCCCACGGCCGGGAAGCCGCACACTGCCACTCGCTCGGGGTCGCTGAATCCCATGGCTCTCAGCTCGTCGTCGGTGATCTGGTGCATGCCGCTCTCGGTGATCTTGATTTTCACCCATTTGCCCGTGCTCAGGCGCGAGTTGGAGGCGAAATAGCCGGAGGTGAAGGCGGCATCGGCCGCCGGAGCTCCCGCAAGCAGGGCGAGGAGCAGCGCCACCGGGGCTACAAGTATGTGTTTCAAGCGTGTACGAATATTCATAGAGTGATGTTGGATACCTTATGTGCACGGGGCCGGGTGATGGCGTCCCGTCGCGCTTTGTGTTTCAGCTTATCTTATTTTGAGTCTCAAAAGTTCATGTCCGTTGAGCGAAGCCGCCACGGTGTCCCCCACCCGGGGCGCTATCCTCAGCCCGGTGCGGCACGGCACTATCATATCGCCCGTTTTCAGCATCATATAGCGGCTGCAGAGCGCCAGGCTGTCATCGAGGTGCAGCTGCCCGGGGGA
>CAJLLX010000110.1 GCA_905207535.1 uncultured Muribaculaceae bacterium | reverse complement strand
CGCTCCGCTGCAGCGGCTGATGCTCGAAAAACTGCCCGCCGGCGCCATAGAGCCCGAAGGGTGGCTGCTGCGCCAGTGCGAGCTGCAGCGCGACGGCCTCAACGGCCACCTGGGCGAGATCAGCGCGTGGCTCGACAAGAACAACAACGCATGGCTCGTGGAGGGGGGCGACCGCGGCTGGGAGGAGGTGCCCTACTGGCTGCGCGGCTACAGCCATCTGGCATATCTGCTCCACGACGAGAAGATGCTCGAGGAAACGAAATTTTGGATCGATGCCGTATTAGGCTCGCAGAAGGAGGACGGATATTTCGGTCCGGTGAACCTGCGCAACGGCAAGCGCGAGGTGTGGGCACAGATGATAATGCTGTGGTGTCTGCAAAACTGGTATGAATACACTGCCGACGAGCGGGTGCTCCCCTTCATGAAGAAATATTTCGAGTGGGAGATGGCGCAGGAGGATGCCGACTTCCTGGAGGACTACTGGGAGAACTGCCGCGGCGGCGACAACATGTGGAGCGTGGTGTGGTATTACGGCAAGACCGGCGACGCGTCGGTGCTCCCGCTGATAGAGAAGCTCCACCGCAACAATGCCGACTGCACCAACCCCGCGGCGCTGCCCAACTGGCACAATGTGAACATCGCTCAATATTTCCGCGAGCCGGCTGAGATGTATCTGCTCACCGGCGACAGCACGCTGTTGCAGGCTTCGTATAATGTGCACGACCTGGTAAGGCGGAGCTTCGGGCAGGTGCCGGGTGGCATGTTCGGCGCCGACGAGAATGCGCGCATCGGGTATATCGACCCGCGCCAGGGCACAGAGACCTGCGGATTCGCCGAGCAGATGCTCAGCGACGGGGTTATGATCGGCATCACCGCCGACCCGCTGTGGGCCGAGAATATGGAGGATGTGGCGTTCAACTCGTTTCCGGCGGCGATGATGCCCGACCTGCGGTCGCTGCGCTACATCACCAGCCCGAACCACACGGTGAGCGACTCGAAAAACCATCATCCCGGCATCGACAACCGCGGCCCGTTCCTCAACATGAACCCCTTCAGCAGCCGCTGTTGCCAGCACAACCACGGCCTCGGATGGCCCTCGTTCGTTCAGAGCCTTGCTTACAGCACTCCCGACGGGGGGGTGGCCTATGCCGTGTACGGACCCAACAAGGCCACCCTCGATGTGGCCGGCGGCAAGCGTGTGACCATCACCGAGGATACACGCTACCCCTTCAGCGACACGCTGCGCTTCACCATCGCCGCCAAAGAGAAGGCGAAATATCCGATCTATTTCCGCATCCCCTCATGGACCACCGGGGCTACAGCCATGGTCAACGGCAAGCTCACCGGAGCACCCGTGGCCGGTGAATATCTGCGGATAGAGCGCACATGGAAAGACGGCGACCGCGTGGAGCTCGTGTTCCCGATGCGCCTGACCGTGCGCCGCTGGCCCACGAACCAGAACAGCGCCTCAGTCAACTACGGCCCGCTCACACTGTCGCTGCGCATCGCCGAGCAGTATCGCAAAGTCAACTCCGCCGAGGCCGCGATAGGCGACTCGCGCTGGCAGGAGGGCGCCGATCCGGAAAAATGGCCCACATGGGAGATCTATGCCGGTTCGCCCTGGAACTACGCACTGATCCTCCCCGACGACAACGATGTGAGCCGTCTGACAGTGCGCCACAAGCCGTGGCCCGCTGACAATCAGCCCTTCACCCGGGAAGGAGCGCCGATAGAAGTCACCGCCCTCGGGCGCCTGATCCCCTCGTGGGGCATCGACGGCACCGGCCTGACCGGCGTCCTTCCCCCCGCCTCCGCCCCCCGCTCCGACTACGTCAGCCCCATCACCCTCATCCCGATGGGCGCCGCCCGCCTCCGCATCTCCTCCTTCCCCACCTCAAACAAATAGGAGGGCACGCCATAGCGGCCCGGGAGAGAATAGAGGCTGCGTTAAGGTTTGACACAGCCTCATGCTATATTCGGGGGAAGGGAAAGGGGCGGAAGAGAAAATGCGGAGGAAGGAAGGGGGATTACTCTTCGTTGATGGAGTAGGCGAGGAAGTCGATGAGGGGCTTGAGGTAGCTGAAGAGCTCGGAGGTGCGCTCGGGCCAGGAGGGATCGAGGTAAAAGTCGATGGGCGTGGGCATGAATTTGCCGTAGTCGCGCAGGCGCAGCAGGGCGGCCTGGGGATGGTTTCGGTCATACCCTTTGGGCACGGTTTTCAGGGCCGACGAGGCCAACCAGCCGGGGAAATACTGCTCCATCCGGGGCTCGTGGATGATCTCCTCAAACTCCTCGATGTTGTCGACGATGGCTTTGCGCAGCTTTTTCAGCACCGGCGCCTCGGGACACCACACGCCGCCGTAGAGGCCGCTCTCCACTTCGCCGTTGAAGCGGCCGGGACCCATCTGCAGGTACATCCCGGCGCCGTGGGCCTTGCGCCCGGCGGGGGAGATGCCGGCCGAGAAGTAGTCTTTGAGGGGCGATTTGTCGGGCGAGAAGCGGGTGTCGCGATAGATGCGGTAGGCACACTGCTTGCCGGTGAGGCCGCGCAGCTCGGGCCACCATTGACCCATGTCGGCTATCAGGCGATCCATGTCTATGAGCCACTGCTCGCGCAGGGCTTCATATTCGGCTTTGTTGGCGCGAAACCATTCGCGGTCGTTGTTGTGCTGCAAGCGGGTGAGAAAATCGTAAAGTGCCGGTATGTAGTTGCTCATTGTGCTGTGCTGAGGGTGTTTAGCGGATATCTTCCCATTCTACATCGGTGATCTGCTGCTCGGTGGCAAAGGCCGTCTCTTCGTATGCCGGCTGCTTGGCTGTGTCGGCCGGCATCTCCTGAAAGCGAACATATTCGCCGACGTCGTCGGCAATCTTTTTCTTCTTCCGGCGCAGACCGCTCCAGCCGTAGCGGTGGCGCGGCTCGTCGGAGTCGGGGCGCTGTGCGCCGGGCATCCCGAAGAGGTCGTTAAGGTCGATGGTAAATCCACGCTGAGCGCGGCGCACTGAGCGGTAGACGCGCACCAGAGGCCAAAGCAGCCATATCAGCGCTACTATAAGTAAGATGGCGAAAAATCCCATAGGATGTTGCGGTTGTAGTCGGTTGAGGTTTCGCTTAATAAACGCTTTTTACACTCTATGCAATATCCGTGCCAAGTTAAAAAGCATTAATGCTACCTCTGAATCAGCCTGCCTCGCGGCCTGAAATCTAACGCTTCGCGGCAATCTTGTCGTTGATCATCGCCAGCACCACGTAAAGGATTATGGTATAGGCGAATCCCTCGACGCCGAAGCCGGCCACGAACACCACTGCGCCAAGCAGCAGGATGTAGCGCATGAGGTTGTCGCCGATGCGGAAGTTTTTGAGCTTCAGCGAGAACATGCGCATGTTCGACACCATCATCAGCGCCACGCCTATGATCACGGCGCTCACTATCACATTGCCGAGATACACATGCTGGTGCATCCACTCCAGGCCGTGGCTCTGCATCCAGGCCGTGGCTCCGATCCAGAAGATAGCGTTGGCCGGAATCGGAAGGCCCTTAAATTCGGTGGCCTGTGAGTCGTCGAGGTTGAATTTTGCCAGACGCAGGGCGCCCATCGCGGGGATAAAGAGTGCCACAAAAGGCACCCACCAGCTGCCGGTCCACACCTGCAGGATATTGTAGAGCAGCATCGAGGGGGCTACGCCGAAGCTCACCAGGTCGGCCAGCGAGTCGAGCTCCTTGCCCAGCGGCGAGGGAGCGTGGAGCAGTCGGGCGGCGGCACCGTCGAAAAAGTCGAAAACGGCGGCCACGCCCACCATGATCCATGCCATCTGGCGGCCGTTGACGCCCCAGAGCACGGTGTCGTCGAAGGAAAAAGCACAGATGCACGCCAGGCAGCCCGAAAGCAGGTTGCAGCAGGTGAGAAAATTGGGTACGGATGTTATGATGCGTCGTATCACAGTGAAATTCTGTAGTTTATGTAGTTGTAGCGGCCTTGTGGAGCACTTGGCGGAGGCCCCCGGCCGATGTTTTTGGTTGAATCTTATGTCAGCACTCCTACGGCTGCTGCGGCTCCGTGCCGGGGTGCAACAGGCCCACCTGAGTGACGCCTCCGCGGGTCTCATCGCCGATTTTTACGAAAATCTCGGTGCCTAAGGGGAGGTAGAGGTCCACACGCGAGCCAAATTTGATGAATCCCATGTGGTCTTCGATCGAGGCTTCGTCGCCCGGCTCGGCGTAGGTGACAATGCGGCGTGCCATGGCGCCGGCCACCTGGCGCATCAGCACCTCCTGGCCCGCCGGAGTCTCGATGACCACGGTGGAGCGCTCGTTTTCAGTGCTGGATTTGGGCAGGTATGCGGCCATGAAGCGTCCCGGATGATGAACAGCGTAGACCACCGTTCCGTTCACGGGAAACCAGTTGGCATGCACGTTGGTGGGGCTCATGAACACCGACAGCTGTATGCAGCGGCGGTGGAGATACTCGCGCTCGTAGACCTCTTCGAGCGCCACCACGGTGCCGTCGGCTGAGGCCACCACGGCGTTGACCGGGTCACCCTCGAAGGTGCGCTTTGGCGACCGGTAGAAGTTGACCAACAGGCCGTAGCATATCACCGAGGCCACAGTGATCACAATCGGTATCCACACGAGGCCGCCGGTAAGGAACAGCCACAGAGGGATGTTGATGATCAGCAACCCTATGATGGACAGTATCAGGATGTTAGTACCTTCCCGGTGTATTTTTACTCTCATTTCCTTCGTTTATTCGGTGAGATGTTTTTCAGGCTATTACCTCCCCCATTTTTCTCCTTTTCCCTCCCTCAATGTAGGGACGCACGGCTCGTGCGTCCTTCCTTGATGGTCCCGGTTCCACGTTACTCCCCACGTAATTTCAACAAAGGTAACCTATTTTTCACAATTTCACATCATTTTTCTTTCTAATTTTTTTCTTGCCCGTTATTATCAGGTAATTATAGCCGGGCACGGGGCCGGAAAAAATGCGACCTGCGCTCCACGGCGCCCGCAAATGCGGGGGCGCGTGGAGCGCAGGTCGTTATCAGTGAGGGCCCTCCGCCGGGCGGAGGGCGGCGTGTGGGTCGGTAGGGGTGTTTACTTCACTGCAATCTTGAGGGTTGCTCCGGCTGCTGTGGCCACATAGATGCCACGGGGCAGAGAGACGGTGCTGACGCTGCCGTTGCCGGTGGCTACAAGGGCGCCGCTCATGGAGTAGACGTTGATCACAGCGCCTTCGCAGCTTACCTCGCTGCCGTTGAAGCTCAGCGGGTTGGCGCTGTCGGTGGCGATGCTTTCTACGCCGGCCAGCTCGGCTACGGTGACGGTGGCGCTCACGGTGGAGCCAAGGGCGCTAACCTCTATCGCGGTGGTGCCTGCGGCAAGGGCGTGGAAGCTGAGGGTGAGAGTGCCGTCGGCATACTCCATGCCGGTGTTCTCCACGAGGGCTTCGTCCCAGTTGGTGACGAGATCGCCGGCGAGCTCGTCGACAGTCACCTCCTTGCGGCTGTGTACCAGCACTTTCACGGTGAAGTTGTCACCCTCTTTCACGGTGATCTCCGAGGGAACAATGGTGAGCGACGACTCGAAGTAGAGGCGCGGGTTGAGGTTGTTGCCCATTGCCCAGGGAGCGTCGGCGGTGGTGCCGAACTTGTAGCCCAGACCCTCGTAGAATTCGATGTCGGTGTCGTAGCGGTCGATGGTCTTGCCCTCGATCGAGGCAACGTCGTCGGTCTTGTTGGCATCGGCCTGAGCAATGCCTCCGGTGATGTAGTTGTCTTTCAGACCCTTTTCGGCAATTGACTCTTCCTCGCCGTAGACTATGATGGGATCCTCGCTGGTGAGACCGGCGATGCGGTGCACGGTCTTGAGGGTGCTTTCGGGATAGGTCATGCTCTCCAGAGCTACGACGTTGCCGCTGATGCAGATTTTTCCGGTGGATACTGCGGGATCGTCGCCTTCGCCCGAGCCTTCATCCATCGAGTCGCCGTTGTCGCCAAGCAGCTCGCCAACCACGCCGCCAAGCGAGATGGCGTTGTTGAAGCGATTGGGGGTAGTGGCCTCGATGGTGCCTTCGATCACATTGCGTGCGATGGTGGCGCGCGAGCTGTAGCCGGCGATGCCGCCCACGGTGTTGCCGGCTGTGATGTCGGCGTCGACGTGGCAGTCGCTTACGGTGACATCCTTATCGGCAGAGCCGACGATGCCGCCTACATAGGAGGCGGCGCTGACGCTGCCGC
>CAJLLX010000109.1 GCA_905207535.1 uncultured Muribaculaceae bacterium | reverse complement strand
AGTCCCCCACTAAGTTATAAGTTATAAGAGCATAGAGTTTAGCTCTAAGCACTAAGCACTATCTCAGAGCTTTCCTGTCGCCTTCAGGTAGTTGGTAAGGAATATCCTGTATTGCGCACGGGCCTCGATGACATCGGCCGATGCCTTCTGCCACTGCGTCTGCGCGTCGAGCATGTCCGACAGCGGGCACATCCGCTCCTCATAGCGGTCGTGGGTCACCCGCAGGTTCTCGGCCGCCTGCCGCATGGCCACATTGGCGCTCTCGATCATCGCAAAGCCGTCTTCCACATTCGCCGCGGCCTGACGGGCTTCGAGCGACAGCAGCCGCCGGTTACGGTCGAGGTCGAGTTGCGCATTTTCGGCCTCCAGTTTGGCTTTTTTCACCTTTTTCACTCCTTCTCTTTTCGCCGCAGCTGCACACCAATACCGCAGCCACTGCCATCATCGCATATTTCTTTTTCATGTCCTTTACTTTTTCCATCTTTTATCCTCCCCTCTTCCTTTTCCCCTCCTTTCCTCCGCCTGTTCAGTGATCACGCGAGCTCGCGTGATAATCCTCCGCCCCCTATCCCTTTCATTCTATAAAGGGCCGCACGAGCTCCACAAAATTTTCCAGCGGCACCGGCTTCCATGCCTTGAGGTGCGCCTGATGATACTCGCCGTTGACTATCAGATCCACGTCGGTCTCGCGCGGATACATCTCGTCAGACGGCGTGTAGGTCACATATCCGCCCGTCACCTTCCCTTTCTCCCAATGGTACACCACATTGATGTCGCCGGGAAGCGTCACCTTGCCCGTCTGGCCGTCGGGGTGGCTCAGCGCCGTGCCGGGCACGAACACTATCTTACCGGGAGCGCAGCGCAGCACCTCCTGGCGCCATTCCTCTATCACGCGCTCCTCTCCCTCTTTCGCGGGCCGTTCCACAGGGTAAAAACTGGTGCACAGCGCCGTCACATCGGCATATTCCTCCCCGGGAGCCTTGTCGCTGACGGTAAAATTCTCGGCGCTGTACCGCCCCGGCTTGCCGAAGCCGTCAATTCCTCCGTCGGCCGCCGCAAGCGTGGCCTCAAACATGCGTATCAGCCCCTTGTCGCCGTCGCAGTCGTCCCCTTTCAGGGTCGTCAGCACCAGCATCGCCCCGTCCATATGGTTGAGCGCCAGCGACGCATCGGGGTTGGTGGTGATATTTCCCTTGCCGGGAAGCACCTTCAGCAGCAGCGTGAACCGCTCGCCGCTCCCCGTCTTCCCCTTCATCGTGATCAGGTCGTCAAACGAGGTGACATCCTTCGTCAGGTCCGACGTCAGCGACAGCGTGCAGTTGAGCGGCACCTCCCGACCATAGTCTATCACTATCACCGAATCCACGCCCGACGCCATCACCTGCTGGTCGCGCATCCCCTCGCTCAGCTGTATCCGCGTGTATGCACGGTGCTTCTCCCCGTCATACCCTCGCTCATACCCCACCACCCGGCTTTTTGTCGGCACGGAGTGTCTGATCGTCAGCTTCGCCAACTCCTCATCCCCATCCTCTATCACTATCTTCTCATCCGGGAAACTGCCCCACACCACTGCTCCCTTCACCCCGTCGCTCACCTTCACGGCGTCCCCCTCCGTAGTTGCCGCCTTCCGGTAGCTCACACTCGCCTCCTGAACGTCCTCAGTCCCCTTCTGCGTCCCCTCGGTCCCCTTCTGCGTCCCCTCAGCGCCGTTTCCCTCATCTGCTCCCCATCCGTTAGCCCCATCTGCTCCCCATCCGTTTATCATTATCAGGGCTGCTGCCACTGCTGCAGCCCATCTTTTTGCCGATTTCTTCATCTTCTATCTTTTTCCTTTCTTCTATCATTCATCCCCCGCCCTGCAATTCCTAATTCCTAATTCCTAATTCCTAATTCCTAATTCCTAATTCCTAATTCCCAATTATCTCCCCTCCTAACTACAAAATTACAAAACATTTCCCACACTTCCGCCAAAAAACAGGCCGTCCGGCCGATTGCCTTGCAGCAATTGGCCGGACGGCGTTATTTTAAGTCTCTATCCGATATCAATCGGCGAGTTTTGCCTTGATAAACTCGCGGTTGAGGCGGGCGATGTTGCTCAGCGAGATGTTCTTCGGGCACTCGGCGGCGCAGGCACCGGTGTTGGTGCAGTTGCCGAAGCCCAGCTCGTCCATCTTCTTCACCATGGCGCGGGCGCGACGGGCACGCTCCACCTGACCCTGGGGAAGGAGGGCAAACTGGCTCACCTTGGCGCTGACAAACAGCATTGCAGAGCCATTTTTGCAGGCTGCCACGCAGGCGCCGCAACCGATGCAGGTAGCCGAGTCCATAGCCTCGTCGGCGATCTCCTTCGAGATAGGCAGATTGTTGGCATCGGGAGCACCGCCGCAGTTGAAGCTTACATAGCCGCCGGCCTGCTGGATTTGGTCGAAGGCGTTGCGGTTCACCATCAGGTCGCGCACTACGGGGAAGGCTGCCGAGCGCCAGGGCTCGATAGTGATCTCCTCCTCGTTGTGGAATTTGCGCATGTGGAGCTGGCAGGTGGTGATACCCTGCACCGGGCCGTGGGGATGGCCGTTGATATACAGCGAGCACATGCCGCAGATACCCTCGCGGCAGTCGTTGTCGAACACTACAGGCTCCTCACCCTTGTCTACCAGCTGCTGATTGAGCATGTCGAGCATCTCCAGGAACGAGCTGCCGGTCGACACGTTTTCTACGCGATATTTGACGAACTTGCCAGGCTCTTTCGGACCACGCTGACGCCAAATCTTCAAGTTTACATTGATTGTCGTTTCCATATGTTGTTTCGAGTTATTTGGTGGGAGCCGGCTGCGGCGCTTCGCTCTGAAGCCGCCGAAGGCCGTCTCCTACGTGGTTGCTTTTACGATTTGTAGTTGCGGGTCTGAACCTTGATACCCTCATATTTCAGAGGCTCCTTCAGCAGGATAGGCTTCTCGTTGTCGCCGGTGTACTTCCAGCAGCCCACATACATGTAGTCCTCGTCGTTGCGCTTGGCCTCGCCGTCGGCTGTCTGATACTCCTCGCGGAAGTGAGCGCCGCAGCTCTCGTTGCGGTGCAGGGCGTCGATGGCCATCATCTTGGAGATCACCAGGAAGTCCTCCAGGCGCAGTGCCTTCTCCAGCTCGGTGTTCAGGTCGTCGGCCTTGCCCACGATGCGCAGATCGGTGTAGAACTCCTTGCGTACCTCCTCGATCTCGTCGATAGCCTTCACGAGGCCCTGCAGGGTGCGGCCCATGCCCACGAGATTCCACATCACGTGGCCCAGCTTCTTGTGCAGCTGGTCGGGCGACTTGGTGCCCTTGATGGCCATCAGCTTGGCGATGCGGTCGCGCACGCCCTTCTCGGCTTCGTCAAATTCGGGAGTGTCGGTCTTGAAGCGGGGCACCTTGATCTGGTCGCTCAGATAGTTCTGCATGGTGTAAGGCAGCACGAAGTATCCGTCGGCCAGGCCCTGCATCAGAGCCGATGCGCCCAGGCGGTTGGCACCGTGATCCGAGAAGTTGCACTCGCCGATGGCGAAGAGGCCCTTGATGGAGGTCTGCAGCTCGTAGTCTACCCAGATGCCGCCCATGGTGTAGTGGCTGGCGGGGAAGATCATCATAGGTGTCTCGTAGGGATTGTCGTCCGAGATCATCTGGTACATATCGAACAGGTTGCCGTAGCGGTCGCGAACCACGTCGGCACCCAGGCGTTCGATGGCATACTTGAAGTCGAGGTATACGGCGTTGCCGGTACCTACGCCGTAGCCGGCGTCGCAGCGCTCCTTGGCCGCACGCGAAGCGATGTCGCGGGGGCAGAGGTTACCGAAGGCCGGGTAGCGGCGCTCCAGATAGAAGTCGCGGTCCTCGTCGGGGATATCGGTCGGGCGTTTCTTGCCGGCGCGGATAGCCTCGGCGTCCTCTTTCTTCTTCGGCACCCAGATGCGGCCGTCGTTGCGCAGCGACTCGCTCATCAGAGTCAGCTTGCTCTGGTCCTCGCCGTGCACGGGGATACAGGTGGGGTGGATCTGAGTGAAAGCCAGGTTGGCCAGATATGCGCCCTTCTTGAAGGCCTGCACTGCAGCCGAGCCGTTGCAGCCCATGGCGTTGGTGCTCAGGAAGAAAGCACGACCGTAACCGCCGGTAGCAAGTACCACAGCGTGAGCGGCGTAGCGCTCCAGTTCGCCCGTGATCAGGTTGCGCATGATCACACCGCGTGCGCGGCCGTCCACCAGCACGATGTCAAGCATCTCGCGGCGGTTGAAGCTCTTCACTGTGCCCTTCTTGATCTGACGGTTGAGCGACGAATAAGCGCCCAGCAGCAGCTGCTGACCGGTCTGACCCTTGGCATAGAATGTACGGCTCACCTGAGCGCCGCCGAAAGAGCGGTTGGCCAGCAGGCCGCCGTATTCGCGTGCGAAAGGCACACCCTGTGCCACGCACTGGTCGATGATATTGCTCGACACCTCGGCAAGGCGGTATACATTGGCCTCGCGGGAACGGAAGTCACCACCCTTTACAGTGTCGTAGAACAGGCGGTACACCGAGTCGCCGTCGTTCTGATAGTCCTTGGCTGCATTGATACCGCCCTGGGCTGCGATCGAGTGAGCGCGGCGGGGGCTGTCCTGGATGCAGAAGTTCAGCACATTGAAGCCCAGCTCGCCCAGGGTAGAGGCTGCCGATGCACCTGCCAGACCCGTACCTACCACGATGATGTCGAGGTGGCGCTTGTTGGCCGGGTTCACCAGTTTCTGGTGTGCCTTATAGTTGGTCCACTTCTCAGCTAAGGGACCTTCAGGTATTTTGCTGTCAATCTGGTATTCGGGAAGTTTGGCCGATTCGATGTCGGCGTAGTCCTTCATAATCGGCGTCGAGTCGATCATGCCTTCCACTTTTTTAAGATCTGCCATATCTGATCAGTGATTAATCGTTTACAATTACGTCTACATTCTCTGTGCAAGCCTGCTGGCATCCGGCCTCGGCGGCTGCACAAGGAGCTGCACCCTGAGTGAAGGTATCCTCACCCTCGGCGGCCATCTCCTGATACTGCTCTACAAGCACCGGGCAATCATAATAGGTGCCGCGGTTTGCCTCGACGGTAAACCATATAGCCTCAGCCATAAACAGCACTACCACGATGCTTACCCACCAGTTGCCGATGCATTTCAGACGCTTCATCCACACGTCGTTGTTCCAGCCTACAGTCTGCATCATCGACCAGAAGCCGTGGGTGAGGTGGAACCACAGTGCCACGAAGGCGATCAGATATACCGGAAGAGTCCACACCTGGCGGAAAGCCATGGCCAGGAAATAGGTGCCGGCGGCAGGCGGAATAGCTTCACCGCCACGGCAGCCGTCTACTGCCTCGTAGCCGCAGATCTCGGCAAGCTGCATCTTGCTCCAGAACTGGATCAGGTGGATTACCAGGAAGGCAAGCACCACGATGCCAAGCACCAGCATGTTCTTCGACGACCACTCCACCTGAGCCGGACGGGAGGTCACGTCGTAACGCTCCGAGCCGCGCGCATTACGGTTCTGCACCGTAAGCCACAGCGCATACACAATGTGAAGCACAAAACCGGCTGCCAGTATCAGCGTGCCCACAAGAGCATACCAGTTGGCGCCGAGGAAAAGGCACACTTCATTGTAGGCGCTCGGCCAGAACAGTGCCACTCCGTTCATCAGTACGTGAAACGTCACGAATAGGACAAGGAAGGCACCTGTAAGCGCCATAATCAGTTTCCTGCCTATGGATGAGGATGTTAACCACATAAATGTTTTGATTTTAAGTTATAGTTTGTTAGTAGTTTTTCAGTATCTCCTGTCCCCTTCCTTTCCCTTTCCCTTTCCCTTTCCCTTCCCGAAGTCCTCCCCTCCCCGATTTTCCTCCAATTTCTTCCCCAGCCCCCGTATTCATCTCATTGTAGGGTCACGGCTTGCTGCGACCGACCCGGATGGCCCCCATTTTTCCCTTTTCCTCCCCCCGGTTTCCCCGCTCTCCCCCTTATAATGTGCAAAAATAATCATTTATTCAAACCCTTACAACAATTAAGGAATTATTTCATTAATTCTTTCCCGAAAATCACCGCTTTCCACACCATGTGCAAAAAAAATTATGCAAAAAGTTGCACACGTCAAAAAACATATGTAATTTTGCAACGCAAAACCCGGAGGGGTGCCCTGCCGAACCCATTCGGCGCGCATGCATTGCTTCAGTAGCTCAGTTGGTTAGAGCACCTGACTGTTAATCAGGGGGTCGT
>CAJLLX010000108.1 GCA_905207535.1 uncultured Muribaculaceae bacterium | reverse complement strand
ACCCGACGGTGATGTGGCTCGACGCCGACGCCCTCCCCGCTGATGCCAGATGGGAGCTGAGGCCCTGGCGGCATGGCGACAGGATCTCACCCTTCGGCATGAAGGGGAGCCGCGCCGTGAGTTCGCTCCTCGCCGAGGCGCGCGTGCCGCTGACCGAGAAGGGGGGGGTGTGGTTGCTGCAGTGCAACGGAGTGACTCTTTGGGTGATAGGTCTGCGCACCTCCAGACACTTTGCCGTGACCAAAAACACTCGGCGGGTGTGGCGGCTCGAAGCCAAGAGTGGTCAATGAGTAATATTTGTAGTGAGAAAGTCTACATTTTACATAAATTAACAGTGGTTTTTGTGGGATTTTTACGAAATATGTGTTAATTTGCCCTGCTAAAGATAACAGTGCTATCGCAAGAGCAGCGTATAAGCAAACCTTAAACAGGCCGCCCCGAGACTGATAAGCAATGATGAGAAAGCGGGCTACGGCAGATACCGGCGGGATGCAGATTCCGTAGCACATTCGGGATACCATGCACTGAAACTGCTCTGATAGATTTCCCCATATGTGTTAAATGCCGAGCCGTCGGTCAGCCTCTCCCCGCCAGAGGGCAAGCCGCAGGTTGTAGCTTCTGCGCTCTAAAGCAGCGGAGAGCGGTTGTCGGAAGCGCATTACGAGACAAAAGATATTGAGAATTTGAATGATTGAATGAATGATTGATTAATTGGAGTAATAATTGAATGAATGTCAAGTGAGTGGCGAGACCGTAAGATGCCCTGACTGCCTTGAATGTGAAAGACGGACACTGCGGACGACGGTCGGTTACGAGAATTTGACAAGCCACTAAAGGATACTGATAAGTTTGTTTCATATACAAATGCCAATAAGGACGGAGCCGGGATCGATGTGAATCGTGCCCGGTTTCATTTTTTTCATACTTCAAGGCGCCGATTCTGGGTCAAGCCGAAATTCCGGGGTCAAGCCGAATTTCTTGCTTTTTTCATACCTCCGGGTGCCGATTCTTTGGGCCGTTGCATGCGCTGATTCATCACAATTTCGTAACTTTGCCGACAATATGAGATACGACGACTACGACAGACAACAATATGACCGTCGGGGCGACTACGGAGCCCGTCGGCCGGGACAGTCGGACCGCGACTGGTCGGACGACTTCGCCGAGCGCGACGGTGGCCGGTCAGGGGCTCGACGCGGCGGACAGCGTGTGGATTTTCGCGACGACTATCGCGACGACTGCAACTACAACGACGACGACCGCGAATACCGCGACTATGACCGCAACGACCGCCGCCGGCGCGGCAGTAGCGACAACGGCGGCAACAATGCCGGCGGCAACAAGGGCAAAGGATTCACCCGGCGTCACCCCGTGCTGATGAATTTCATCTATGTGGTGCTCACGGCCTGTGTGCTCTGCTGGCTGATGATGCTCTTCCTTGATTTCTGGACCTTCCACGGGCAGGAGCGCGTGGTGCCCGATGTCAAGGGGCAGGTCTACACCTCGGCCGCCGGCAATGTGGATGTGGCCGGACTGCGCCCTGTGCTCTCCGACTCGGTGTTCGACTCCTATGCCCGCCCGGGCACGGTGGTGGAGCAGACTCCCATCCCCGGCGCGAGAATCAAGAAGGGGGGCTCGGTGTATCTCACCATCGTGGCGTTCTCGCCCAAGCTGGTGACCGTGCCCGACTTCTACAATGTGTCGGTGCGTCAGGCCCGCTCGATGTTCGAGGGGTTGGGTATCAAGGAGATACGCGAGGTGCCGGTGATTTCGGAGTTTTCCGGCCTGGTGCTCGGTGCTAAATTCAACGGTGTGTCGCTGCAGCCCGGAGCCCGCATCCCCGTGTCGGCGATCGTGACCCTGGAGGTCGGCTCGGGCTACGAGGAGGAATATGGTGCCGAAGTGGATACTCTCGCCATCGACGAGACCATCGAGGAGCTTAACATCGAATAATCCGCGGCCCATGGCAAGTATCGACGACGAAATATTCGACGACGACGAGGAGCTACTCGACGAGGCGGAGTGCGCCCCTGAGAGCGGGCGCAAATTTGCATGCTCCGAGCCCGATGCCAACGGCATGTACGAGCATTTCCGCTTCGTGGCCGACAAGGGGCAGCAGCTGCTGAGGGTCGACAAATTTCTTGTCGACCACATGCAGAAGGCCTCGCGCAACCGCATACAGCAGGCGGCCGATGCCGGGTGCATACTATGCAACGGCAAGGCGGTGAAATCGAACTACCGTGTGAAGCCCGACGACGTGATCACCGTGGTGATGGACCGCCCGCGCTACGAGTTTGAGATCATCGCCGAGGATATACCTCTCGACATAGTCTACGAAGACAATGATGTGCTGGTGGTCAACAAGCCCGCAGGCCTTGTGGTGCATCCCGGCCACGGCAACTACTCCGGCACGCTGGTCAACGCCCTGGCGTGGCACTTCCGCAACAATCCCGACTACGACGTCAACGACCCTCGCTTAGGGCTGGTGCACCGCATCGACAAAGACACCTCCGGACTGCTTGTGGTGGCCAAGACCCCCGACGCCAAGACACACCTCGGACGGCAGTTTTTCAATAAGACCACCAAGCGCGAATATGTGGCCGTGGTGTGGGGCATCCCCGACCCCGAGGAGGGGACGATCCGCGGCAACATAGCCCGCGACCCGAAGGACCGGCTGCGCATGGCGGTATTTCCCGACGGCTCGGAGATCGGCAAGCATGCCGTGACGCATTACAGCGTGATGGAGCGACTTACCTATGTATCGGTGGTGAAATGCGTGCTCGAGACCGGGCGCACCCATCAGATCCGTGCCCACATGATGCACATAGGGCATCCGCTGCTGGCCGATGCCCGCTACGGCGGCGACAAGATACTGCGCGGCACCCGCTCGGGCACCTACACCCGATTTGTGGAAAACTGCTTCGCCGTGTGCCCCCGTCAGGCGCTCCACGCCCGCACTCTGGGCTTCGTGCACCCCACCACCGGCGAGGAGATGTTTTTCTCCTGTCCCATCCCCGCCGATATGACCGCCATGATCGACCGCTGGCGCAATGCCGCCTTTTGAAGGGAAAGGGCTTCTAAGAAAGTGGACGCCGGCAACCCGGCTGAACAGCGACAAAAATATAAAAGCGGGCGCGGATTTTTTCCCGCGCCCGCTTTTATAGGTGCTTTTGGCGATAGGCGATAGGGCTAATCGGCCCAATATGCCCCCAATAGGGCCAATAAAGATTAGTCAAGGAGGGTCATGTCTTTGATTTCCTGAACTTCCTTTTTGCGCTCTGCGGGGGGCTCGGAGTTGTTGCGGAGTATTACATACTGCTCGTAGTAGGAGAGGAGCAGGGTGGTGAGCGGCAGGGCGATGATCAGGCCGATGAAGCCGAGTAGCGATCCCCATACCGAGAGCGAAAGCAGGATGATGGCGGGGTTGAGACCCATGGCCTTGCCCATGATGCGCGGGGTGAGCACGAGGTCGCCGATCACCTGCACGGCAGCGAAGGTGGCGATACATTCCCACCACATGGTCCAGAAGTCGGAGCCTCCTCCGGCCGAACTTACCAGGCAGAGGAGCGTCACGGGGATGAGCGAGATGTACTGGCAGTAGGGGATCATGAAGAGCACCGCCGTGCCCAGTCCGAGGAGCACCGCCAAGGGGAGCCCGGCGAGCCAGAAACCGGTGCAGTAGACCACAGCCACACAGCACGAGATGAGCGCCTGGCCGCGGAAGTAGTGGTTCATGGAATCCTTGATGTCGTTGGCAACCTTGTATGTGATTTTGCGGTAGCGCGGGGGCACCATGAGCTTGAATCCGAGCATCAGGCGGTCGTAGTCGAGCATGATGAAGATCACATAGAGGAAGACGATGAGCCATCCCACGATGGCGAGCACCATGTGGAGGCCTCCGCTGACCACCATGGTGAGCTTGTCGACGACGGTGTTCATATCCTGCTCCATGAGTTTGCGCGCGAGAAGGTCGAAGTCGATGTATTTCCTCAGCATGTCGTGGAGCTCGGGGGGCAGGTATTTGATGGAGATACTTGCCGTGGAGTAGTTGTGGAGCAGCGCGGCCATGCTGTGGATCTCGCTGACGATGGAGGGCACGAAGAAGTAGCAGAGCATGCCCAGGAGAAAGATGGCCTCGAAGAGGGTGACGAAGATGGCCACGATGCGCCCCTTGAGGTGCAGCAACTGACGGTTGAACTGTACGAACGGTTCGAACAGGTAGGCGATCAGGCAGGCTACGAGGAAGGGGAGCAGCACATCCTTGAGGGCGTTGAGGAGCCAGAGGATGGCCGCCACCACGGCCAGTGTGATAAGGAGTCTTATCACACGGTCGAAGGTATAGGGGCGGGATGCGGAAGCTTCGTTTTCCATGTCGGAGCTTTATTCTTCGGTGCTTTCCACTTCGCTCTCGAGGATTTCGCCCTGAGGCTCGGTGATGTTGGGGAGTTCGAGGCCGAGGCCTTTCTTGCGGTCGATGACTTTAAGGAGCAGACCGATGAGGAGCGCGGCCACGCCGAGCGAAGCGAGCATCACCAGCGGCGCGGTGTAGTTGTAGCTCACGGCTGCCTCTTCGGCAGTGAGAGCGCCGTCGGCGAGCCCCTGGGTGATCTGCGGGTTGGTGCTGTCGAGCACCTTGCCGATGAGCAGCGGGAATAGCCACAGACCGATGTTCTGAATCCAGAAAATCAGCGCGTAGGCCGAACCGATAATCTTGGAGTCGACCAGTTTGGGCACGCTGGGCCAGAGGGAAGCGGGCACCAGCGAGAAGGAGGCACCGAGCACCAGGATGGTGAGATATGCCACTACGACACCGCCCACGGGGCTACCCTTGAACATGGGGAGGATGAAGGCGAAGGTGAGGTGGCAGGCGATGAGCAGCAGCGAGCCGATGACCAGCATCGATGCGGCTTTGCCCTTGTAGTCGACATAGTTGCCCAGGATGGGGGTGATGCCCACGGCCAGAAGGGGGAATACGGCGAAGATGGCAGCGGCGCTCTGGCGCATGTAGCCGAAGAAGCAGTAGGCCACGAGAGACACAATGGCGAGGGCCAGGAGAGAGTATTTCTTGACTGCACCCTTGGGGAAATTGCTGGCGAAGGCAGCGGCGGCCACCACAATCATGATCACATACTGGATGACGGTGACGGTATCCGACGCCCAGAAGGAGCCTTCAGCCGGGGGATTGAGGGTGAGGTTGCATTGGAGCATGTTGACGGCATACTTCTGGAAGGGGAAGATGGCCGAGTAGTAGAGCACGCAGAGGAGAGCCACAAGCCAGAAGCCCATGCTGGTGAGGATGCGTCCGAGGTCCTTGATCTGGAAGGGATCATCCTTCTCCTCCTCGATGTGGGTCTGCTCGTCGAGCTTCTTGTCCATGAAGAAGTAGACGATAAACATGATCAGGGCGATCATCAGCAGCACCACTCCGAAGGCCACCGAGCGCGACACGCTCACCACGCCGCCCAGATTGGCGAACATCGGCGAGAAGATCATACAGGTGGCTACGCCGAGGCGGGCGAGAGCCATCTCCGAGCCCATGGCGAGAGCCATCTCCTTGCCCTTGAACCACTTGACGATACCACGGCTCACGGTGATACCGGCCATCTCCACGCCGCAGCCGAAGATCATGAAGCCGACAGCCGAGAACTTGGCCGACGCCGGCATACCCTCGTAGAAGGGTGAGATGCCCAGCTCGTCGAAGCCGGGGATATAGTTGAGATGGTTGGTGAACCATGTGTGGAGGCCGCTGACGAGGAAGCTGTCGGTGAGCGCGTACCAGTTGATGGTGGCGCCGACGAGCATCACGGCTCCGGAGAGCACCGCAGTGAAGCGTACGCCCATCTTGTCGAGGATGATACCCGCGAAGATGAGGAAGAAGATAAACACATTGAGGAAGGTCTCCGACCCCTGCATGGTGCCGAAGGCGGTGGAATCCCACCCGCGTGTAGACTGCAGAAGGTCTTTGATGGGTGAGAGTATGTCCATGAAGATGTAGGAGCAGAACATGGCGAAGGCCAGCAGACCGAGAGCGGTCCATCTTGCCCATGCCTTGTCGTTGAGGTTGACGGTAGTAGTCTTAACCGCGCTTAAAGTAGCTTTGCTCATTAGAATATGTGTAATTTTATTGGTTTTTGCGTAAGCGGATACTGCAATATGGTGCCCCGGAGGGGGGGCAAAACACTTTAAGGTGACAAATTTAGCGATTTTTTTCTTTTTGGGAGCAGAAAGCAGCGAAAAAGTATCACTGCAGGGAAGGAGCTGAAGCTCCTGCAGAGTCCAAGGGCAAATGCAATATTAGCGAAAATGTTTGAAAAATTCGA
>CAJLLX010000107.1 GCA_905207535.1 uncultured Muribaculaceae bacterium | reverse complement strand
GCCCTGCTGACGGGGACCGTAATTGTTGCGGGGCTGATAGCCACACTGCTGACGGTGCTGCTGGCCCTGGGGACGGGGAGCATAGGGGCGCTGCTGGTAGCCGCCCTGGGGGCGGGGAGCGGCGCTGTCGTCGCTGTCAGCGGCGTTAAAGGTGCGATTCTCGTAATGATTGTCGGTGGAGCCGGGATTGCTGTTGCCAAGTCCGACAGGCTGCCCGATGCGGGGGCGTTTTGGTTTTTTAGCTTCGTTAGCTTCCATGTCAGAAAAAAATAATAGTAGTGCTTCTGTTGAGCGTTGGATTGCCTCGCGGCAAACTCAAATGTGCGAGCTACAGTAAATGAATATAGTTATTAGTGTTTAAGTGTTTCTATTGCCGATATTTGCAGGGGGTGAGGCGCCACTCGCGGGCGTAGCGACCCCCTTCTGTATTTTCAACACAAAAGTAAGGGAAATTGGCGAGATGGCAAAAGAAAATTAAGGATTTTTTATAGTGATTGGAGTGATTGGATTGTAGAAGGTAGAAGGAAGATAGTAGAGGAGGAGATCGGAGATGAAGCTCCGATAACTAAAAAACAGCTGCGTGCACAATGGGGGAGATTTAGACCCGATAGGCCCGATATGAGGGGGGAGAGGGGGAGGGAAAAGAGAGGGGGGGATTAGTGCTCGCGGTCGATGATGTAGGAGATGAGGGAGATGAAGGCGCGCTTCTCGGGGGTGTCGGGCAGGGACTCGAGGAGGCTGATGGCGCGGCGGCGCATGTCGGCCATGACGCTGTAGGCGTAGTCGATGCCGCCGTGGTCTACGGCATAGGTGATGAGCGTGTTGATCTCGTCGGTGGTAAGGTGCTCTTTGCGGGCGAGGGCTGTCATGGCGTCGTGGTCGGGGAGCGAGGGGTCGCGGAGCACGTGGAGCAGCGGCAGTGTGATTTTGCCTTCGCGGAGGTCGTTGCCGGTGGGTTTACCTATCTTTTCGTCGGAGAAATAGTCGAAAATGTCGTCGCGAATCTGGAAACAGAGGCCGAGGAGGCGGGCATACTCGCGGAGCGCCTCAAGGCGGGGATCGCCGGCGTCGATGCCTACGGCGTAGGCGCCGATCTCCACACACGACATGAAGAGGGAGGCCGTCTTGCGGAAGATGATCTGGAAATAAGCGTCCTCCGAGAGGTCGTTGGTGCGGGCGGTGTACATCTCGTCGAGCTCGCCGATGGAGAGCAGGCGCCCGAGGTCGGAGAGGGAGCGGAGGATGCGGATATCGCCGGTGCTGACCCCCTGGCGGAGGGCTGTGGAGAGGAAAAAGTCGCCCACGAGCACGGCCAGATGGTTGTCCCACACGCCGTTGATGGTGGGATTGCCGCGGCGCACGAGGGTGTCGTCGACCACATCGTCGTGGATGAGCGAGGCGTTGTGGAGGAGCTCCACGGCCACGGCTCCGGAGATGACATGGTCGTTGACCGCGCCGAGGGTGCGGGCGCTGAGGAGCACCAGGATGGGGCGAATCTGCTTGCCCTTCGTGGTGAGATAATGCTGCACCACACTGTTCATCAGCGCGTTGGGAGAGTCGAGCACCTCAGCGATACGGTCGTTGAGGCGTACGAGGTCGGGCGCCAGCGTCTGCCGGATGGTTTGAAATGGGGTCATTGTTTCTGCCGAAGAGTGCATTTTCGCTTAATTTCGGTGCAAAGTTAGCATTTTTCTTAATAACTCAGCCCCTCGGGGCGCAAAAACATGCCGGGCGGCTCCATTTTAGCGGCGGCGGATATGGGAGAGGGTGAAAATTTTTTGTACTTTTGCGGAAAGATAACGACCGATGGGAAAAAACAAACTGAAAAAATTCCGGGAGATGGAGACGCTGAGCTGCGTCTTCCAGTATCCTTTCGGGGTGCTCCGCGAGCAGGGGTTCCCGCTGCGTGGACGCTGGAACAGCGACTATTTTCACAACGAAGGTCCTGTGGTGCTGGAACTTGGCTGCGGCAAGGGGGAGTACACCGTGGGGCTGGCCGAGCGTTTTCCCGACAAGAATTTTATCGGCATCGACATCAAAGGGGCGCGAATGTGGACCGGCGCATGCCGGGTGCGCGACCGGGGCCTGAAGAATGCGGCCTTCCTGCGCACCAATATAGAGCTACTGCCCCACTTTTTCGCCCCCGGCGAGGTGAGCGAGATATGGATCACCTTCCCCGATCCGCAGATGAAGAAGGTACGCAAGCGCCTGACCTCCACGGGCTTTCTGAATCTCTACCGCAAGGTGATGAAGGATGGCGGCATGGTGAAATTGAAGACCGACAGCCCCTTCCTGTGGACATATACGCGACTGCTCACCGAGCTCAACGGCATCGTGCCCGAGGTGTGCACCGACGACCTCTACGCTTCTGGTCTGGCCGACGATATCCTGCAGATCCGCACCTACTACGAGCAGCAGTGGCTCAGCCGCGGGCTGACTATCAAGTATATAGCCTTCCCGCTGGCCGCCGAAGGGGAGCTGCAGGAGCCTCAGGACGAGATCCCCTTCGACACCTACCGCAGCTTCTCGCGCGGGGTATTGCAGGGCAATATCGAGGCGGAGGATCGGAGCTGAAGCTCCGATAACTAAAAAAGGGGAGGGGGGGAGCCGGCCGGGCGGCGGACGCACCATGGTGCGTCGCTACATCGTGGCGGGAAGAGGAGGAATTTAGAAAGTAATTTATAAAAAGATATATAGCAGTGGAACGTTTATATCCCAAACTCATACTTGACGCACTGAGCAATGTGCGCTATCCCGCATCGGGCAAGGACATAGTGTCGGCGGGGATGGTGGAGGACGACATCCGCATCGACGGCAACAAGGTGAGCTTCTCGCTCATATTCGACAAGCCGACAGATCCCTTCATCAAGTCGCTGGTGCGAGCCTGTGAGGCGGCAATCGCCACATATATCTCGCCCGAGGTGGAGATCAAGGGCAACATCGCCGTGAAGACCCGCACCGAGGCGCCTCAGCAGGCCGTGAAGCCGCTGGCGAATGTGAAAAACATCATCGGCGTGAGCTCCGGCAAGGGGGGAGTGGGCAAAAGCACCGTGGCCTGCAACCTGGCCGTGGCGCTGGCCCGCGAGGGATATAAGGTAGGACTGCTCGACGCCGACATTTTTGGTCCGTCCGTGCCGAAAATGTTTGGCGTGGAGGGTGCCGAGCTCTACATGCACCGTGTCGATGGCCGCGAGCTGATCATACCTATTGAAAAATACGGCGTGAAGCTGCTTTCCATCGGATTTTTAGTGGATAAAAACTCGGCCGTGGTGTGGCGCGGGAGCATGGCCTCGAATGCGCTCAAGCAGCTGATCACCGACGCCGACTGGGGCGACCTTGACTACTTCGTCATCGACATGCCCCCGGGCACGAGCGACATCCATCTGACCCTGGTGCAGACGCTGGGGATCACCGGCGTGGTGATTGTGACCACACCTCAACAGGTGGCGCTGGCAGATGCCCGTAAGGGTATCGCGATGTTCACCGGCGACAAGGTGAATGTGCCCATCCTCGGACTGGTGGAGAATATGGCATGGTTCACCCCCGCGCAGCACCCCGACGAGCGCTACTACATCTTCGGGCACGAAGGGGGCGTGGAGCTGGCCAAAGAGCTGGGCGTGAAACTGCTGGCGCAGATACCGCTGGTGGCCGACGTGTGCGAGGACAGCGACGAGGGCACGCCTATAGCGCTGAAAGACACCGTGATGGCTCACGATTTCATGCACCTTGCGCATGAGGTGGTCGACGCCGTAGCCGAGCGCAACCGCTCGCTGCCTCCCACCGAGAAGGTGAATGTGACCAAGAAATAACCCCTGACCCCGCGCGAGAGCCGGCGGCGGCTGACTGTATAACCCGAAAAAGCTGAGAGACGATGGTAAAGATACTGATAATCAACGGGCCCAACCTTAATCTGCTGGGCGTGCGCGAGCCGGAGATCTACGGCCGCGTGTCGATGGACGACTATCTGCAGGCCATAGCTGTGGACTATCCCAATGTGGATATCGACTACTTCCAGAGCAACCACGAGGGCGACATCGTAGACCGGCTGCAGGAGGCGGGATTCGACGACTCGATACGCGGCATCATACTCAACGCCGGAGCTTACACCCACACGTCGCTGGCCATCTACGACGCCATCCGCGCCATAGAGCGGCCGGTGGTGGAGGTGCATATCTCCAATCCGCAGGCGCGGCCCGAGGCCATGCGCCATCAGTCGCTGATAGCTCCCGCCTGCCGCGGCACCATTGCCGGCTTCGGCATGGACAGCTACCGCCTTGCCATCGAATCGCTACTCTGACCCGCCATGCAACAGGACCCGCAGCTCTACGAGTATATCCTCAGCCATATTGACGCGGAGCCAGACAATCTGCGCCGGCTCGGACGCGATGTGAATCTGCGTCTGCTCTATCCGCGCATGTGCTCGGGGCATCTGCAGGGGCGCCTGCTGCGGATGCTCACCGCCATGATAGCGCCTCAGCGCGCCCTGGAGATTGGCACATATGCCGGATATTCGGCGCTGTGTATCGCCGAGGGGCTCCCCGAGGGGGGACGGCTCGACACGGTGGAGATCGACGATGAGATGGAGCGGTTTATCCGTCGGCAGCTCGACGGCTCGCCCTACGGCTCGCGCGTCACGCTGCATATCGGCGATATAGCGGAGGTGCTCCCCTCGCTGTCATGGCCTTACGACATGGTGTATATGGATGCCAACAAGCGCACATATCTCGAGACCTTCCGCCACGTGCTGCCGCTGGTGAGGCCGGGAGGCTTCGTGCTGGCCGACAACACTCTGTGGGACGGCAAGGTGACCGATACCGCCGCCAATCACGATGCGCAGACCCGCGGGATTGCCGAGTTTAACGATGCCATAGCCGCCGACCCGAGGCTGGAGAAGGTGATTCTGCCTGTGCGCGACGGGCTGACGCTGATACGTGTGAAGCCATGAAGGAGAGAGAGGGAATAGAGGAGATGGAGCAGAGAGAGGAGGCGTGCGCAGGGCGGATGGCTGCAGTGGGGATGTTCGACGGCGTGCACCTCGGCCACCGCTACCTGCTGGGGCATCTGCGCCGTCTGGCCGGGGAGGCCGGGCTGCAGCCGATGGTGCTCACATTCGCCAATCATCCGCTCAGCGTGATAGCGCCGGAGCGGTCGCCGCGGCTGCTGACCTCGCCTAAGGAGAAGCGTGCGCTGATTGAGGCCGAGGGGGTGGCGTGTGAGGTGATACCTTTCACCGCAGAGCTGCGCTTCGCTCCGGCCGAGGAGTTTTTGCGGATGCTGTCGGAGAAATACGGGGCGAGGGCACTGCTGATGGGCTACAACAACCGGTTCGGGCACAACGGCCCGCGCGATTTTGAAGCATACCGGCGGATGGGGGCTGAGCACGGGATAGAGGTGATGGCCACCGATGAATTTGTGCCCGACTCTGGGCTGCATGTGAGCTCCACGGAGATCCGGCGGCTGCTCGCCGAGGGCGATGTGGCCACGGCCAATGCTTTGCTCGGGCGCGAATATACCCTGCGGGGCACAGTGGAGGAGGGACGTCAGCTGGGCCGCTCCATCGGATTTCCCACCGCCAATCTGCGGCCCGATATGCCGGAGCGGCTTGTGCCCGCTCCGGGGGTGTATGCCACCGAGGCGCTGGGCCACAAAGCGATGACCAACATAGGCGTGCGCCCCACGGTAGACCGTTCGGCATCTCCGCGCGTGACAATTGAGACACACATCCTCGGCTGCGACACCGACCTCTACGGACAGACCCTGGAGCTTGCCTTCCGGCGCTATATCCGCCCCGAGCGCCGCTTCGAGACCATCGATGACCTCGCCTGCCAGCTTGCCGCTGACCGCCGTGAGGCGATGCGATAGCCCTCAGCGCACCATGGCTGTATCGGCGCAATATTTAGGCTGATGATTTTCTGCCCCCTACTGACTCTGTGTAAAGTTTTTTCGTTCTCAAAGCTTTAGCTTTGATCATGCAGCGGATGTTTGTCATTGACCCATCCTCAGTACTGTGCTGAGGATAAAATCCGCTGACCCGATAATTTCTAATTGATAATTGATTTGGGGAGGGTATATAAAAATGAAAAGTGTGTTTCTTCACAGAAACACACCTCCCTCATAACCAAAATTCAAGTATATATGTTCTTTTCGTCTAACAAACGTTCTTAATGACGAGCACCAAATGGTGCTTGATTTTTACACGACAAAAATAGTGCTTTTAAACATATGATGAGAAAGGAATTGTGTTAAAAAATGCTAAAGCGAACAATTTTTAGCGTTTCGTGCAACATTTTTAGGGTCGATGAGGGGATTTTGAGCAGATTGTGGCCAAAATGACCAACTGCAACC
>CAJLLX010000106.1 GCA_905207535.1 uncultured Muribaculaceae bacterium | reverse complement strand
AAGCCGGCCCGGCCCCGCACTGCTCCGGAAGCCAAACCTGTGGCCGAAAAGCCTGTAAAGCCGGCCGGGGCGGCTGAAAAGCCCGCTCCTGCGGCCAAACCGGCAGCGGCGGCGACGTCCGATTCATTCACTCTGGGCGAGAGCACGCTGCTCGTGCCCCATGTCTACTTCAACATCCTCAATCGGCTCAACACCACCGCCGACTATGCCATGCACTGGCGCGCACTGACCAAAAGCGGCATCGGAGAGGAGCTGGCACAGGCGTTTGCCGACCTTGCCGACCGCTACGGCCTCAACGACTACCTCACATTCCAGGCGGTGAACGCCTATGTGGACTCGCGCTTCCCCTCGGCCCACTCATCGGCCCGCAAGTCGCTGGTGCACTTCATTTTGGCCAATATGGGCTACGATATCCGCATCGCCACATCGTCTACCGGTCAGGGGCTGCTCCTCATCCCCTTCAATCAGCACGTCTACGCCCATCCGTTCGCTATGATCGACGGTGAGCGCTACTACATCTTCAGCGATGCCAATGTAGACCTCTCAAGCCCTGAAAACCGCAGTTTTTCCACCTGCAAAATCCCCTCCGACCTCGATTCAGGCAAGCATTTCGACCTGCTTATCAGCGATTTGCGTCTGCCGGAGATACCGCAGAGCTTCTCCATAAGCTACGGAGACATGAAGATTGCCGGCGAGTTCAACCGCGCCGTCATCCCGCTCCTTTACTGCTATCCGCATATGGAGACGGCCGACTATGCGCGCTGCAATGTGCTCCCCTCGGTGCGCAAGGAGCTTGTAAAGCAGCTCAAAGAGCAGCTTGGCGGACTATCCAAGCCGCAGGCTGTCAATAAGTTGCTCACTTTCGTGCAAAACGGCTTCGAATACTCCACCGACGAGGATTTCCACGGCTTCGAGAAGCCATATTTCGTGGAAGAGATGCTTTTCTACCCGAAAAACGACTGCGAGGACCGCGCCATTTTCTATACGGGAATGCTTTGGGATGCTCTCGGCGTACCCAATCTGCTCATCGCCTATCCCGGCCACGAATCGGCGGCCGTAGCGCTCCCCTCGAAGCCCGCCGACTGCCCGCAGGCCACCTCCTACACCTATTCGGGATCGACATTCTACATCTCCGATCCCACCTACATCGGCTCGGTGACCGGCATGTGCATCCCCCAGTACGAGACCACAGTCCCCAAAATCGACTACACCTACGAATAAAGCTTAAATTTTCGGCATAAAATTCTTAAAAAACTCTCAGAGGCGGCTGTGCATGCCGCCTCTTTGGATTATTTTACGTACATTTGTTTACTTGTTCACAATACGTTATCACATGCAAATGACTCTACTCAAACCGCTATACATAGCCGTCGCTGCCGGCTCGATGCTTATTTCATTGCCCGCCGCAGGGCAAACCACCCTCAGTCTGCGCGATGCCGCACGCCTGGAGCAGATGCGCCCGGAGGCACAGCGCAAGGTTGCCGCCAATCAGGCCGAGGCAGGCCGTGTGACGGTGCTGATGACCCTTGAGGCCGACGACACGCCCACCGATAAGCTTGCCGAGATGGGGCTGGAGGTGAGTCTGCGCATGGGGCGCCGACTTATCGCCACAGCGCCGGTGGATGCGGTGGAGCAAATGGCGCTTTGCAAGGGGGTGGTGAGCCTCAGCCTCGACTCGGAGGTGAAGCCGCTCAACAATCTGGCCCGCACAGAGACGGGCGTGGACGCTCTGCACGCCGGTGAGGCTGTCGCCGGCACACCGTTTACCGGCAAAGGGGTGCTGACGGGCATCGTGGACCGCGGATTCGACACCAGTCACATCATGTACCGCGACGACGAGGGCAACACACGCATCAAGCTGATCGCCATGTATCCGGCTTCGTCGGGCTCGCTGATCCACACCACTCCCGAGGAGATCGAGAGCTTCGGCTACGACTACGCCATCATGACCCACGGCTCGCATGTGCTCGGCATCATGGCCGGCAACGCGCCGCTGTCCGACGGCAATGTCGATTATAGCGGCGTGGCGCCTGAGAGCGACATCGCCATCGCTTCGGGCATCCTCACCGAGGCCAATATCATCGCGGGGATGGAGCAGATCTACAATCTCGCGCAGGAGAAGGGGCAACCGTGCGTCATCAATATCTCGCAGGGCACAAGCTGGGGACCGCACGATGGCTCGGACACCTTCTCGGCGATGCTCAACGATATGGCCGGGCGCGAGGGGCTCACGGTGGTGATGGCCGCCGGCAACGAGGGGTCGCTCCCCATTGCCGTCACAGGCACCTTCAGCGAGGAGAATCCGATGATCCAGACCGCCCTCGAGGCTACTGAGAATGCCCTCTACACCTCCAATGTGCTCTCGCAGGGGCTTGGCCACATCGACGTATGGTCGGAGGATGCGACGCCGGTGGAGGTGGAGTTTGTCCTGGTAGATCTCGACAACCCCGACGAGCCGCTCTACGTGCATCCCGTGCCCGAGGGCGACACGCCGTCGTATATCGGCACCGGGCGCGCCTACATGGGCGAACTCAAAAAGAAACCCACCGATGTGGAGCCGTTCCGCACCAACTATTCCAACGGATATCTCGGCGGCCGACGGGGCCTCGACGCCGCCTCGGGCCGATACCGCTGCGAACTGAGGGCCTATCTCACTTCGCGCAGCGAGGAGCTGCAGAAGCGCGTGGTGGCGCTGGTGCGCGTCAAAGGCGAGCCGGGCAAGCGGGTCTTCATCTACAATGAGAACGACTGCCTGGCCTTCAGCAACTACGGCAAGGAGTGGATTGCCGCTCCTACCTCCGACGGCACCATCTCGAATATCTGCTGCGGCAAAAATATCATCGTGGCCGGATCCTACGCCATCCGCAATGTGCCGGAATCGCCCTACACCGTCGAGGAGCTCGGCAAGGTGACCTCCACCTCGTCGTGGGGACGTCTGGCCGACGGCCGACTGCTGCCCGATGTGGTCACCCCGGGCCATCTCATCTTCTCGACGCTCAACGGCGCCATGACCGACCTCTTCTCCTACGACACGAAGTATGCCGAGGATTATCCGAAGGTCGACGCCATCACCGATGCCGCCGGAAAGAAGCACTACGTCACTCAGATGGGCGGCACCTCCATGGCTTCGCCATTCTGTGCGGGGGTGGTGGCGCTGATGCTGCAAGCCAATCCCGACCTGAGCTCCGACGCCATCCGCACTATCCTCCACGACACGGCGCTCCCCATAGATGGGCAGGGAGCCAACGCCGGATCGGGCAAAATCTGCCCCATTGAGGCTGTCAAGGCCGCGTACGAGCTCAATTCGCTCCACGGCGTGGTCGCTACCGACGACAGCAGCATCGCCGTGACTCCTGCCGGCGACGGCCGCTTCAAGGTGTACGCGCCGGGCGAAAATGCGCTGAAAATAAACGTTTTCGATGCCGCCGGTGTTATGCAGATGACGGCTCATGCCGCCACCGACAGCACGGAGATCGACCTTTCGTCGCTCGCCAAGGGCGTCTACTTCGTCTCGGTGGCCGGTAGCGTCCGCTCGTCGGTTGTAAAGGTACTTCGCTGATCCACAGCCCATCTTCCATCTATTTCATCTACCACTGCGTATGTCAAGATTCTCCTTTTTCCTCCCGCTCGCTGCGGCTTTCATACTTTCACTTTTCCCGGCGGCTGCCGAAGGGACCGGAGCAAGCATCTCCCCCTCGCTCCGCTTCATGATGAGCCACGAACCTCAATCGTCGCCCCTGAAGGCGCCAGCTGAGCGCGCCGATAGCGAGGAAGAAAACGAAATACATGTGCCGGTCATCCTCCGCGTCGACTCGCCGGAGCAGCAGCTCCCCGATTTCGCCACGGAGCTCCACCGCCGAGGCACCATAGTGCTCGCCACTGTCCCCTATGAGCGGCTCAGCGAGCTGGCCGGGACGCATGGCATACGGCGCCTCGAATCGCACGCGTGTGCCAGCCCATCGCTCGACCATGCGCGCACTTTCTGCACTCTGCCGCAGACTGTAGCCTCGCTCCAGGATGGCACGGCGCTCGACGGCACGGGTGTGGTGGTAGGTTTCTGCGACACGGGCTTCGACCCCAATAATCCCAATTTCCTGGCCGAAGACGGCACGCCGCGCACTGTAAAACTGGTCAACTACACCCTCGAGGCCCCCTCGCCTGTGGTCCTCGAAAGCGGGTCGGAGATCAGCGAATGGACCACCGACAACACCAATGAGTTTCACGCCACCCATGTGGCCGGCATCCTTACGGGCAGCTACACCGCCGACGGCATGCAGGGCGTGGCCCCCGGGGCGGAAATCGTAGCCACCACTTCGCCGCTCTACGACACTTATCTGCTCGCCGGATGTGAGGAGGTGATAGCCTACGCCAAGAAGGTAGGCCGTCCGGCAGTGGTCAACATATCCATCTCCTCGACCCTCGGCCCTCACGACGGCACGTCGCTCTTCAATCAGTACATAGACATGCTCACCGATGAGGCGGCAGTGTGCATCTCTGCCGGCAACGACGCCCGCCGCGATGGATACGTCACCAATACCACCACCGAGCAGTCGCCCTGCTTGCGCACATATTTCCGCGATTACCCCGACCGCTATATCACCGAACTATCGGGCTCGGTCGACGTATGGTCGTCCGGCGCCGAGCCGTTCACGCTCCGCATCCTCGCCCAGGAAGCCCACGGATCGCACACCATCACCCCCATTGAGCTGCCCCTCGACCCGGCGGCCGGGGTCTACGAATGTGTCGTTTGCTCCGACGAGTATACCGACAGGTTCGGATCTATCCCCCGGGTGGCCATGCCGGCCGAACTCGAAGGCTACATGCATGTGGCATGCGAACTCAACCCCGAAAACCATCGCTACATGGCCACCATCACCTCATCATACCACGACCGCACCGCAGAAACACAGTCAGAAGCCCACTATCTCCTCGGATTTGAAGCCGTGCCCCCCGCAGTAGGCACCACCCTCGAAGCATTCGCCACCGAAGGGATCTATTTCACAGCGCATTACGACCGGTCGCCGGGCATTGTAGTACCCGTCAACCGCCAGACCATCAACGACTTCATCTTCAGTCCCGGCGCCATCGGCGTGGGATCGATGAACACCGCCAACTCCTTCTCGCTCCTCTCCGGCGAAACACTCAACTACACCGCCAAACTGCCCATCGGCGACGTCAGCTACTTCAGCAGCTACGGCACCGCTCCCGACGGCACTCCCCTCCCCACCGTCTGCGCTCCGGGAGCGCAACTTGTCTCCTCCTTCTCGTCGTACTTCACCGAAGCTAATCCCGGCTACATCACCCGCTACGGCACCATCCACCATCACGCCAACGGCCGCGACTACTACTGGATTCCCGCCCAAGGCACCTCCATGTCGTCGCCCTTCACCGCCGGCGTCATCGCCCTCTGGCTCCAGGCCAAACCCGCCCTCAACGGCAAAGACGTCCTCCGCATCATCCACGACACCAACAGCATCCCCACCGTCAACCCCGACAACCCCCAATGGGGCCGCGGCCTCCTCGACTCCTACGCCGGCCTCGAAGCTGCCCGCACCACCGGCCTCAGCCCGATCGCTCTCACACCCTCGGAGATATCTTATCGACAGGATGGCTCCACCCTTATCATCAGCCATCCCACTCTCCCCCTAACCGCCGTGCGCCTCCTCAGCCCCGATGGCACCCTCGCCCTCATCCACACCTCCGGCACGACATCCTCACATAGCGCCTCCGGAGCCTCATCGCAAAGCGCCTCCGGAGCCGACGTGTGCCTTGACAGCTCCACCCTTCCCCCCGGCATCTACCTGCTGGTAGCCACCGACTCCCACGGCGCCACCCATACCCTCAAAGTCGCCATCCGACAGTAAGACGTTCCCCCTAAGATATCCGAAAACATTAAAAATGAGACTGAAAGCCATCCGGCGCAGCGGATATCGGAAACATGCTATTAGATAAAGAAAGACAGCCAATCGGCCTTGCGCCGACTGGCTGTCATTTTCTTATGAGTTGTCTTACCAGGATTCGAACCTGGACAGGCAGAACCAAAAACTGCAGTGCTACCATTACACCATAAGACAATCCCTATGCCCAAAATCTGCGCCATTTAGTCTCCCAGTCAATATTCAGGGGAATAAATAAGCGCTTCCTCTAAAGCACTGCAAATTTACAACATTTCCCCGATTCCACCAACCCCCATCCCTACTTTTTCGCATCATTTCACCCTTTTCGCACCTTTAAAGGATTAAGGGGAAAGCCGGCGGATGTTTGAGCGAATCGATAGCGGAGCGAGTTATGCAGGCTCCCTCCCGAGCCGGATCAGCCCTCGCCCGTCGCCGCCCACTGCGCCCTCG
>CAJLLX010000105.1 GCA_905207535.1 uncultured Muribaculaceae bacterium | reverse complement strand
GGCGGCGGCCGCTACGACAACCTCACCGGCGTCTTCGGCATGCCCGGCCTCTCGGGTGTGGGGATCTCCTTCGGCGCCGACCGCATCTACGATGTGCTCAACGCCCTCGACCTCTACCCCGCCGACGCCCGCACCGCCACCCAGGTGATGTTTGTCAACTTCGGCACGGCCGAAGCCGCCGCTTCGCTCCTCATGATCAAGGAGATGCGCGCCTTAGGCATCGCCTGCGAGCTCTACCCCGACGCCGCCAAGATGAAAAAGCAGATGGCCTACGCCAACGCCACCGAAGTGCCCTTTGTGGCCATGGTAGGTGCCGACGAGATGGAGCGCGGAGTGCTGTCGCTCAAGAACATGGCCACCGGCGAGCAGGGGACCCTCACCCCCGCCGAAGCCGCCGCTGCGGTCAAAGGTTGAGCCGTTAAGTTTTTTTAAGCCGCTGCCTCCGTGTTTTTTTCTTACATTTGTGGCACGATAACTCTGAAAATCCGCATAATGAAACACCTCCTGAGGCTGCTTATAGCCGTAACACTCCTCGTGGGAGCCGCACAGGGCGCCCGCGCCGAGTTCAGATGGGGCCCCACTGCAGGCGCCACTTTCACCACACTCAAGTTCAAGCAGGACCTCTTCCAGGTTGACCATACCGTCGGCCCAATGGCCGGCGTCACCGGCGAGCTGATGTTCCCCGGCATAGGCTTCGGAGTGGATTTCTCGGCCATTTACGCCATACAGGGTGCCAAGCTGCATCTCGGCGACAAGGAGATCTGGGCCTCCGACGGCTTCGGCAATCAGCGCGCCTACCTCCACACCCTCTCCATACCGCTCAACGTGCGCTTCAAATGGACCCGCATGAACGGCATCGAGGACTGGGTAGCGCCCTTCGTGTTCGGCGGCCCGGTGTTCGACTTCACTTTCGCCCACGGAGGCCTCAAATCGAAACTTCCCGATATCGACGACCCCATGAAATATGCCGTCGGAGCCATCGGGCTGCAGTGTGGCTTCGGACTCGAGATTCGCAAACGCTGGCAGATCCAGGGCTCCTACGTGTGGGGCATGACCTACGCCATCAAGGCCGTGAAACTCACCGATTTCTCCGCCCGCGAGCGCTATTGGACCGTCCGCGCCACCTATTTCTTCTAAAAACTCTCATTTCCTGCCGGTTTTGACACCTCCCGCCTGCTTTGTAGCACATGTGCGCCACGGCTATGAGGACCGCGAAGCGCATATCAATGCCATGCTCCACGAACACGGCATCCCCTTCGAGTATATGCTCCGTGGCGACATCGCCGACCTCGGCGACGGCCTCGCAGAGCGCTTTCTCGCACCCGCAATCGGCATCCCCCGGGCCGCACAGTCGTGCGCCGTGAAGCATCTGCTCATCTACGAAGAGATAGTGCGCCGAGACCTCCCCGGCGCGCTGGTACTGGAGGACGATATCGTGTTTCTGCCCCGTTTTGACAAGATTTTCGAGCAGTCGATGCGCGAATTGCCCCGATATGACGCCGGAGGCACCGCGCCGGTGCTGATCAGCTACGAGGACACCCGCCTGCGCTTCGTAGAGCGCAGCCGTCGCGAAAAAGGGCGCGTGCTCTATCCCGGCGACCGCGACCGCATGGCAGGATGCTATTACATCAACCGGGCTGCAGCCGCGCTCATCCTCGACACCCTCCGCGCCGAAGGCGGCCTCACCATGCCCATGGACCTTTATCACAACGAGCTGCTGCGCCGCGGAGAGCTGCAATATCTCTGGTGCCAGCCCACCATCGCCCGCCAAGGAAGCCACAACGGCATGTTCCGCTCGGCCCTCAACGACACCAAGACCCGCACCGACGAGCTGAAATGGAAGCTCCGCTACTGGTATCGCCGCCTCCTCTATTTCCTCCGCTGACCGCAACGGATCAATGTGCGCCCGGCCCGGATGGGTCGGCTTTTTTGTTTGCGGTATTTTCCAAAAATGACCTCCCGCAACGGTAGGGGCGTAACCTACAGTAAAACCATTGTCATCGGTTGACGGCATCCCCCCATAAAATCACATAAGACATAACAACACGACAGCGCCACGCTGCTTGAGAGACATGCTCTCGGCGGCGTGGCGCTGCGGTGTTTTTAGCTATGTGGCATCCCGCAGGGAGCGGGGTGGCTGCATTTACTGCGGATTAGCAGGTGTGGGCGCTCAGGTTGGGGTTCAGCTCATCCCACTTGTCGATGGGAGGCATAACGCCCATGGCGATAACCTCGTCGCGCAGTGTGCAGAGGTGCTTGTAGCTGCGCTCCAGCTCGGCCTCCTCGGCGGGTGTGCCCTTGACGGGAGTAACCTTCACACCGTCGGCTGTAACCTTGGTTTCCATAGCCATCATGATGTTGTGGAAACGGCCGTTGTTTACGTAAGTACCAACAGGCCAGCGGAATTCGGGGCCGCCCATGGCTGCGGCGATCATCTCGATAGAGAGATAAGCCGGCGACTGGAACGAGCTGCGGCCGCGGAGGTCGATGATGGCCTTGCCACCCTGCACTACGCGCACGCGCATTGCCTCCCACTCAGCCTCGGGAAGGGCCTCGGTGCCGATGATGGTCTCAAGGGGCTTGCCGTCGACACTGGCTGTGGAAGCGAACACTGCCATCTGCTCGCCGTGACCGCCGTAGGTGCGGCATCCGGTCACCTTGTCGGGAGCGATGTGGAAGTACTTGGCCAGCTCGTTGCGCAGACGTGTGCTGTCGAGGGCGGCGAGGGTGGAAACCTGGTTGGGTTTCAGGCCCGAGTAGAGCAGAGTGATCAGGCCGGTGATGTCGGCGGGGTTGAAGATCACTACGATGTGCTTCACATCGGGGCAATATTTTCGGACATCCTTGCCAAACTGCTCGGCGATAGCAGCATTGCCTTTGAGGAGGTCCTCGCGGGTCATGCCGGCCTTACGGGCAGCGCCACCCGAGTTGACGATGTACTTGGCACCGGTCAGAGCCTCGGCGATGTCGGAGGTGTAGGTGAGGTTCAGGCCCTCGAAACCGCACTGAAGCAGCTCCTCGGCCACGCCCTTCAGACCCGGAGCATAGGGGTCGTAGAGGCATATGTTGGGTGTAAGACCCATCATGATGGCTGTCTGGGCCATGTTGCTACCGATCATGCCGGCTGCGCCGACAATCACAAGCTTGTCATTAGTGAGAATTTTCATTCTGTTAGTTTTTATAATGGTTATAGATGGTTGTCTGTCAATGATTATAACCGTGGTTGTTTTTGAGGTTGTAGGGTGAGCCCGGCAGGGTTGCCGCCGGACTCTCCGTATGATTAGAACGCCTCAGAGAGGCATAAGGTTGCTGAAAGAATCTTAAAACGGCCCGTGAGCCGCCTCAGCGGATTCATCGCACTACGATCTTGCGGCCTGCGGCCACATAAATGCCCGGAGCGAGGCGACGGATGTCGTCGGCCGAAGCATTGCGCAGGATGAGCACACCCTGTAAGGTGTAAACGTCGCAGGGTGCATCTTCATGTGCATCTGTGGCCACATTCTCTACTCCCGCGAGGTTGTCGATGTCGACAGGCGCCGAGTGAGCGCTCTCGCCGAGATGGTAGATGGCCGACAGGCGGTAAAGGCCGTGAGCGGCATCACGGGGCACGCGGTAGGAGGTGGCATCGGCGCCGAGCTGCTGCACCATGGTGCCGTCGCAGTAGAGATTATAGCCCGAGAGGACGAGATCTACGGGTGCCGAGCTTTCGGGGATATACTTCACGTCGTCGATGCAGAGCGCCAGCTGGTCGATAGAGACGCAGCGGATGGCGAAATGACGTGTGCCGGCGGGAAGGTCGACGGTGTAGCGTGTCCAGTCGACGGGCACCTCCACCACATCGGTGAGCTCACGGAAATCCTCCACGGCGGTGCCTGAGTCGGATACCATGATGATCATGGCCTCGCGTCCGTAGCTGCCGACAAACGAGCGGGCGAAGAAGGAGACGGTCTGTGCGTCGCCCGAGAGAAGCGGCGACACGAGCCAGTCGTTGTTGTAGGCATCGGTATCGCAGAAGGCGCACATCATCTGCGCTCCGCGGTGGGTGGCGCATACGGTGGGATTGCCATCCTCGTCGATCAGCTGCAGACCGGCAGCGCCGGGATTGAACACCTGGAAAGCCATGGCCTTGCCGGCGTTTTCATACTCGATGGGGTTGCCCGCGCCGTCGACGAGCTGCACAGTGGCGGTGCCGTCGATGTCGTGCATGATCCAGTCGCCCACATTGTCGATGATGAAGGGAGCGTAGCTCTCGAAACCGTCGCTGACGGGAGCACGCACGCCCTCGGTGGCGGGACGCTCCCATGTGAGCACGGCCTCTTCACCCTCGAGGTGGCCCTTGAGCACAGGCACGGGGTAATGAGGCAGCTGTACATCCACCTCAACGGTGCGCGAGAGGTCGTTGTCGGGGTTGGAGTCCTTGGCGTTCTCCACCATCACGGTGTAGCTCTCTGTCTCGCTGAAATCGAGCGCGGGCATGTCGGTGAGGGTCACATCGATCGAAGCGGCAGCGTCGAGCGACGGGAGCGTGGTGCTGGAAACCTCGGTGAGGCCGCGATAGAGGCGCACGGTGATATCCGACACCGGATCGATGCCGACATTGGCCACAGTGGCGGAGAAGTTGGCCTCCTCGCCCGGCACAAGGATCTCGGGGCCGGTAAGGCCGACGGCAGCCACATCGTAGCGGGGCATGTCGGAGATGCTGATGCAGTCGAGGTGCATATGGTTGTAGTATTCCTCGCCGGCAAGTCCGGTGAAGAGCACCTGCACATATTTCTCGCCCTTGTAGTCCTCAAGCGGGATGCGCACCACGTTCCATCCGGGGGTAAACGAGCGGTCGTTCATCAGGCGGGTCCACACGGCGTCGGGTTCGGTGACGTCGGTGCGGACGCTCACAGTGAGTCGGCTGTCGTTGTCGCGCACAGTGTAGAGGTAGAATTCAAGCACGGGATAGTCGGCATCGTCGATGCATACCAGCGGGGTGCCGAGGGTGGAGGTGTGGCCGCTCTCGCCGGGGGCGAAAGTCACCAGACCGCCATTGTTGTCGATCGGCTCGGCCGAGGGGCGCGATCCCTCCTCGTCGATGTACCATGCGCCCTTCTGGTTGTCGAGCAGCATGCCCAGCCAGGGGCCTTTCATCTCAAGCATATCCTCGAACCCTTCGTAGTAGGGCATCTCGTAGGGGGTGCCCATGGTGAAGTGCTCGGTTTGTGCCGGCTCGCTGGTGCCGGCTGCCGTCACTGCGTAAACATTGTAGAACATCAGCGCCTGCTGCACCACGTCGAGGCCGAGGTTGTCTGTGACGGTGTTGCCCTTCAGGCCCTGAGCCACATACTGGCTGTCGAACGAGCGGCGGATGTTGTAGGTCACAGCGCTGTAGTCGATCACACCGCCGTTGACACCACCTTCGGGAGCATCCCAGGTGATGACCGGCTTGCGGTCCTTGTCGAAGGTCACATGCACATTGGTGGGGGGCAGCGGCTTGTCGACGCCGAGATAAGCGCGCACGGTGGCGGGGATGCCGTAGCCGTCGCTGTTGAAGCAACGCACCTCGTAGGTGTTGGTGCCCTGCACGCCGGTAAGGTCCTCAAACACTACGGTAGCGCCTGGAGCCACATCTTTCATCTCCTTCTGGCGGCGTCCCGAGCGGTAAACCTGCAGGGTGACATTCTCGCCGAGGGGCTCGCCGTCGAGGCAATGCGTGGGAGCGGTGACCTCGATGCTGCATTTGAGCACGCCCGCTGCGGCCGGAGTGGCCTTCAGGCCGGTGGGAGCGGAGGGAGCGGAGGTGACGCCTGCGCTCGCTATCTTCAGATCGTCGATCGACACATAGAGATTCTCCCCCTTGGTAGTGGAGTGGAATCCGAGATGCCATGCGCCCTCTTCGGTGGGCACGAAGTAGGCATCAACCAGGGTGCCGACGGCGGGGGTAGCATAGTCGGTGGGCGGGAGCACCTCCACGGTCATCGCCTCGGGGGTGCGGTTGAGCCCCGCACGGATTGCGAGGGTCTCGGGAGTGTAGTACTGGCCGGGGGTTGCCACGCGCACCTGCACGTGGTAGAACTCCTCGGGCGAGAGGAGGAAGTTGGGGGTGAAGAGCCAGTCGTCCATCGAGCCGTTGCCGCTCTTGTAGTTGGTGCGCATGTTGCCCTCGATCTTCTCGTAGTACCAGGTGACACCGTCGCCGTTGGCATCGAAGGCCATGAAGTTTTCGGTGCCCTCGCCGTTGTCGAAGTTGGCGGAGAAGGGAAGCGGGGTGCAGGGACCCATCAGCACGGAGTTGGACTGCGCGGCCTCGCTGCGCTTGCCGTTGGTGCCGCAGATAGCTACTACCTCCGCATAGCAGGGGGTAGACTCGCTGATATCGGGGGTGGCCTCAAAGCGGGTGCCGGTGATTTCGGTGACCTGTGAGAGCTTGTCGCCGATATGGAGCTTCACCTCGTAGGTGAGGTCGGCGGGATTGATGTCGCCGCCCTGCACGCCTTTGGTCGGTGCTTTCCAGGAGATATGGACGTTGCCGTCGGCCTTATAAACGGCTTTGGCGTCGGTAACGGGCATCGGCTGGTCGAAGCCGACGAAGACCTGCACTTCGCTCTCCAC
>CAJLLX010000104.1 GCA_905207535.1 uncultured Muribaculaceae bacterium | reverse complement strand
GAGGCGCAGCTGGTGGAGCGGGCCAAGCTGGTGATCATAGAGCATGTGAGGGAGGGTGACTGCCGGCTCAACCTCTCGGCGTGCCTGCAGAGCCACCTCAACTGCGACTATTCGGTGATCTCGCGGGTGTTTTCGGCCCGGGAGGGGCGCACCGTCGAGAAGTATGCCATAGCGCAGAGGGTGGAGTATGTGAAGGAGTTGCTGTCGTACCGGCAGCTGACCATCTCGGAGATTGCCGACAAGGCGGGATATTCGAGCGTGGCGCATCTGAGCCGGCAATTTAAGTCGCTGACGGGGCTGACGCCCACCGAGTTTATGCGCGCGGCGCTGCCGCGGATACCGATAAACCAGGTTTAGTGCTGAGATCTAAGAGCTTAGAGCTTAGATGGGGATCAGAGCTGAAGCTCTGATGACTAAAAACAGCTGCGCAACGGGGCGGTATTGGCCCTATTGTGGCATATTGGCCAATGGGCGCAATATTGGGCTTATTGGGTATATAGGCCATATGGGGTCAATAGCCGGGTAGGGGCGGGGGAAATTTTGCAAAAGAAAACGGGAATGGTGTAACGCCGCGGCGAGGCTGCGGCGTTAACTTTGCAGGCGAAAAAGAAAAAGAGCTGATTTGCAGCCCTGAACGAAGAGAGGGAGCTGATTTGCAGCCTTTCGGATAATTATACACAGATTATGCAACACTTTTTTTACGCTTTGCTCGACATCCTCAACGAGATGTCGCCCTATATACTGCTGGGATTCCTGCTGGCGGGAGTGCTCCAGGTGTTCGTGCGGCCGGAGACCATGAGCCACCACCTTGCCGGGCGCGGATGGCGGCCGGTGGTGAAAGCCGCACTGTTAGGGATACCGCTGCCGCTCTGCTCGTGCGGCGTGCTCCCTACGGCCATCTCGCTCAGGAGGCGCGGGGCGTCGCGCGGCGCCACCACGGCGTTTCTGATCGCCACGCCGCAGACCGGAGTAGACTCCATCGCCGCCACGTATGCGCTGTTGGGTCTGCCGATGGCGATAATAAGGCCCATAGCGGCGCTTGTAGGCTCGTTTGCCGGCGGGATGGTAGTAGATGCAGCCGACGGCAATGATGGCCGGGAAAACGCAAATGCGGGGCCTCTGCGCGCGTCGTCGGTGGCGGAGAGCGAGTTGAAGCTGTCGTTTTGGCGCAAGGCGATGGAGGCCGTGCGCTACGGACTGGTGGATATGGTGGCCTCGGTGGGCAAATGGCTCGTGATCGGGCTGATCGTGGCCGCGGTGATCACCGTGGCGGTGCCCGATGAGCTGTTTCTGTCGCTTTCGGCCCATCCTTTCCTGGCGATGCTGGTGATGGTGGCCGTGGCGGTGCCGATGTATATCTGCGCCACGGGTTCGATACCTATCGCCATGTCGCTGATGCTCAAAGGGCTCACCCCCGGGGTGGCCTTCGTGCTACTCATGGCCGGTCCGGCGGCCAATTTTGCCTCGATACTGCTGCTCAACCGCGAGATGGGGCGCAAGACCACGGCCATCTATGTGGGTTCGGTGATAGTGACCGCGCTGATATTCGGCATGGCGATCGATTACCTGCTACCGGCGCAGTGGTTTGCCCTCCCAAAGGCAGTGACAGCCGCCGAGGGGTGCCACCACGGCGGGATGTCGCTCCCCCTTTTCCCCACGCTCTGCAGCGCGCTGCTGGTGGGGCTGCTGATCTACGGATTCATCCGCACGCGCCGCGGCGGCCACAAGCATTGCAGCCCCGAAGGATGCGCATGTGAAATTAACTCAAATAAAGACACGGAAATGGATACAACAAAGACTTACAAGGTGAACGGAATGGCCTGCGCACACTGCAAGGCCACTGTGGAAAAGGCTGTGGGAGCGCTCCCCGGCGTGAATAGCGCGATGGTGGATCTCTCGCACGGCACAGTGACGGTGGAGGGCGATGTGGCCGACAGCGCGGTGGCCGACGCGGTGCGCGATGCGGGATTTGACTTCGCAGGAAAAGCATGACCGGTCCGTGACAAAAATGGTAAAAAATTAAAAAGGCGCTTATCACTAAGCGCCTTTTTATTGGTTTCCAATAGGTACAATTTCTAAGGTAAAAAAGATTGTTTTAGGTTTGTGATGCAAAGGTCACCCTTTTTCGTGTTGTGACAAAATTTTTTCTTATGTTTTACGGCATAGTTTTATAGCTATCTTGGCAGATTTTGCTATATTTCGAAGTGTAAATGCTTGATTTATAGAGCGTGGCAATTGTGGACATTTGTACGGGTGCGATGGTTAAAAGCTGTTAATTTTGCTATAAAACATAAGCGGGTGTTAAAGTATCGAAATGCTCAAAACGAAATCGAAATGACCGATTCGCGATGCTTCGATGGCCGCTGCTGGCGAAAAAAATGCACAAAACGGTCATATTTTTGCACTTTCCCCGTCATTGTGATACGCCTTCACCCGCCGTTGTGCCATCTTCTTCGAAGCGATGCAAAGAAAATTTTTCGCCGTCGAATACGCCGTAGGAAAAGTGGTGGATCCAGTCGCCGAGGATGATCATTCGTGCGCCAGCAGGAGGGTCGAGCGGGTAATCGACCAGCACATGGCGATGGCCGAAAACGAAGTAGTCGACCGCGCCCGGATGCTCGGCGAGATACTCGCGGCAGTAGGCGATGAGCGGCTCCTGCTCGCCGAGAAACTGCGGGCGGTAGTGGGCGAAGTCGCGCGAATGGCTCGACCATCGGTGGGCGAAGGTGACAGTCCAGCGGGGATGGATGGCGGCATAGAGCCGCTGGGCAAAACGGCAGCGGAAGGTGGCGCGGATGGCGCGGAACAGCGGTGGCAGCTTGCCCAGTCCGTCGCCGTGGCTGAGGAAGAAATGCTTCCCCTTGATGGTGAGGAGCTCGTAGCCGTCGACCACCGTCATCCCTATCTCATTGCGGAGATAGTCGAAGAGCCAGATGTCGTGGTTGCCGATGAACCATGTGATCTTCACCCCGCGGTCGGATAGGCGCCCCAGGGCGCCGAAAAAGCGGGTGAATCCGCGCGGCACCACCGTGCGGTATTCATACCAGTAGTCGAGGATGTCGCCGAGGAGGTATAGCTCGTCGACATCGTCGGCAATCGTGTCGAGAAAGCGCACCACCCTCAGCTCGTAGTCGCGGGGATTGGTGAAATAGTGCGCTCCGAGGTGGAGGTCGGATATGAAGTAGGCTTTTTTATCCACAAGCGTCAGAGGGGGAAAAGGGGTCGGAGGGTAAGCCGGGAGGCGGAAAATGCGGCAGTAATGCGGGGATATATGCTCAGGGTCAGCCGGTTTAGAGCATGCCGAGCTCGAGCTTGGCCTCCTCGCTCATCATGTCTTTGTTCCATTCAGGCTCGAAGACGAGATTGATGGTGACCGATTTGATTCCCTCGATAGATTCGAGTTTTATCCTTGTGTCCTCGAGGATGAAGTCGGCCATAGGGCAGGAGGGGGCTGTCATGGTCATATCCACGGTGAGGTCGCCGTCGTCGGTGAGGTCGATGCGGTATACGAGTCCGAGGCTGTAGATGTCGACGGGGATCTCCGGGTCGAAGACCGTCTTGAGCATCGCCACCACTTTTTCTTCAAGTTCGAGATGTTTCTGTGCGTCCATATATTTTATCTATTCTACGGCAAAGGTAGCGCTTTTGTGCGGTACTTTGAAAAATAAATGTTACTTTTGCGCATGCAATAAGGTGTAAACATCAAAAACAACTGAAAATATGAAGAAAATCAAGGCAGCCTTAGTGTCGGCAATAATGCTTTGCGCGGCGCTCGTGGCCGGCGTGCAGTCGGCATCGGCCGGAGGTCCCCTTCGCTTCGGTGTGAAAGCCGGTGTGAACGTCAACGAGATGAAATTTAACGAAAGCGCATTCGACGCCTCCAACCGCTCGGGCTTCACCGGCGGTGTCACCCTGCAGTTTGTGGCCCCGATACTCAACATCGGCGTGGACGCATCGGTGATGTATACCCACCGTCAGAACCGCATCTATTTTACCGAAGATGGTGAGACCGAGGGGATTACCTCCAACAGCGACTATATCGAGATACCGGTGAACTTCCGCTGGAACATCTCCGTGCCCCTGATCAGCAAAGTCGTCACACCGTATCTCTTCACCGGTCCCGACTTTTCGTTCCTGATGTCGAACAAGAATGTGAAAAACGCGTGGAACAACCGCACCTTCGACCTCGGGTGGAACTTCGGTCTGGGTCTGCGATTCGTCGACCATCTGGAGATCGGCGCCTCCTACGGCCTGGGCATCACCAACTCGGCCTCGGCCGACAATGCTCTGTATGGCAAGAATTTAGCTGACGGTAAAAGCCGCTTCTGGACCATCACAGCCGCCTGGCTCTTCTGAAAAACCGGTTCGCCGATAAAAGGCTAATTTTAGCTATATTAACATAAAATGTAATTTATTGGCACGCTCTCGTTTGCGGGGGTGTGCCAATTTTCGTAACTTCGTGGCTGTAATAAAAATCGCAGCGCGATCATTCACTATCACCTCTCTTCCCTCTGAATCTAATGATACGTTTTCTTACCACTCTCATGCTCGGCCTTCTTGTAGCGGTGCTTCCGATGGATGCAGCGCGCAAACAGCATAATACCAAGGCTTCCAAGAGTCATAGCGTGGCAGCAGAGGAGGATATGACCTATGCGTCCGTATCAAAGACCAATCCCTTCGAGATAGTGCCCGCCGCCGGCATGGAGCTGTTTGACGAGGTGGCCGACAACGAGGCCGCAGTGATGGCGGGTGATATGATAGCGTTTGCCAAGAAGTATATCGGCACCCGCTACGTGCGCGGCGGCAAATCGCCCAGGGGTTTCGACTGCTCCGGATTCACGAGCTATGTTTTCGGCCAGTTCGGCTACTCGCTCGGTGCCTCTTCGGCCGATCAGTACAGCAGCGGTGAGAAGATAGAGCGCGACGAGATCTCGTGCGGCGACCTGCTGTTTTTCACCGGCCGCAACTCGCGCTCAGGGCGCGTAGGGCATGTGGGGATAGCCATCTCCAACGACCCCGTGACAGGCGAGATCACCTTTATCCATGCCGCCACCTCGGGCGGTATCCGCATCGACCGCATTTCGGCGCCCTACTACTCCAAGCGCTTCATCGGCGCTCGCCGCGTGCTCTGATACAGCAGATTTTCCACCTTCTTAGATTAAAATATTGTATGCTGTCAGCAACTCTGCGACGGCATATGTGTTTTTATGTGTGAATTTGTGTGAGAAAAATGCTAACTTTGTCAAATGAAAGGGGGGAGAGGCTTTAGGCTTTAGGCTTTAGGCTTTAGGCTTTAGGCTTTAGGCTTTAGGCTTTAGGTTTTAGGTTTTAGGCGGGAGGCGGGAGGTTTTAGGCTTGAGGACGCTGGCAAGCCGGCTGAACAGTAACAAAAAACAAATACTTTTTTATTACTACCGGTTTACGACTACCAGAGGTCGAAGCGGTAGCCTACGGACATCTCTACCGACATGTTGTTGGCCAGCAGGGAGTGCTCTTTGTCGTAGACCAGGTCGCTGTCTATGCGGCCCACAGCCCCGAAAAACCAGCGTTTGTGCAGGTTGTAGACCAGCGACATGCGTGCCTGACCGCTGAGATAGAAGGAGTTGCCGTCTTCGCCGGGGATGTTGATGAAGCCTTTGCGCAGCCCTACGATGGGCGCTACGGACACGCCGAGGGTCCATCCGCGGTGGAAAACCCAGTTGTAGGCGTAGCCCACCTTGAGACCATAGTTTTTGTTGCGCACATTGTAGTTGTTGTTCCAGCTCTCGGGGAGCCGCGGGCGCTCGTCGGGCTTGATACCCTCGAAGTTGAAGTGATATTTGTCGCCCGAGAAGGTGAGGCCGGCAAACATGGTGCCTGAGCTGCGCTGCTGTATCTTGCTGTAATAGAAGGCCGCGCCCTGCGAGTAGTGCTTGTGGTTGAAGAAATAGTAGAGCGAGAGCTGCCACGAGCTGGTGTTGATGCCGCTGAAGGGCACGCGGGTGTGCTGCACATTGCCGGGCATCCCCATGCGGCGGATGGTGGTGCCGATATCGTTGGTGAAATACTGGAAGTCGGCGGCGAAGAGCGAGCAGTTGAACTGGGCGTTGAATCGCTTTCTTGCCTCGGTGTTGCCGTTGAAGTATTTGCTCACGTTCATATCATAGCCCACGCTCACAGCCATGTAGGTGAGGTAGAAACCGGCGGTGGTCGACGGGCGCGACACCATGATCATGCGGTAGCCGTCGGTGGCGAAGCGGAAGTTGTACACATCAAACCAGCTGTCGCCCTTGAGCTTGATGTTCCACCGCTTGCCCGAGCCCTGCACGTAGGTGGAGTCGTAGGAGTTGAAAAATTTGTCGCCCCAGCGGTAGACATTCACGCAAAATCGGGGAAATTTGCCCCATTCGGCGATCGAGTCGAGGGCGAAGGATATGCCCTGAGCCTTCTGGGGGGCCATGATGGCCGCCATGACAACAAACATCACGGCAAGCGCCCTGCGGAGGGCACCTGCCGTGTGTATAGTGTGCTTATTGAAGGTCGGTTTGCGCATATCGGCTGCAAATTTAGGCATTTTTATGCGTAAACGCCAAATTGCAGTACAAATGCGGGAGTTTTTGCGCCATTTCGGCTACCGCCGCCG
>CAJLLX010000103.1 GCA_905207535.1 uncultured Muribaculaceae bacterium | reverse complement strand
AAGCCGCAGAAGCCGCCGCGCGAGCGCAAACCGCTGCGGGAGTGGGGAATAGTTAAGTTTTTCTGCGACAAGCGCTTCCATGCCGTGCTGGGCGTGGCGCTGTCGTTTGCCGCTGTGTATATCTTCGTGGCTGCGATCTCGTTTATCCGGTCGGGCGCTGAGGATCAGAGCATTGTCACTACCACCACTGTGAGCCGGATGGCTCAGGAGGGGGGAGTGGAAAATGCGGCCGGCCCCGTGGGCGCGCAGCTCGCCCATTCGATCATCATCGAGGGGTTCGGGCTCGGCTCGCTGGCGCTGATAGTGTATATGGTGCTCCTTGGGCTGTCGCTGATGGGACTGCGGAAGATGTCGTTCTGGTCGCTGACTTTCAAGGCATTGCTGGTGGGGATCACCACCTCGCTGGTGCTCGGCCTGGTGTCGCTGTGGCTCGGGACCGACTACAACCTGGGCGGATATCACGGGCAATATGTGAATATGTGGCTTGTGGCCAATCTCGACTGGATAGGGGCAGCGCTGGTGAGCGCACTGGCCGTAGTGGCAGTGTTTTATGTGTATATCAACGATATATCGCGGATCTGGGGCCGCTGGCGCGCCATGCGGCGTGCACGGCGCGAAAAGCTGGAGCAGGAGCGCTATGAGCGCGAGCAGGACCGGCGCCGCGTGATAGCCGAGATGGAGGAGGCCGACCGCCGCCGCAACCTCGACGAGGGTATCGACGACGATTCCCGCGATGGGGAGCCCGACCGGGAGGAGGAGCCTGTCGCTCCGGTGTCGGTGGGCTTTGAGACCGGCGATGCCACCACCGACGATCCCTATGCCATCACCGATCATTCGCGCTATATACCGCCTCAGCCCCGGGATGAGACCCCTGAGGAGGCTGAAACACCTGAGACACCTGAAAATGAGGCGGAAGGCGGGGGTGTGCCCGTGATGCCGCCGACCGCAGAGACGGTGACTGAGCCGGAAAAGGCGCCTGAGGCGCCTGAAAAGCCTGCCGAGGAGGGCGAATCCGCCGCTAAGGGAGCGGAAGCACCTTCGGCAAAGATGGAAGTGGAGGTAAAGAGCATAGAGACCGCCGACGAGGGGCGCACGGAGATGTACGACCCAACCGCCGAGTTGTCGCACTATTGCAAACCGTCGATCGACCTGCTTCGCGACATCCCGCAGAAAGAAAATGTGGTGGATGTGGAGGAGATGGATGAAAATCAGGCCCGTATCGAGAAGACACTCAACGACTTCGGCATCGAGATAAGCAAAATCAAGGCTGCGGTGGGCCCGACGGTGACGCTCTACGAGATCATCCCCGCCGAGGGTGTGCGCATCGCCAAAATCAAGCGCCTGGAAGACGATATAGCACTTCAGCTGGCTGCCCTCGGCATCCGCATCATCGCTCCTATGCCCGGCAAGGGGACCATCGGCATCGAGGTGCCGAACAAGGACCCGCAGACAGTGTCGATCCGTTCGATCCTGTCGTCGAAACGATTCTTAGAGGGTAAAGAGCAGCTGCCGATGGCCATGGGGTGCACGATCTCCAACGATGTGTTTGTGGCCGATCTCTGCAAGATGCCCCACCTGCTGGTGGCCGGTGCCACCGGTATGGGTAAGTCGGTGGGTCTCAACACCATCATTGCCTCGCTACTCTATAAGCGGCATCCGGCCGAACTGAAATTTGTGCTGATCGACCCGAAGATGGTGGAATTCAGCCTCTACAGCGTGCTGGAGAAGCATTTTCTGGCCAAACTGCCCGACGAGGAGGATGCCGTGGTGACCCAGATGGACAAGGTGCTGGCCACGCTCAATTCGCTCTGCACCGAGATGGAAAACCGCCTGGCGCTGCTTCGCGACGCCAATGTGCGCAACATCGCCGAGTATAACGAAAAATTTGTGCAGAAGCGCCTGAATCCCAACAATGGGCACCGCTTCATGCCTTATATAGTGGTGATTATCGACGAGTTTGCCGACCTGATCATGGTGGCGGGCAAGGAGGTGGAGAAGCCTGTGGCCCGTATCGCCCAGAAGGCGCGTGCCGTGGGCATCCACATGATCGTGGCCACCCAGCGCCCGTCGACCGATGTGATTACCGGACTGATAAAGAACAACTTCCCGGGGCGTATCGCCTTCCGCGTGACCCAGATGGTCGACTCGAAGACCATCCTCGACCGTCCCGGCGCCAATCAGCTTATAGGGCGCGGCGACATGCTCTTCATGCACAACGGATCGATCACCCGCGTGCAGTGCGCGTTTATCGACACCCCCGAGGTGGAGGCGATCTGCGAGCATATCTCCAAGCAGGCCGGCTACCCCACCGCCTACCTGCTCCCCGAGCCGACGATGGAAGGGGAGGGTGCCGGCGGTTCGATGGGCTCAGGGTCGCTCTCCGACCGCGATGTGCTCTTCAACGAGGTAGCCGAGGCCGTGGTGCAGTCGGGTATTGGATCTACCACCGCCGTACAGCGCCGCTTCTCGATAGGATTTGCCCGCGCGGGCAAGATCATGGACCAGCTTGAGATGGCCGGCATCGTGGGTCCCGCTCCTACCTCGGGTGGAAAGCCGCGCCAGGTGCTCGTGGACATGATAGGGCTGCAGGAGATACTTAGTTCGCTCTGATGAGCGTCCCGGCGCCGTAAAGGGGGGCGGGGGCAAACCGATTCGTACAGCAAATTGTTGATATTGACAGATGAAACTGAAAATACTGATATGCACGATAGTGGCGGCCGTGGCGCTGAGCGCCGCAGCCGCCATCCCCACGGCCGCCGACATTCTGGCGCGCACCACCTCGGTGATGAAGAGTGCCAAGGGATTGAAGGCTTCGTTTACAGCTACTTACAACGGGCAGAAAGCTACCGGCGACATAGTGCTGACCGGCAATCGCTTCCGGCTTGTGACTCAAGCCATGACCACATGGTATGACGGACGCACACAGTGGACCTATTCACTTGCCAATCAGGAGGTGACGGTGTCGGAGCCCACCGCTGAGGAGCTTACGCAGGTCAATCCGTTTGCAATCCTCGAGAGTCTGCGCACCCGCTACGCCGCGCGGCGAGTGACAGCTCCCAAGGGGTATGACATGCTGGAACTGAAGCCGAAAGGGCAGGGAGATTACTCGAAGATAATGCTGGCTATAAACTCTGCCACATCGATGCCCGCCGAGATAGTATTTTACACCACCGACGGCAGTTGCACCTCAATAAAAATCAGCGAAATAACCCGCACTAAGGCTTACCCGGACAGTTACTTCCGCTTTGACCCCAAAGGCTACAAGGGGGTGGAAGTGATAGACCTCAGATAGCGGCAACAACATAACTAACAGATTAAAAGATAGATATAACCATGGCAACCCTCACTACCCGCTGCGCCATCGTAGGCGGCGGACCTGCCGGTTTCACGGCAGCAATCTACGCATCGCGCGCCAATCTCTCGCCCATACTTATCGAAGGCCCCCAGCCCGGCGGCCAGCTCACCACCACCACCGAGGTGGAAAATTTCCCCGGTTATCCCAACGGGATCAACGGCCCGGAGATGATGGAAGAGTTTCGCCAGCAGGCCAAGCGCTTCGGCGCCGACCTGCGCATGGGTCAGGTGACCGGCGTAGACCTCGGCAAGCGGCCGTTCACACTGTCGCTCGACAACGGCGACACCATCGAGGCCGCATCGCTGATCATCGCCACAGGCGCCTCGGCCCGCTATCTCGGTCTGCCCGGTGAGCAGCAGTTTATGGGGATGGGAGTATCGGCCTGCGCCACCTGCGACGGATTTTTCTACCGCAAACGCACCGTGGCCGTGGTGGGCGGCGGCGACACCGCCTGCGAGGAGGCCCTCTATCTGGCATCGCTGGCCAAGAAAGTGTATCTGATTGTGCGTAAGCCTTTCCTGCGGGCATCGAAAGTGATGCAGCGCCGCCTGGAGGAGAAGGATAATATTGAGATCCTCTTCAACTGCAACACCATAGACCTTTTCGGTGACGAAGTGCTGGAAGGCGCTCATATCGTGGAGTATAAGGGACAGCCCGAGGAGCGGAAATTTGACATCGCCATCGACGGATTTTTCCTCGCTATCGGCCATAGTCCCAACACAGATCTGTTTAAGGGTCAGGTGGATATGGATGCCGAGGGATACCTGAAGGTGGCCTCACCCTCCACCGCCACCAATGTGCCGGGCGTGTTTGCCGCCGGCGACTGCGCCGATCCGCTGTATCAGCAGGCCATCAACGCCGCCGCCTCCGGCTGCCGCGCAGCCATGGATGCCGACCGCTTCCTGCTGGAGGACTAACGCACTGATTGACAAGCGCTAAAGCGCCGCAACCCCCTCGAGGGGTTGCGGCGCTTTGATGATTTTGAGGAGGAGATTAGTTTTCGTCATCCCGCCATCTTTGTGCCTGTCTGAAAATCGGGGAGTATTATAAAGGGTTCTTAGCGAAAAAATAGAGCGAAGAGGGAGGAGGTGAGGGAGGAGGGAAGGGGGAGGGAGGCTATTTCTTGCGGGAGAAGGTGACGAAGGTGTAGGGGATGCCGGCGGGGTCGGTGAATCGGGGACTCATGTCGGTGATCTCCCAGAGGGAGGGGTCGATGGGCGGGAAGAAGGTGTCGGCGTCGTCGGGCTCGGGAGCATCGATGAGGGTGATGCATAGGCGGTCGGCTACGGCGAGGGTCTCGGCGTAGACTTGTCCGCCACCGATGACGAAGATCTCGCTGTCGGCAGCGGTGAGGGCGAGTGCCTCATCGAGGGAGTGGGCGGTCTCGACATTGGGGGCCGTCCACTCTGTGTCGGATGTGATGACAATGTTGCGGCGTTTGGGGAGCGCTCCCTTTGGGAGGGAAAGGAAGGTGCGGCGCCCCATGAGCACGGTGTGGCCGGTGGTGAGCTCCTTGAAGTGCTTGAGATCGGCGGAGATGTGATAAATGAGATCGCCTTTGCGGCCGATGGCGCCGCGGCGGGCTGTGATGGCTGCTATGATTGTAAGCATCGCGGATAGTGCTTAGATTGTAGATATGATCAGACGGAGACTTCGGCTTTGATGTGGGGGAGAGGGTCGTAGTCGGTGAGGGTGAAGTCTTCGTATTTGAAGCTGAAGATGTCGCGGACGTCGGGATTGATGATCATGCGGGGGAGCGGGCGCGGGGTGCGGGAGAGCTGCTCGCGGACCTGATCGAAGTGGTTGTTGTAGATGTGGGCGTCGCCGAGGGTGTGGACGAAGTCGCCGGGCCGGAGGCCGCATACCTGTGCCATCATCATGGTGAGGAGGGCGTAGGAGGCGATGTTGAAGGGCACACCGAGGAAGGTGTCGGCGCTGCGCTGGTAGAGCTGGAGGGAGAGGCGTCCGTCGGCCACGTAAAACTGGAAGAAGGCGTGGCAGGGGGGGAGGTTCATGTTGTCGAGGTCGGCGACATTCCAGGCGCTGACGATGATGCGGCGCGAGTCGGGGTTGTGCTTGATCTGGTCGACAGCCTGGGCGATCTGGTCGATGAATCCGCCCTTGTAGTCGGGCCATGAGCGCCACTGGTAGCCGTAGATGTGTCCGAGGTCGCCGTCGGGCGAGGCCCACTCGTTCCAGATGCGCACACCATGGTCCTGGAGGTAGCGCACGTTGGTGTCGCCGTTGAGAAACCACAGCAGCTCGTAGATGATGGATTTGAGATGCAGTTTCTTGGTGGTGAGCAGGGGGAAGCCCTCTTCGAGGTTGAATCGCATCTGATAGCCGAACACCGAGCGGGTGCCGGTGCCGGTGCGGTCGGATTTCTGCACCCCGTGGTCCATGATGTGGCGGAGCAGATCGAGATATTGTTTCATGTTATAATGTAAAGTCTTAAAAATCAGGAGAGAGGGCGGTGTGAGTGTGATGATGTCAGGAGATGCCGTCGACCACAATCGCCTTGAGCGGTGTGGCGGGGCAGATATATTCGCAGGCGCCGCATCCGATGCAGAGGTCGGTGTTGACCGAAGCCACCATGATGCTCTGGCCGTTGCGCCATCCGGGGCGGGCCACCAGTTTGACGGCCTCGCGGGGGCATCGCTCGGCGCAGAGGCCGCAGCCGATGCAGTTGTCGGTCTCCACGCGTGCGTGGCCGATGATGAAGATGTGCTTCTCGTCGACTGTGAGGGGGAGGAGAGCGCCTGTGGGGCATACGTCGGTGCATCGGGTGCAGTTGTATCGGCAGTAGGAGGAGTCGAAGTGCATCACAGGATGGAGCATGTGGAGCCATCCGAACTCGTTGGATGACGGGCGGAGCACCTTGGCCGGGCAACGGGCGACGCAGAGGCCGCAGCCAGTGCACTTTTCGAGGAAATCGGCCATGGAGCGGCGTCCCGGAGGAGCCACATAGCGCGTGGGTGTGAGCGGTTTTCCGCCATATTGGAGCGCCTGGATGCGGTTGGCCCCCTTCTTGGCAGCAGCGAGCGCCGGGGCGGCAGCCACGATGAGTCCCGTGGCGAGAAATTGGCGGCGGTCGACGCGCACCGGAGCCGAATCGGGCTCGGAGGAGCCGGCCGGAGCCGAGGCGGAGTCGCGCTTTTCGGCGGGAGCCTCCGGTTTGATGATGGGAGAGGGGGCGGCGGTGCCGCTGACCTGCTTTTTCATGTTCCTGCGCGCGCCTTTTCCGCAGGGGACGCCGCCCGAGGAGCGGCAGGGGATGCGGCAGCTATTGTTCCACCCCTTTTACCTGCTGGCGCTCGGGGCAATATTCTGCGGCGCGGGCACGGAAATCGT
>CAJLLX010000102.1 GCA_905207535.1 uncultured Muribaculaceae bacterium | reverse complement strand
TGAGATCGCAGCCACAATAATCCTATCGGACTTTCTTGACAGCCAACAATATAAATCAATGCAATGATATTACCTATCTATATCTACGGTCATCCGGTACTTCGGCGCGTCAGCGAAGACGTGCCGAACGACTATCCCGAGCTGAAAAAACTTGTAGCCGATATGTTCGAAACCATGTACGCCTCCGAAGGAGTCGGTCTTGCAGCTCCGCAGATCGGACGCAATATCCGTCTGGTCGTTATCGATGCCGACGTCATGGGCGACGAAGATCCCGGATGCAAGGGTCGGAAACTGGTTCTCGTCAATCCGGAAATAGAGGTACTTGAAGGCCCCGAAGAAACCTGCAACGAAGGATGCCTGAGTCTTCCCGGACTCAGTGAGGCCGTTAAGCGTGTCCATCATATCAGGCTCAGCTGGCTCGACGAGAATTTCGAGCCTCACGAAGAGGAAATCTCAGGCTTTCTGGCAAGAATAGTCCAGCACGAATGTGACCATCTCGAGGGGAAGGTCTATACCGATCACATCTCCGTGATCCGCAACAAGCTGCGCAACCTTGCCGAAGGCAAGATACGTGCAGGCTATCCCGTGCGCTACGCTCAGCCAAAACGTGGCGGAATGCGCCATTAATTTCAATTAACCGATAGTTTGAAATCTCAATAATCAACCATTTCTATGGCCGACGACAAAAAGATTATCTTCTCGATGGTGGGCGTAAGCAAAATCTACCCGCCACAGAAACAAGTCCTTAAAAATATCTATCTCTCATTCTTCTACGGAGCCAAGATCGGCATTATCGGCCTTAACGGCGCCGGGAAGTCGACTCTGCTGAAGATTATAGCCGGAATCGACAAGAGTTATCAGGGCGAGGTTGTTTTCTCGCCGGGCTACACTGTCGGCTATCTCGAGCAGGATCCTCAGCTCGATCCCGACAAAACCGTCATTGAAGTTGTGCGCGAGGGAGTGAAGCCCGTTATGGACATGCTGGCCGAATTCGACAAGGTCAACGAAGCCTTTGCCGACCCCGATGTCCTCGAAGACCCCGACAAGATGGAGGCCCTTATCGCGCGTCAGGCCGAACTGCAGGACCATCTCGACGCTGCCGACGCCTGGAATATCGACAGCAAGCTCGAGCGCGCCATGGACGCGCTCCAGTGTCCGCCCGACGATCAGACAATCGCCACCCTCTCCGGCGGTGAACGCCGCCGCGTGGCTCTCTGCCGTCTTCTTCTCCAGCAACCCGACATTCTGCTTCTCGACGAACCTACCAACCATCTCGACGCCGAGTCGATCGACTGGCTTGAGCAGCACCTGCGCCAGTATCCCGGCACTGTCATCGCCATCACCCACGACCGCTACTTCCTCGACCATGTGGCCGGATGGATCCTGGAGCTCGACCGCGGCGAGGGGATACCCTGGAAGGGCAACTACTCCTCCTGGCTCGAGCAGAAGACCAAACGCATGGCTCAGGAGGAGAAGCAGGCCAGCAAGCGCCGCAAGACCCTCGAGCGCGAGCTCGAATGGGTGCGCATGGCTCCCAAGGCCCGTCAGGCCAAGGGCAAAGCCCGACTCTCGAGCTACGACCGCCTGCTCAACGAAGATCAGAAGCAGCGCGAGGAGCGTCTGGAGATCTTCATCCCCAACGGTCCGCGTCTGGGCAACAAGGTGATCGAGGCCCACGGACTGGAGAAATCGTTCGGCAAGAAGCTGCTGTTCAAGGATCTGGAGTTCTCCCTCCCCCCCAACGGCATAGTAGGTGTCATCGGCCCCAACGGCGCCGGCAAGACCACCCTCTTCCGCCTCATCATGGGGCAGGAGAAGCCCGATGCCGGCGACTTCAGCGTAGGCGAGACCGTGAAGATAGCCTATGTGGACCAGCGCCACCACGATCTGATCCCCGAGCACTCGGTGTATCAGGTGATTTCGCAAGGCACCGAGAGCTTCCGCATGGGCGGCCGCGACGTCAACGCCCGCGCTTATTTGTCGAAGTTCAATTTCGCCGGTGCCGACCAGGAGAAGAAGATCGCAGTGCTGTCGGGCGGCGAGCGCAACCGTCTGCACCTGGCCATGGCCCTGAAAGAGGAGGGCAATGTGCTGCTGCTCGACGAGCCCACCAACGATATCGACGTGAATACGCTTCGCGCCCTTGAGGAGGGACTCGAGGCCTTTGCCGGCTGCGCCGTGGTGGTAAGCCACGACCGCTGGTTCCTCGACCGCATCTGCACCCACATCCTCTCCTTCGAGGGCGATGGCAAAGTGGTGTTCTACGAAGGGTCGTACAGCGACTACGAAGCCTACAAGAAGGCGCAGAACGGAGGCAAGGAGCCCCCGCGCCGCCGCTACCGCAAACTGATGGAGTAAACCCTTCCCGCGCTCTGCTCCCCGGCGGCGGTTGCCGCCGGAGGGCACGCAAAAGAAGGATACAAATCTTCCCCCGCGAAAGTGATGTTGCCTACCAAGCTCAGGCGCGCCGCCGGCGCCGTGTGCATACTGTTGTCAGCCCTGCTTATGGCAGGGTGCAGCTCCACACGTCATGTGCCCGAGGGGGAATATCTGCTCGACAAAGTGACCATCTCCGTGGCCGACAGCGCTGATGTGTCGGCCAAGCCGCTTTACAACTATCTGCGGCAGAGCCCCAACCACAAGGTGCTCGGTGCCTTCCGCATGCAGCTGGGGGTGTACAATATGGCCGGAGCCGACAGCACCTCGCGCTTCAACCGCTGGCTCAAGAGCATCGGCGAGGCGCCGGTGATCTACGATCAGCAACTCACCGACCAGAGTGTGCGCCAGTTGCGCCAGGCGCTGGTCAACAGCGGCTACACCGACGCCCGCGTGGAGGCCGAGCTCACTCAGCGCTCCTCCAAGAAGATGGGTGTCGACTACAAGCTATATCCCGGCGCTCCGCATGTGATTGGGGCGGTGGCCTACGAGTTTGAGGACCCGCGGCTCGAGGAGATACTGCTGAGCGACACTGTGGTGTGGCCCGCGCGCCCCGGCGAGCGGCTCGACCGCAATATGCTCGACCGTCAGCGCACCATCATCGTGGAGAAGCTCCGCAACCGGGGCTATTTCGCTTTCACCAAGGAGAATATCGGCTTTATCGCCGACACCGTGGCGGGGAGCAAGGAGGTGGCGCTGACCATGGTGCTGAAAAATCCGCGACCGCGGCAGTCGGGGCAGGGGAGCGTAGCCGCCGGCCTTGAGGAGGCGGCGCGGGCGCTGCGCCATGAGCAATATGTCTACCGAAATGTGGTGATAGTGCCCGACTTCTCGCCCGATGACAACTCATCCGACTTCAATTTTGCCGGCCGCGACACCGTGCGCTATGACGACCTCGACATCCTCTACGGCGCCGACCGATATCTGAGCCCCAAAGCCCTCGCGGAGCAGTGCTACATCCGCCCCGGCGAACTTTACAGCTCCACGGGCATCGACCGCACCTACGAGGCCCTCAACCGCCTCACCATACTCAGATATGTCAACATCCTCACACGTCCCGCCGGGCAATCGCCCGACGGCGACGAGTATCTCGACGCCTACATCCTGCTGTCGCGTACCAAAAAGATGGGTGTGACCCTCGAACTGGAGGGCACCAACTCCGAGGGCGACTTCGGCGTGGGTGGCGGCGTCACCTTCCAGCATCGCAACCTTGCCAAGGGGGGCGAATCGCTCACGGCCAAATTCCGAGGCGCCTACGAGAGCCTGTCGGGCAATCTCGACGGGCTGATCAACGACAACTACACCGAGGTGGCCGCCGAGGTGGGGATCACCTTCCCCACATTCAAGGCTCCCTTCCTGCGGCGCAGTTTCAAGCAGAAGATGAGAGCCTCCACCGAGTTTGCCGTCACCTTCATGCATCAGGACCGCCCGGAGTACACCCGCGTGATAGCCGGCGCCGTGTGGCGCTACAAATGGGCCGACCGCAGCAATCTCACCCGCCGCACTTTCGACCTCATCGACATCAATGTGGTGAATCTGCCCAAATCCACCATCGACTTCATCGACAATATCGCCCCCGACAACCCCCTGCTGCGCTACAGCTACGAGGACCACTTCATCATGCGCATGGGCTACACATGGTATCACACCAACCGCCGCCCGGCAGCCACCACGGCGCTGACCTACGCCGAGACCAATCCCAACACCTTCACCGTTCGCGCCTCGGCCGAGACCGCCGGCTCGCTGCTCTACGCCATCTCGTCGCTGGCCCGCCAGAAGCGCGAGAGCGGTGTCTACAAGATCTTCGGCATACAGTATGCGCAATACCTCAGGGGCGAATTCGACTACACCATCAACCACCGCTTCACCTCGCGCAACAGCATCTCGTTTCACACCGGATTCGGCATCGCCTTCCCTTACGGCAACTCCACCATGGTGCCCTTCGAGAAGCGCTTCTATGCCGGAGGTGCCAACGGCGTGCGCGGCTGGAGCGTGCGCACCCTCGGCCCCGGAGCTTACGATTCGCGCAACTCCGTGACCGACTTCATCAACCAGTGCGGCGATATATCGCTTATCCTCAACCTCGAATACCGCAACAAACTCTTCTGGGTGTTCGAGGGAGCGGTGTTCATCGACGCCGGCAATGTGTGGACCATCAGAAATTATCCCAACCAGCCGGGAGGATTTTTCCGCTTCCGCACGTTCTATAAAGAGATAGCAGCCTCCTACGGCATCGGCATCCGCATGGACTTCAATTACTTCCTGCTGCGCCTGGACATGGGTGTGAAGGCCCACAATCCGGCATACGGGCAGGAGCGGTGGCCTCTGATCCATCCGCGCTGGGGGCGCGACACTTCATTCCACTTCTCGGTGGGTTATCCCTTCTGACGAAGCGGGCAATACATTGTGATTATGAAAAAACTTGTGATATTTGACCTCGACGGCACTTTGCTCAACACCATAGCCGACCTCGGCGCGGCCTCCAACTACGCCCTAGAGCAGTGCGGTTTTCCCACTCATCCCATCTCGGCCTATCCCTTCTATGTGGGTAGCGGCATCAGAAAACTGCTGGAGCGTGTGCTCCCCGAGAGCTCGCGCAACGCCGAGCAGGTGGAGACCATGCGCACCTACTTCATGGAGTATTACGGCAAGCATATGACCGACTCCACCGAGCCCTATCCCGGCATCACCGAACTGCTGCAGCAACTCACACAGCGCGGCATCGCCATCGCCGTGGCCTCCAACAAGTATCAGAGCGCCGTGGAGTATCTCATCGGCCACTACTTTCCCGGCCTCCCCTGGGCAGCCGTGGAGGGGCAGAAAGAGGGTGTCCCCGTCAAGCCCGATCCCTCGATAGTGTTTGAAATCCTCGCCAAATGCCCCGTGGCCAAGGTTGATGTGCTCTATGTGGGCGACTCAGGGATAGATATGGAGACCGCACGCCGCGCCTGCGTAGAGTCGGCCGGTGTGACCTGGGGTTTCCGTCCGGCAAGCGAGCTCTCGGAGCATCTCGCCGGCCACATTGTCGACACCACCAGCCAGCTCCTCCGCCTCGCCCTCTGATTTATATGCACATATCCATTATCCGTTTTGAAAGACGCATATAAATCACTATATTTGCATCAGAATACCTGAAAAATGATAAAAACCGGAATACTGGGCGGCGAAACTATGGCCGCCGGCGAACTAATCAGAATACTAATCAACCATCCCGACGTGGATCTGCGCGCCGTGGCCTCGGAGGTGCATGCCGGCCGACAGGTGGAGGATGTGCACCGCGGACTCACCGGCGACCTGAGCATGCAGTTTGTCGATGACCTAACCCCCGATGGGCTCGATGTGGTGATGCTCTGCGGCGAGCCCTGGATGGCACGCCGATGGATGGAGCGCTACGACGATATATGCCGCCGCGACGAAATCCGCGTGGTGGACCTTACCGGTGCCTTCCGCGGGGGAGAGATGGAGATGATCTACGGTTTTCCGGAATACAACCGCAAGGCGCTGGTGCGCGGCGCCATGCGCACTTCGCTCCCTTCGCCCGTGGCGATGGCGGTGGAGACGGCGCTCTTCCCTCTTGCCAAAAATATGTTGCTCTACGGCGATATCAATGCACGCCTGGTGATAGCCTCCACTGAAAATTTTGAAAATTCCAGTCAGGGAGCCGCCGCGCAGGGAGCCTTTCCCTTTGCCGATGTGGCAGTGTCGACGCGTCTCGACCCCGTGGCGCCGATCGACCACCGTCCCGATGCCGATAAGGCTTCGAGCGAGATCCGCGGGGTGATCCGCGAGATTCAGCCCTCGTTTTCCGGCGCCGTGAAGCTCACCATCAGTCGCGACAACACGGCCTCGCGCGGCATAAAGGCCGATGTGGAGGTGCCGTGCGGCACTTCGGTGGGCGAGCTCAGCCGACTTTTCGAGGAGGCTTACGAAGATCACAACTTCACCTATCTCATCGCCCGCGAGCCGTCGGTGCTCGATGTGGCCAACACCAACAAATGCCTCATTTCCATCGCGTATGCCGACCAATCGGGGCAGGGGTGCTCCGCTCCGGGGGTGAAGATCACCACCGTCACCGACAATCTGATGAAAGGGGCTGCCGGCAACGCCGTGCACTGCCTCAATCTGCTCTTCGGACTGTCGGAGCGCACGGGTCTGGCCATGAAAGCGAGCGCTTTCTGAGCGACGCGGGGTGGTGATGCCCGCGTTTCCACATAGTTATGCCATATTTATGATTTATTATGGCTGCGGCCGTGCACTTCGACCGTGAGTTATACGTTATTACCATTAGGGTTAATCTTAAATTACCTGTTGGATGAATTAAATTAATGCGTATTTCACTTGACCAATTCTCCGATG
>CAJLLX010000101.1 GCA_905207535.1 uncultured Muribaculaceae bacterium | reverse complement strand
CGATGGTGTAGCCGGCGAGCTGCATGCGCCAGCAGAGGTCGATCTCCTCCATATGTGCGAAAAAGCGGGCGTCGAGCCCTCCTACCTGCCGGTAAAGATCTGTGCGCACCATCAGGGCTGCTCCGCTGGCCCAGAACACGGGGATCTGTGTGTCGTATTGCCCCTGATCCTCCTCCACCACGTCGAAGATGCGTCCCCGGCAATAGGGGTAGCCGTTGCGGTCGATGAATCCGCCGGCGGCGCCGGCATACTCGAAGCGTGAGCGGTCGCGGTAGCTGATGATTTTGGGCTGACATGCGCCGAGCTGCGGGTCGCGCTCCATGGCGTCGATCAGAGGCTCGAGCCACCCCTGAGGAACGGCTACATCGGAGTTGAGCAGCACTGTGTAGGGTGTGTCGGTGAGGGCGAGGGCGCGGTTGTACCCCTCGGCGAAGCCGTAGTTTTCGGGAAAACGGATCACTTTGACCGACGGGAAGCGCTCGGCGAGCAGCTGCAGCGAGCTGTCGGTGCTGCCGTTGTCGGCCACGACGACCTGAGCTTTGTCGGCGGGGGTGTTGGCTACCACTGAGGGGAGATACTCCTCGAGGAGGGCAGCTCCGTTCCAGTTGAGTATGATTACAGATACCATTTTGCAGGGGGGAAAGGTGTGTCAGCCTTGCGGCTCCACGGGGTGTTTCCAGCGGTTGTGGCTCCAGAGCCAGATGGACGGATTGCGGCGGATGGTGGCGGTGAGGAGCGAGGCGTAGCGGTCGGTGAGGGCATGCTCGGGGAGCTCGCGGGGATGCTCGGTGATGAGGCGCACATCCACGTGATAGTAGCCGCGGCGGAGCTTGCTAATGTCGAAATACACCACGGCGGCGTCGAGGCGTCGTGCCACGGTCTCCGTGCCGGTGATGAAGAGGGTGGGATGGTGGAGGAAATTCTCGTAGTGGCCTTCGTCGCCGTGGCTCGGCTTCTGGTCGCTCATGAATCCGGTGATGGTGGCCACTCCCTGGCGTCGGTAGCGCATGAGGTCAAGAAATACCAGCTTTTTAGTGAGCGACACCGAGCCGAAGCGGCTGCGGAGGCGCAGCATCAGAGCGTCCATCAGCTCGTTGCGAAGCGGCCGATAGACCTGGCAGAACTCGGTGCCCTCTCCCGGCTTCAGCGAACTCCAGAGGGTGATGGAGGGCACCCACTCCCAGTTGCCGCAGTGCGAGAAATAGGCCACGATGGGGCGGCCCGAGGCGAGGATGCGGTCTACATCCTCCATGCCGCTGAAGGTCATGCGGCGGCGCATCTCGGCATCGGAGATATGGAGCAGTTTCACCGTCTCGAAGATATAGTCGGTGAAATTGAGGTAGAATCGACGGCGGATGCGGGCTATCTCCTTGTTGGAGAGGTCGGGGAAGGAGTCGCGCAGGTTGCGCGTGATGATTTTGCGGCGGTAGCGCACCACGAGGGTCATCACCAGCCATGTGAGGTCGCTTAGGATGTAGAGCACCCCGAGCGGCAGACGCGCCACGAGGCTCAGGGCGCTGTGGGCGAGGCGATACTTGAGTGATTTTTCTACAGCGCTCATGGTTGGGAGGGATTGCGGAGAGTGAAGTCGGCGGGGAGGGGTGCCAGCTCGCCGCGCACATGGCAGTCGCCGATGTCGGTGGGGAGCAATTCCAGCAGGCGCACGCCCACTATGGTGTTGTCGAGCCCCGCGGGGGCATCAACGCTGACTTTCAGATAGTTGTCGGTGAATCCGCTCATCGGTTCGCCCAGCCGGCCATGCTCCAGGAGCACAGGACGCACCGTGCCGAGATATTGCGAGGCAAACCGGTACATCTTCTGCTCGGAGATACGCAGCAGCTCGTTGACGCGGCGGTGTTTCTCCTCCTGGCTGACTACATGACTGATTTCCAGAGCTTTTGTGCCGGGGCGCTCGGAGTAGGGGAAGATGTGGAGGCGAGTGACAGGGAGCGAACTGACAAAATCGCGGCTGCGCTCAAACTCCTCCTGCGTCTCGCCGCGGGCGCCGGCTATGATGTCGATGCCGATGAAGGCGTCGGGCATCAGGGCGCGGATGCGCTCTATCTTGTGGCGGAAAAGGGCGGTATCGTAGTGGCGGTGCATGAGGCGGAGCACGGTGTCGGATCCGCACTGCAGCGGTATGTGGAAATGCGGCATGAAGCGGCGCGAGGAGGCGCAAAATTCTATGATCTCGTCGGTGAGCAGGTCGGGTTCGATCGAGGAGATGCGGTAGCGCTCGATCCCCTCTACGCGGTCGAGCTCGCGGATAAGGTCGGCGAAGGTCTCGGTGCCACGCACCAGCGACACGGTGCCGCCGTCGGTGCGGCTCTCGACTCGTTTGCCGAAATCGCCGATATTCACGCCGGTGATGACAATCTCCTTGGCCCCCTCGGCGGCTGCGGCGCGTGCCTGGCCTACAATCTCGGCCACTGTGGCGCTGCGGCTGCGTCCGCGGGCCTTGGGGATGGTGCAGTAGGTGCAATAACAGTCGCAGCCGTCCTGCACCTTGAGGAAAAAGCGGGTGCGGTCGCCTCGCGAGCATGAGGGGACGAAGCGGAGCAGCTCGGCTGTGGAGGCCACATGGGTCTGCGGCTGCCGGTCGGCGAGCCAGCGGCGGAGAAAATCGGTCAGTTCCCCCTTGCGGTCGTTGCCGGCTACCACGGCCACACCCTCGAGCGAGGCCACCTCTTCAGGCCGGAGCTGGGCATAGCACCCTGTCACCATGATGTCGGCCTCCGGGTAGCGGCGGTGGAACGAACGTATCGCCTGCCGGCACTTTTTGTCGGCGAGGTCGGTGACGCTGCAGGTGTTGACTACGATGATGTCGGGCGTTTCGCCGGCGCTGACACGTGTGATGCCATGCTCGGCGAAGGTGCGTGCCACGGTGGAAGTCTCGGCGAAATTGAGCTTGCAGCCGAAGGTGTGATAGAGCGCGCGGAGTGTGCCGAATGTCTCCTTTCCGGTCATGAGATGTAAGAGTCCTTGAATCCGATGAAGTAGAGCACGCCGTCGAGGCCGATGGTGGAGATGCTCTGCTTGGCTGTGGCCTTCACCTTGGGTTTGGCGTGGAATGCCACGCCGAGGCCGGCGGCGGAGAGCATGGGGAGGTCGTTGGCGCCGTCGCCCACGGCGATGGTCTGGGCGATGTTGACATTCTCCACCTGTGCGATGAGTTTGAGCAGCTCGGCTTTGCGCTTGCCGTCGACGATGTCGCCCACATAGTTGCCGGTGAGCTTGCCGTCGGGCCCCACTTCGAGCTCGTTGGCGTAGACATAGTCGAAGCCGAATTTGCGCTTGAGATAGTCGCCGAAGAAGGTGAATCCGCCCGAGAGGATGGCGGTCTTGAATCCGGCGCGCTTGAGCACCTCCATCATGCGGCCCACACCCTCGGTGATGGGCAGATGGTCGGCGATATCTTGCATCACGCTGACATCAAGCCCTTTGAGCAGGGCCACACGCTCGCGGAAGCTCTCGTTGAAGTCAATCTCGCCGCGCATGGCGCGCTCGGTGATGGCCCGCACCTTGTCGCCCACTCCGGCGCGTTCGGCCAGCTGGTCGATACACTCGGTCTGGATGAGTGTGGAGTCCATATCGAAGCAGATGAGGCGGCGGCAACGGCGGTACATCGTATCCTCCTGAAGTGAGATGTCAAATCCCTCGTCGGAGGAGATCTGGATGAAGCGGCTCTGCATCTCGGCGCGGTCTACGGGTGTGCCGCGCACCGAAAACTCGATGCAAGCCTTGGTCTGCATCTGCTGGCTCTCGTCGAGCGGCGGACGGCCCGTGAGGCGCTGTATGGCGTCGATGTTGAGTCCCTGCTCGGCCACCACTTCCGATACCAGCGCTATATGGCGCGCGGTGAGCCGGCGCCCCAGCAGCGTGATGATCCAGCGGTTTTTGCCCTGACGCTTTACCCATGCCTCGTAGGCCTCGATGGTGATGGGCGAGAAGCGGATCTTCACTCCGAGGTCGTAAGCCTTGAAGAGCAGGTCCTTGAGTATGTCGCCGCTCTCCCGGCTTGTGGTGCGGAAGAGGATGCCGAGCGACAGGCTGTGGTGTATGTCGGCTTGGCCGATGTCGAGGATATCGGCATTGTAGCGTGCGAGAATCTCGGTGAGTGCAGCGGTGACACCCGGGCGGTCCTGTCCGTTGATGTTGATGAGTATCAGCTCGGTGACAGCCGGGTTGCTGTTGCTTTCATTCGATGCGACACCGGGGTTGGGCGTCGCGGTGCATGTGGTGTCAGTATTCATGCCGCAGGATTTGTGGGGATTATTTCACTTTTATTTTGTCGCCGGGTTTGATCTTGTTGCCCTTGATGCCGTTGATGCGGCGCAGCTCTTTGACGGTAGTGCCGTTTTTCTGAGCTATGGTGTAGAGGCTCTCGCCCGCACGTACAGTGTGGGTGCGTGGTTTCGACGACTTCTTATTATTCTTCTTTGAGGATGCCGACTTCTTGCTGTCGCGTGAGCTGCTGCTCTTTTCGGCCTTAGCCTGGGCAGCGGTCCGCTCGGCCTCCTGCTTGGCGTGGGAGGTGCGGAAAGTGCCGGCCACCTTTTCCTGCACACCGGCGGCAGCATCGGCTTCGGTCTCGGTCTCAGCAGCAGTTTCGGCAGGTGCTGCGGCGGTGTCGGCGGTGTCGGCGGTGTCATTTGCGGCTAAGTCGGCTGAGCTGTCAGCAGCAGGAGCTTCCGTAACTTCCGTAGCGACTGCTGCGGGCTCTTCGGCAGCGGGTGTCTCAGCCGCGGGCTGCTCGGCGGGGGTGTTGGCCACGAGCAGATTGTCGTTGGGTTCCACAGTAGGCTGAGGTTCGGGTTCGTAGGGCTTGAACACCTCTTTGGTGGTGACAATCTTGAGCGTAGAGCCTCGGCGGGGCTTGGAGATACCTCCGTTGGCGCGCTTGAGGCTCGAGAGCGTCACACCGTATTTGCGGGCTATCGACGACATGGTCTCCTTGCGGCGCACCTTGTGGTATTTCACCACCTCCTCGGTGACCCATTCCCCCTCCTGACCGTTGACAGTGGCGGTGCTGGGCTCCAGGCCGGTGGCCGGCTCCACCACGTCGCGGCGGGCATAAAGCTCGGCGTCGCGTGCTGCTATCTCCTTCTCGCTGAGGATGAAGGCATAGATCTGATTGGCCGGAAGCACCAGCGAATAGGGGCGGATGTCGCCGGGGATCTCCTGCTGACGATATTGTGGATTGAGTATCTGCAGCTCGTCGACAGGGATATGGAGCACATCGGAGATCTGCTTGAAATTGATGCGGTGATGCACATGCACCGAATCGGTGAGGATCGGCTTCTTGGCCAGCGCCGGAGAGATGTTGTGCTTGTCGTAATGGTTCATCACATATGTGGCGGCGATGAAGCACGGCACATATCCGCGGGTCTCCTGTGGGAGGTAGGGGTAGATGGCCCAGAAATCCTTTTTGGAGTCGTCGTTGTCGGCACCGGCGCGGCGCAGGGCTTTGTTGATGTTGCCCGGGCCGCAGTTGTAGGCGGCGATGGCCAGGTGCCAGTCGTTGTAGATCTCGTAGAGCTGGCGGAGGTAGCGGGTGGCGGCAGCCGACGAGGCGATGGGGTCGCGGCGCTCATCTACGAGAGTGCTCACCTCCAGCCCCAGGCCGCGGGCGGTCTGCATCATGATCTGCCACAGGCCGGTGGCACCGGCGCGGCTCACGGCGTCGGGGTTGAGGGCCGACTCGATGACGGGCAGGAATTTCAGCTCGATCGGGAGCCCTTCGCGCTCGAGCGCCTCCTCGAAGATGGGCATATAGTAGAGGCTCATGCCGAGCATGCTCTCCACCAGGCCGCGCTTCTTGCCGGTGTACATGTCTATGTAGTTGCGTACTACCGAGTTGAAGGGCATTTCGATGACGGTGGGGATGCTCTGGAGGCGATGGATCAGCTCTTCGTCGGAGGTGACCACGTCGGGACGTGTCTCTACACCCTTGTCGAGGGCGGTATAATTGCGCAGATACCAGTTTTGCATCATCTGCTGCACGTCGGTCTCCACGCTTTCGGGGTAGACGATGGTGGAGTCGTTGACGTGGTCGGCGACGGAGAGCACCGACGATGCTGCCCTTGCGGAGAGGGGAGCGATGAGCAATGCGGCAATTGCGGCGTATTTAGTGATAAAATTCATTGGTTTAAGTGATTAAAAGTCCGAACGGCCGGAGATCCGGGACGTTCAGAAATTAAAGGCCCAGACCATGCCGATGGAGGGGCGCACTCCGCGGCCATCCTGCAGGAGAGCCGGAGCCACATCCATGGTGAGTTCGGGTGTTATGTCGAAGTGTGACAGCGAAGCGTCGACATATGCGTCGACCATAGCCAGCAGATACACACCTATCATGCAGATGATACAGAGGTCGCGGTTGCGGCGGAAATAGTTCTTGCGCGACCGTATGACGTTTTGCAGCCACGATTTGTCGAGGTTCTCCTCTTTGACACCCGGAGCGAAGAGGTCCATGTAGCTGCGGGTCTCAGGGTCGGAGTCGAGCAGGTCGGCGTAAGCCTTGGAATAGTCGCGGAGCATGCCGTTGTTCCAGTTGGTGGCGTAGGCCAGACCGAGATAACCGCCCACGATGATGGGGAGCTTCCAGTAGCGGCGGTTGTAGACCTGCCCGAGGCCGGGGAAGAGGGCCGCCATCCACACGGCGCGGTTGGGGTCGGGGTTGAACTCGAATTCGCGCGGCACCCATTCGTCGGGTTTCTTTTTGGCGGCCATCGCCAGCGAGTCGGCCTCGAGCAGTTCGCCGGCCGTGAGCCCGAGCGAGTCGGATTCGGCAAAGATCTCCGACATCTCGGGATACTGCTCCTCGATGGCCTTGCGGTTGACATCAACATCGACGGTGTCAACCGGTGTCACCTCAAGGTTGCCTTTGGCGGTCTGCTCCACTTCATCCTCCACCACTTCGGCGGGACCGGTGATGGGATTGACCGAAATAGAGTCGGGGAGCGCCTGAGCGGCGGCTGCGGCCTGCTGCTGCGGGTTGCGTCGCGGATGGTCCACCGGCTTCTGTCCCGCGGGGCGCGAGTTGGAGAGGC
>CAJLLX010000100.1 GCA_905207535.1 uncultured Muribaculaceae bacterium | reverse complement strand
TGTCGAATTTTTCAAACATTTTCGCTAATATTGCATTTGCCCTTGGACTCTGCAGAGGGCGAAAAATGCGCACATCCTGCGCAAAAAACGTCCTGAATATTTCGCATTTTACAAAATAGTTGCTAACTTTGCACCCACATTCCGAAGCTCCCATGGCAATAAGCTTAAACGAATGTCGGTCCTATAGCTCAGTCGGTTAGAGCAGCTGACTCATAATCAGAAGGTCCTTGGTTCAAGCCCAAGTAGGACCACCGCCTAGAAATCATGCAGTTACGAGCCCTCTCGTAGCTGCTTTTTCATTTCCCCTCCCCCCCTTTTGAACCAAGATATTACCAAGGTTGGCGCGGGCGCTGAGTACAGCGCCCATACAGCCTCAGCGATGGCATTTGTGGGAAATATGGGGAAAAGTCACAGAGTTCACAAGGTTGTGGACCACAACCTTGTGAACTTTGTGGCGATGAAGGGTTGCAGAGGGGTGCTTCTGTCCGATTTTTGCGGTGGATACTTCGGTAAAATCACTTCCCCGAGGGCGCAATGTACGGAAGCGGACAGAGAGGGGCGGTGTAAGGAGCTGATTATCAGGGAGAGTTGCAATGCGGGTGATTTTATTATAGTTTTGCGTCAGAAACGGGAGCGCCGCAAACGGGCGAGGCATCTGTTTCTGACAGCATCATATTTTCAGAAATCATGGAGCAAAGCGATAGATAGGAAACATGGAGAAATGCTATAGATGAGAAACATGGAGCAGAATTATAAATAGTAAGCATGGACAAGACGATAGATAAATCAGAGATAAGGCGAGGACGCAGGCGGAGAGCGCTCATTTGGGGCGGAGGAGCAATGGCCGTGGTTGGCGCCGTGGCGGTGCTGCTGGGGGGGATGGCTCCTACGGTAAGCAGCCGCGACATCACCACCGGGGTGGCCGACCGCGGTCCTATCGAGATCACGGTGGCAGCCACCGGCCGCGTGGTGCCGGCGCATGAAGAGATCATCAACTCGCCGGTGGAGACGCGCCTCCTGCAGGTGTTCGCCCAGCCGGGCGACACTGTGGAGGCCGGCACTCCCCTGCTACTGCTCGATCTGGAGCAGGAAAAGACTACACTGGCCAAACTGCAGGATGCCCGCACCATGCAGCAACAGGAGCTACTGCAGCTGCAGCTGAGTAGTGCGCACAATAGGGCATGAGGTAAACAACAGTCTGGGGAGCGTGATGTCGGTGCTGGAGAGCCTCGCCGAGATGCATGCCGACGACCCCACGACCTCCGGCGCCATCACCGGTTGCACCGACGCCTGCAACAATCTGGTAAACTTCGTGCGCGGATATGCCGACATAGTGAAACTGCCGGCGCCGGTAGCGGAGCCTACCGATCTCAACGAGTGGCTGCGGCGGCTGATGCCCACCCTTCAGGCCCTCACAGCCGGGAGCGGCACCGAGATCAAGATCGAACTCCCCGAGGAGCACGTCCGGTCGAGCATCGACCCCATGCTCATGGAGCGAGTGCTCATCAACATCGTCAAAAATGCCGCCGAGAGCATCGCCGCCCGCAAGGGGTCGGAGCCAATGGCCGCCGGACTTATCAAAATAGCTCTTACAGCCGACAACAGCAATGGCAAGGCATCAGATGGCTACCGGCTGACGGTGACCGACAACGGCCGGGGGATCTCGCCCGAGGCAGCCGGCAATCTATTCACCCCCTTCTTCTCCACCAAGCACCCCGACCGCGGGCTCGGGCTAATGCTGGTAGCCGACATCCTGCGCGCCCATCGCAGCGACTTCACCCTCGCCACCGACCCCTCCAACGGCCTCACCACCTTCAGTTTTACCCTGCCACGCGGGGCATCACCGCTCTGAAGCGGAGACGGAGGAAGCATTGAGGGCACGGTCGCGCATCATGTCGGGCATATTGTTTATGGCCCAGCCGTCAACTTCGAGTATCAGCAGTTTGACCTCGGACTGTCGTTCGGCACCGATTTCGTGAAGATTCACAAAAACATCGGCGGCTCCAACTTCCTGGTATCCCTCGGCTACCGCTTCTAAGCCGCCTCGCAGGGGCCGCGACAGAGCCCCTCAAAATGTCATAACAAGCTATCCCATCCCGCCCTCTTGAAATATTTTTACGACAAAAATTTTCAAGGGAGCGGGGTGTTTTGTAATTTCGCACACAATTAACGAGCCCTCCGTCGCGTTAATTTATATTATGTGCACAAACAGTTTGAAAACCAAGATACAACGCCTTTTGAAGACCAGGATACAACGCGTGGCTTCGCGCGCCATGGCGGCCATAGTGGCCGTAGCGTGCCTGGCACCCGTGCTCACCTCGTGCGGCGCCAAGCTCAGCGAAGCCAACGAGCAGTATGAGCGTGGCGAATATTTCGACGCTCAGAAGACCTACCGCAAGGTGTACAACAAGCTCACCAAGCGCGAACAGCGTCCGCAGCGCGGCATGGTGGCCTATCAGATGGGCCTCTGCTACGACAAACTTGGGATGAGCGCCCGCGCCTCGAGCGCCTTCGCCAACGCCATTCGATATGAATATCCCGACAGCACCGCCACACTGCTGATGGCCAAGGCGCTGCAGGAGGAAGGGAAATATGCCCAGGCGCAGAAAGCCTACGAGGAGTATCTGCAGAAAGATCCCGAGAACGCCACGGCGCTCAACGGACTGGCCGGCTGCAAGTTTGCCCTGGCACAGAAGGGGCACCACTCGCGCTATGTGGTGAAAAACGCCAAGCTGCTCAATTCGCGCCGCTCCGACTTCGCCCCGATGTATGCCGACCCCGCTCAGGAAGATATGCTCTACTTCACCACCACCAACGAGAAGGTGACCGGCAACCACAAGAGCGAGATCACCGGCCAAAAGAAGGGCGACATATGGTTTGCCAAGAAGAATGAGAAGGGTGAATGGCAGCGTCCCGAGGCTGTGGAGGGTGAGCTCAACTCCGAGCTCGACGAAGGGGTGATCTCCTTCACCCCCGACGGCTCCACGATGTATCTCACCAAAGCGCGCCGCGAGCCCAACGCCCACACCGGCACCGAGATCTACACCTCGCAGCGCTCCGACGCCAAATGGAGCGCCCCGGTGAAATATGAAATCACCGCCGACACCCTCTCGAGCTACGGCCATCCGGCGGTATCGCCCGACGGCGCCTGGCTCTACTTCGCCTCCGACATGCCCGGCGGCGCCGGAGGGAAAGACCTGTGGCGCGTGAACCTGCGCGAGCGTCAGGGATCGCTCGAGAATCTCGGGGAGTTTATCAACACCCCGGGCGACGAGATGTTTCCATACGTGCGCACCGACTCGCTGCTCTATTTCGCTTCCGACGGGCATCCCGGCATGGGAGGGCTCGACATCTTCCGCGCCACCCTCACCCCCTCGGGCGGATGGAAAGTGGAAAACATGGGAGCGCCGGTCAACTCGTCGGCCGACGACTTCGGCATCACCTTCGGCCAGGGAGAGCGGGGCTTTTTCAGCTCCAACCGCACCGACGGCCGCGGCTACGACCACATCTACTCCTTCGAGCTTCCCGACCTGCAGATCTGGATCTCGGGGTGGGTGCTCGACAAAGATGAGGAGCCGGTGCCCAACGCCGTGATCCGCATCGTGGGCAACGACGGCAGCAACCAGAAGGCGGTGGCCAAGCCAGACGGCACCTTCCGCTTCCCGCTGCAGCGAGGGATCAGTTATGTGATGCTCGCCGGCGCCAAGGGTTATCTCAATGCCAAACAGGAATTTACCTCCGACACCGCCGAGGAGGACGCCGAATACGGGGTAGACTTCATCCTGGCCAGCATCAACAAGCCGGTGGTGATCGACAACATCTTCTACGACTTCGACAAAGCCACCCTGCGCGACGAATCGCGCACCGCCCTCGACGAGATGGCGCAGGTGCTGCGCGACAATCCCAATGTGACCATCGAGATGGCCTCGCACACCGACCGCTGGGGCTCAGACGAATACAATATCGACCTCTCCGGCCGCCGCGCCCGCTCGGTGATCGACTATCTCATCTCCGTAGGGATCTCCCCCGACCGCCTGCAGAGCCAGGGCTACGGCAAGAGCCGCCCCAAGACCATCACCAAAAAGCTGGCAAGGCTCTATCCGCAATTTAAGGAGGGCGACGTGCTCACCCCCGAATATATCGAGAAGCTCTCAGAGGAAGATCAGGAGGCCGCAGACCAAATCAACCGCCGCACCGAATTTCAGGTGCTCTCCATCGACTATCAGATGTTCTGAAACCTCGCGCTCAGCATGACACCGGCAATGGATTTCGACAGATATTTCACTCGGGTGCAGGTAGCACCGTCGGAGCGGCCGATAGGGCACACCGACCCGGTGTGGACCGTCGGTTCGTGCTTTTCCGACGAAATAGGAGGGCGCATGGCTGCCCGAGGCTTTGCCGTGGAGGTGAATCCGCTCGGCACGCTCTACAATCCCGCCTCCATCTGCCGGCAATTGCGCCGTGTGGCCGCCGGTGAGCCCTACACCGCAGCCGATCTCTTCGAGCACGAAGGGCTGTGGCACTCCCCCGACTTCCACACCTCCTTTTCCGCCCCTGCGGCCGATGAAGCATTAGTCAAAATCAACGGCGCCATAGAGCGGCTGCACACCGCGCTCCCCTCTCTGCACACCCTGATGCTCACCCTCGGCTCGGCCCGCGCCTTCCGGAGCGCCGACAGCGGCGAGATCATAGCCAATTGCCACAAACTCCCTGCCGAGCGCTTCACCGTAGTGGATCTCGAGGTCGCGGAGATCGTCAGCGACCTCTCGGAGACACTCCGGATGCTGCGCCGTCAGGCTCCCGGGCTGCGCACCGTGGTCACCGTCAGCCCCATACGCCACAAAGCCTACGGACTGCACGCCGACCGCCTCTCCAAGGCCCGACTGCTGCTCGCCGCCGACCGGCTCTGCGAGCAGGGGGAGGCCGAATATTTTCCTGCTTATGAAATCATGAACGACGAACTGCGCGACTACCGCTTTTACGCCGCCGACATGATCCACCCCTCGGAGACGGCCGCCGACCACATCTACAGCCGTTTTGCCGAGGCATATTTCTCAGCCGCCACCCGCGAGCTCGCTGCCGCAGCGCTGAAACAGTACAAACGCTCGCTTCACCGCCCCATCACACGGACGTGACAACATAAAAAAACCAATTTTACAGCCGTGACACTATCCGATTTAAGCACCATCCTCTCCGACATACCCCTGGAGCGCGACCTCAACCGTCCGCAGCTTCAGATCACCACCCTGCTCACCGACAGCCGCTCGCTCGGCGATGCGGAGCACACCCTCTTTTTCGCGCTGCGCACCCGCCGCGCCGACGGCCACAGCTACATCCCGGCCCTCTATGAGGCCGGAGTGCGCGCCTTCGTGGTGGAGGATACCCGCTACATCGACCGCTTCCCCGACGCCGACTTCATCACCGTGCAGTCGACCTCCGACGCCCTGATGACCGTGGGAGCCGCCAACCGCCACTGCTACCCCGTGCCGGTGATCGGCATCACCGGTTCGAGAGGCAAAACCATGGTGAAAGAGTGGCTCTACCTGATGCTGCGCGACGACTACCGCATCACCCGCTCGCCCCGCAGCTACAACTCGCAGATAGGTGTGCCGCTGTCGCTGTGGCAATTCAACTCCGACACCACCCTCGGCATTGTGGAGGCCGGCATCTCCGCCCCCGGCGAGATGGCGCGCCTCGAGGCCGCCATCCGTCCCGGCATCGCAGTGATCACCTCGCTCGGCGAAGAGCACAGCGAGGGGTTCGCCGACATCGAGGAGAAAGCCCTGGAGAAACTGCGGCTCGCCTCCGGAGCCGGCACCCTGATCTATCCCGCCTCCGATGAGCGGCTCCGCGCCGCCGTGGAGCGCGCCAAAGAGCTGACCATCATCCCCGCCGACATCCGCGAGGTAGACTCCGACAGATTCCTCGGTGAGGTGACCCCCGAAGCCTTCCCCGCACTCACCCAGCCGTGGGAGCGGGCCAATGCCGCCACCTGCCTGGCCGTGATGCATGTCCTCGACTACGACAGCGCCACCGCCCTGCGGCGCCTGGAGCGCCTGGAGCCGATGGGCACCCGCCTGAAAGTGAGCGAAGGGGTGAACAACTGCCTGCTGATCACCGACGACTACCTCTGCGACCTCCACTCGCTGGCCCCGGCCCTCGACTTCATGATGCGCCGCTCCACCCCCGACCGCGCCAACACCTTGATAGTCACCGACCTCGACCATGAGGCCGCCACAACGGATGAGACCTACCGCGGACTCGCCGAGCTGTGCCGCCAGCGGCGAATCAGCCACATCGTAGGGATCGGGAGCGAGATCCGAGTGCTCGGAGAGCTACTGCCAGAGGTAGACTGCCGCTTCTTCGCCACCGCCGACGAGGCAGTGGCCCGTCTGACCACCTCCGATTTCGCCGACCGGCTGATCCTCATCAAAGGGGCACCCGCCGCCCGGCTCGGGCGACTGACCCACATGCTCGAAGCCCGCACCCACGAGACCGTGCTCGAGGTGAACCTCGACGCCATGGTGAGCAACTACAACTTCTACCGCTCGCATCTGCACCCCCCCCCCGGCATCGTGGCCATGGTGAAGGCCGACGGCTACGGCGCCGGCAGCTACGAGCTTGCCAAGACCCTGCAGAGCGCCGGCGCCGCCTATCTCGCCGTGGCCGTGCTCGACGAAGGTGTGGCCCTGCGCCGCGCCGGCATCACCATGCCCATCATGGTGCTCAATCCCAAGGTGCTCAACTACGGCGAACTCTTCCGCAACCGCCTCGAGCCTGAAATCTTCAGTTTCGACATCCTCGAAGAGATCATCAGCCAGGCACAGCGCTACGGCGTCAGCGATTACCCCGTGCATATCAAACTCGACACCGGCATGCACCGCCTCGGATTTCTCGGCGACGACCTGCCCGCGCTGATCGAGCGGCTGAAGAGCCAGAGCTCCGTGCGCGCCGCCTCGGTGTTCTCCCACCTCGCCACCGCCGACTGCCCCGACATGGACGACTACACCGAGATGCAGCTCCACACCTTCAGCGCGTGGTCGCAGCAGATTGCCGACGCCTTCCCCTACAAAGTGAAGCGCCATGTGCTCAACACCGCCGGCATCATCCGCTACCCCGAGTATCAGTTTGACATGGTGCGCCTCGGCATCGGCCTCTACGGTGTGCCCACCCTGCGCGACGGGCGCGAGAGCGCCCTGCGTCAGGTGAGCACCCTCCGCACCGTCATCATCGCCGAGAAGGAATGGCCCGCAGGCACCACCATCGGCTA
>CAJLLX010000099.1 GCA_905207535.1 uncultured Muribaculaceae bacterium | reverse complement strand
TCATCGGAGAATTGGTCAAGTGAAATACGCATTAATTTAATTCATCCAACAGGTTGATTCTCACCTTTTCCAAGAGCCGGTCAGGCAATATCTCTCAGCGGCTCTATGCCACCGGAAGCTCTAAGCCACCGGAAGCGATGTCACCTCTTTCAGGATGCCCACAGCCTGCTCCACGCTTTTCACACTCTGCACGGCAAACGACCGGCGCCCGTTGCGCTCACGAATCTGCACCCGTTTCGGATTCTGCTGCAGATAGGTGACCAGACGGCCGAACATCGGGCTCTGATAGTAGGCTTTGTTGCTGTCGTCCACGAAGTAGAGATACATCACGCCCTGCTTGAGCGTCACTTTCTCTATGCCGAGCTGCCGTGCGAGCCTGCGCAGACGCGGCACTCGCATCAGCTCTTCGGTCTCGGCCGGAATCTCGCCGAAGCGGTCTATCAGATTCTTCCGGAACTCTTCCAGGTCTCTTTCGCGGTCTATCGAGTCGAGCTCGCGGTAGAGCGAGATGCGCTCGCTCTCCTGCGGCACATACGTGGCCGGCAGCAGCAGCTCCAGGTCGCTCTCTATCACGCAGTCGGCCACATATTCCTGATCGCCGTCGGCAGAGTCAGCGGCAAGGTCCTTCGAGTCGGCAAATTCCTGCGTACGCAGCTCTGTCACAGCCTCTTTCAGTATCTTCTGATATGTCTCATACCCGAGGTCGGCGATAAATCCGCTCTGCTCGGCGCCCAGGAGGTTGCCGGCGCCGCGGATGTCGAGGTCCTGCATGGCTATGTGGATGCCGCTGCCGAGGTCGGAGAAACTTTCTATCGCCTGCAGACGCCGGCGGGCTACCGGCGAGAGGGGGTTGCCGGGAGGCACCATCAGATAGCAGAAGGCCTTGCGCGATGAGCGCCCTACGCGCCCGCGCAGCTGATGCAGCTCCGAGAGGCCGAAGTTCTGCGCGTTGTTCACTATGATGGTGTTCACATTGGGCATGTCTATGCCGCTCTCCACTATGGTGGTGGCCAGCAACACGTCGTAGTCGTGGTTGGCGAAGTCGATGATCGATTTCTCGAGCTGTTCCGGCGGTAGCTGACCGTGGGCCACGAGGGTCTTGGCGTCAGGACACACGCGTTTCACCATCGCTTCCAGCTGATATAGCCCTTCGATGCGGTTGTTGATGATGAATACCTGACCGTTGCGCGACAGCTCGAAGTTCACTGCTTCCGAGAGGATGTCGTCGTTGAGGGTGTTCACCGAGGTCATGATCGGGTAGCGGTTGGCCGGAGGGGTGTTGAGCGACGAGAGGTCGCGGGCGCCCATCAGCGAGAACTGCAGGGTGCGCGGTATCGGGGTGGCGCTCATGGTGATGGTGTCCACATTCACCTTCATCTGCTTGAGCTTCTCCTTCACGGATACGCCGAATTTCTGCTCCTCATCCACCACAAGCAGACCTAAGTCTTTAAATTTCACATCCTTCCCTACTATCCTGTGCGTGCCGATGAGTATGTCTATCTTCCCGGCGGCGAGGTCGGCGAGGATCTCGCGGGTCTGCTTGGCGCTGCGGGCGCGCGACAGATACTCTACCCTCACGGGAAATTCGGCCAGACGCTCTTTGAAGGTATTGAAATGCTGATAAGCCAGCACGGTGGTGGGCACCAGCACTGCCACCTGCTTCCCGTCGGTGGCGGCCTTGAAGGCGGCACGGATGGCGATTTCGGTCTTGCCGAACCCCACATCGCCGCATATCAGGCGGTCCATCGGCTTGGGGCTCTCCATATCCTGCTTCACGGCGGCGGTGGCGGTGAGCTGATCGGGGGTATCTTCGTAGATGAAGGAGGCCTCGAGCTCGTGCTGCATATAGCTGTCGGGCGAGAAACTGAATCCCTGCTCCTCTTTGCGAGCGGCATACAGTTTGATCAGGTCGCGGGCTATATCTTTCAGCTTGTTTTTGGTCTTCTCTTTCAGCTTGTTCCACGCGCCGGAGCCGAGTTTGTTGATCGTGGGCTCCACCCCCTCTTTCCCGCGGTATTTGGCGAGTTTGTGCAGCGCATGGATGCTCACGAAGATGCAGTCGTTGTTCTTGTAGATCAGTTTGATCATCTCCTGCGTCGACCCGTTGACCTGCGTGCGCAGCAGTCCGCCGAATTTTCCCACACCGTGGTCTACATGCACTATGTAGTCGCCGGGCTCTATGGCGCTCAGCTCTTTGAGCGACAGGGCGAGCTTGCCCGAGCGTGCGCGGTCGCTCTTCAGGGTGTATTTGTGGAAGCGGTCGAAGATCTGATGGTCGGTGAAGACGCATATCTTCCGCTCATGATCTACAAACCCCTCATGCAGGGTGGATATCACGGGGGTGAAGGTGATGTCGTCGCCGCGGTCGGCGAAGATGGCCTGAAGGCGGGCTATCTGTTTCTCGCTGTCCGACAGCAGGTAGATTTTATATCCGTCGCCGAGCAGCCGCGTAAACGAGTCGGATATCAGGTCGAAATTTTTGTGATACAGCCCCTGCGGAGTGCAGCTGAACCCCACTGTGGCTCCTCCGCTTGTCATCGGAGCTCTCGGTGCCGTCGGCTCCCCGTTTTCCTCCTCATTTTCCCCTTCGGGAGCGAGCCCTTCGGCTCCTCCGCCGCCGCTGAACTCTATCACGGCAAAGCTCTTGAGTTTTGCGGCAAAGGCTTCGGGATCCACCACGTTTTTCATGGCGTCCTTGTCCCCCTCGCCGGCAATCATGGCAGAACTGCTGAAGCTCTCCGACGCTATGGCGTCGATGCGGCTCTGGGTGTAGGCGCGGTTGCGCATCGCTATCAGGGTCGCGCTGTCGAGATACTCCAGCAGGCTCTCCCCGCGGCCGCTGTCGTCGGCGTTGACGTTGGCCGACACTGCCACATAGTCCACTTTCCCTTCAGAGAGCTGTGTCTCCACATTGAAGGGACGGATGCTCTCTATCTCGTCGCCGAAGAGGTCTACACGATAGGGATACTCCGACGAGTATCCGAAGATATCCAGTATCGAACCGCGCACGGCGAAGTGGCCGGGCTCATACACATAGTCTACCTCCTCGAAGCCGTTCTCTCTCAGCCATTTCTGTGTCTTGTCGAGGTCTATCTCCTCCCCTTTTGCCAGTCGGAGGGTGTGCTCTTTGAGGGTCTCGGCCGAAGCCACGCGCTCGGCAAGTGCTTCAGGATAAGCCACCACGGCTTTCAGCGATCCTCCGCGCGCCAGCCGGTTGAGGGCTTCGATGCGCATGATCTGCGACGGGGGATCTTCCTGACCGTATTTGATATCGCGCTTATAGCCGGAGGGAAACATCGCCACGGCTTCCTCGCCGAGCAGTTTCGTAAGGTCGTGGTACAGATAGCCGGCGTCGTCGAGCGAATCGCCCACCACAAGCACTGCCTTGCGGCTCATCGCGGTCAGAGCCGACAGGGCCATCGCCGCCGACGAGCCCGCCAGCCCCCACAGCTCCACGGGCTTCTTCTTTTTGGCTATGGCCACGGCGCCCTTCAGTGCTTCGCGCCGGGCCGTGGTCATAAATTGCGATTCCAGATCCTCAAGTGTCATCTCTCCTCACTATTTTTTCTTCGCCGGGGCCAGTATCGAGGCGTAGCGCCCGGGGGTATTGAATATCCCGGCCACGGTGTCGAGGTCGGCGTCATGCTTCAGGGCCTCGATGATGGCGCCGCGGTCGTAGTAGTAGCGCTGCAGGATCTCCGATGCGAGATATTCGCTAATAGTCTTGCGGTTAAGGTCCAGGTCGTGGTTGAGGTCATGCTTCAGCGTCACTTTCAGCGAGTCGAGCTGTGCCTGCACCTGATCGTTGAGATATCCTTCGGTCTTCGAGGCTTTCTCCAACTCCTCAAGGATCAGCTCGCACTGGCGGTCGTATTTAAATTTCGACGGGTCGATAAATCGCTTGAACTCATCAAATATGGTGTCGGTCACCACAAACTCCTCGGGCGCCGGCACTGTGGGGTGCGTGGCCGCATATTTGTTGGCGAAGTCAAAACTCCAGTTGTCCTTTACTATGTTGTACACCAGGCGGTTCCCTTCGGGATACTCCACCTTCACATCGGGGGTGATTCCGCCGCCGTCGCGCACTTCGCGACCGTTGGCCGTATGCCATACGGTGGTCAGGCTGTCAGGGATGCGCGCCACTGTCCCGTCGGGGTTGCGGTGACTGTAGTCAATCGCCTGAATCAGTCGGCCCGAGGGGATGTAATATTTGGCGATGGTCACTTTCAGCAGGCCGTTGTAGGGGAGCTGTCGGGTGCTCTGCACCAGTCCCTTACCGAAGGAGCGCTCGCCAACGATCACGGCGCGGTCGAGGTCCTGCAGGGCGCCGGTCACGATCTCGGCTGCCGAGGCCGACCCGCCGTTCACTATCACTGCCAAGGGTATCTCTGTATCCACCGGCTTCTGGGTGGTCTTGTAGATCTTCTCGTTGAGCTGACCTTTCCCTCGGGTGCGCACCACTTCGGTTCCCTTCGGCACAAACAGGCCCACCACCTGCACGGCGCTCTCCAGCAGGCCGCCGCCGTTGCCGCGGAGGTCGAGCACTATCGACTTCACCTCGGGCTTGCTCTTCAGGTCGAGCAGGGCGTCGCGGGTCTTCTGGAAGGTCTTCTCATTGAAGGAGGTAAGCTGGATATAGCCGATGTTCCCCTTCACCACGCCGTAGTAGGGCACGGGATCTATCTCTATCTTCTCGCGGGTCAGCTCTATATCCACGATGCTGTCGGCCACATAGGGGCGTTTTACGGTGATCGACACCTTCGTGCCGGCCTGACCCTTCAGACGCTTGCTCACTTCGTCGCTGTGAAGTCCTTTCAGCGAATCGCCGTCGATCACCAGGAATACGTCGCCGGGCTTCAGGCCACCCTTCTGGGCGGGAGACCCTTCGCGAGGCTCGGAGACAAACACTTTCCCGTCGCGCTCGCCGATATACGACCCTATACCGCCGTATTCACCGGTGGAGATGGTCAAAAAGTCGTCCTGATCGGCCTCGCTGATATACTCCGTATAGGGGTCAATCTCATTGAGCATCGCACCGATGGCCGTATTCATCGACTTATCCGCGTCTATACTGTCCACATAACTGGTCTGCAACGCCTTATATATCGACGTAAATATATCGAGATTCCTCGATATATCCCCCTTCGGGCTTCGTGTCGCTCCAGTAGCCGTCATCCCCGTGTCGGCCACCATCGCAGCAATAGCACCTGCTGCCACCACAGCAGCCAATAATATCTTATCTGTCTTTCTCATATTCATCAATAGTTGCTTCCTTTTCTCCTTCCCTCTCCTCTTTCTCTCCCCTTCCTTCCCCATTCCCCCTTCCTTCCCCCTTCCTTATTCCTTTCCGCGAAATTACGCAAAATATAATAATACAACAATCCCGGCCCATCTTTTGTCTAAAATCCCCCCTTATTAACATTTCTTTCCCTCATTATCCCTCTCTTCCCCTTCTTCCCCTCCCCCTTCCGCCACGCTTTTAGTCATCAAAGTTTCAGCTGTGATCATGCGGCTTCAGTTCCTCCCCACTTCCCCACAAGGCGGCCGGGAGCGCCCCTTCCGGGGCCTCCGGCCGCCTTGTAAAGTATCTGATCAGCGCGTCTCTCAGCCGCGTATCTTATACCCGGCCCGGGTCAGCGCATCCTTAATGCGTTCGATATGCTCGTGGTTGAGCGTCTCCAGCTCCAGGTGCAGGTTGCAGGCGTTGATGTCCGTCGAGTCGCCTACGCGTTCATGGTTCACCGACAGGATGTTACCACCCTGATCGGCCACAATCTTGAGCACTCCCTGCAGCATGCCGGGCTTGTCGAGCAGCTCCAGCTCCAGCTGGCACAGGCGCCCGTTTTTGGCCAGGCCGCGGTTGATGATGCGGTTGAGCATGTTCACGTCGATATTGCCGCCCGACACCAGGCACACGGTCTTCTTCCCTTCGATGGGCAGGTGGCCAAACATGGCCGCTGCCACGGCCGACGCGCCGGCGCCTTCGGCCACCAGCTTCTGTTTCTCGATCAGCATCAGGATCGCTGCGGCGATCTCGTCGTCGCTCACTGCCACGATCTTATCCACATATTTCCGGCACAGCTCGAAGGTGTTCTCACCCGGCTCTTTCACGGCGATGCCGTCGGCGATGGTCTGCACCGAGTCGAGGTGCAGGCGTTTCTCCTCCTCCAGCGATTTCACCATCGAGGCGGCTCCGGCGGCCTGTACGCCATACACCTTGATGTCGGGCCGCAGGGTCTTCACCGCGAAGGCCACGCCTGAGATCAGGCCGCCGCCACCCACGGGCACCACAATGGCCTCCACATCGGGCATCTCCTCGATGATCTCGAGGCCGATGGTCCCCTGACCGGCTATCACCAGCGGGTCGTCAAACGGATGCACGAAGGTGTATCCGTATTTATCCCTGAGTTCCAGCGCTTTATTGTATGCGTCGTCGTACACGCCCGGCACCAGACACACCTCGGCGCCGAGCCGCTTGGTGGCTTCGATCTTCGAGATCGGTGCACCGGCCGGCAAGCAGATCAGCGATTTGATGCCGTTGTGCGTCGCTCCAAGAGCCACTCCCTGCGCGTGGTTGCCGGCTGAGCAGGCTATCACGCCGCGCTCTTTCTCCTCGGCGGTCAGCTGCGAGATCTTGTAGTAGGCGCCGCGCAGTTTAAACGATCCCGTATGCTGCAGATTTTCAGGCTTCAGATACACGCTACACTCGTCTGTCAGCGCCACAGGCCCTATGATCTTCGGATGACGGGCCACATCCGCAAGCACCAATTGTGCCTTATATACCTCACCAATAGTCAGTTCTGCCATTGTTTCGTGATTTTTTATATTGTTCCTTCCGATATTGCTTTGTCCATCGCGGCGGCGGCTTTCCGGCCGTCACCCATGGCGAGAATCACTGTCGCGCCGCCTCTCACTATGTCGCCTCCGGCAAAAATCAGCGGTATCGACGTCCTCAGGGTCTCTTCCTCTACGGCCAGGGTGCCGCGGCGGGTCACTTCCAGCCCTTCTATCGAGTTGGGGATAAGCGGGTTGGGCGACACGCCCACGCTCACTATCACCTGATCCACCTCCACTTCGCGCACATCCCCCTCTACGGGCACAGGCGAACGGCGACCCGAGGCGTCGGGCTCACCGAGCTCCATCCGCTGCAGCAGCATGGCCCGCACGCGGCCTTTCTCGTCGGCCAGATACTTCACGGGGTTGTTGAGGGTCAGGAATTGCACTCCCTCCTCTTTGGCATGGCGCACCTCCTCCACTCGCGCGGGCATCTCGGCCTCGCTGCGGCGGTACACGATATACACCTCTTCGGCGCCCATGCGGCGCGCGGTGCGGCAGGAGTCCATGGCGG
>CAJLLX010000098.1 GCA_905207535.1 uncultured Muribaculaceae bacterium | reverse complement strand
ATTCAATGAGGAACGAGTCGCAAATAAATCTCTCTATTTTGATGCGGTTGCCCTGACATACACCCCTTGCCTCTCCCCTTTATCGTTTCTTTTGTGTACTTTTGCACAAAATACATTTTGGAAATGGCAAAAGAGATCGAACGCAAATTTCTCGTGAAGGACAGTTCCTACCGCCACATGGCCACATCAAGCAGCCACATCGAGCAGGGATATCTAAGCCGCGACCCCGAGGCCACGGTGAGGGTGCGCGTGCGCGACGACCGCGCTTTTCTCACCGTCAAAGGGCGCAACCACGGCATGGTGCGCGACGAATGGGAATATCCTATTCCTGTCGGCGATGCCCGCATCATGCTCCGCCGCTGCGCCCGCGGCAGCATACTGCAAAAACGCCGCTATCTGGTCCCCTTCGAGGGCTTCACATGGGAGGTCGACGAGTTTGGCGGCGACCACGCCGGCCTTGTGGTGGCCGAGGTAGAACTGCCGTCGGCCGATACCGTCGCTCCGCTCCCACCTTTCGTGGGCGAGGAGGTCACCGGCGATCCCCACTATTACAATTCCAATCTCTGAGCCCGTCGCGGCTTACTCCTTGGCCTCATCGCGAAGCTCCAGACGCACCACATTTTCCACATGATGCGTGTGGGGAAACATGTCCACGGGCTGCACGGCCGTCACGCGGTACTTCTTATCCAGCAGCGACAAATCGCGAGCCTGAGTGGCGGGATTGCAGCTCACATACACTATCCGCTCTGGCGAGGCGTTGAGGATCACATCCACCACATCCTGGTGCATCCCGGCGCGAGGCGGATCCACAATCATCACATCGGGACGTCCGTGCTCGGCGATGAAATCGTCGGTTAGAACATCCTTCATGTCGCCGGCATAAAACTCGGTATTCTCTATCCCGTTGGCCCGCGAGTTGATCTTGGCATCCTCTATGGCATCGGCCACATATTCGATGCCTATCACGTGGCGAGCCTGCCGGGCCACAAAGTTGGCAATGGTTCCGGTGCCGGTATAGAGGTCATACACCAGCTCTTTCCCGGTAAGTCCGGCAAAATTGCGCGCTACTTTATACAGCTCGTAGGCCTGCAGCGAGTTGGTCTGATAAAACGATTTCGGACCGATGCGGAAGTGCAGCCCTTCCATCTCCTCCTCCACATAGGGGCGGCCGGAGTGGAGCTGCACGTCGAGGTCGCCGATGGTGTCGTTGACCTTAGTATTCACCACATACATCAGCGAAGTAATCTGCGGGAACTCTGCTCTCACGGCATCGAGCACCTCGCGGATCAGCTCCGTATTGTCCTCCCCTACCGACAGCACCACCATGATCTCGCCCGTGTGGAGCGTGCGGATCATCAGAGTGCGCAGGAAGCCGCGCTGCTCACGCAGATCGTAGAACGGGATGCCGTGCTCCATGCCGTAGTGCTTGACAAACAGCCTGATACGGTCGCCGATGCTGTCCTGCAGATGGCACTGCTCTATATCGAGCACCTTGTCGAAGGCTCCGGGGATATGAAATCCGGCTCCGTTGCGGTTGTCCACCATCTCTCCGCTGCGCATCTGCTCCCAGCTGAGCCAGCGCTTATTGGAGAAGGTGTATTCCATCTTGTTGCGGTAGCCCCAGATGTTGGCCGACCCTAAGATCGGCGAAATCTCCGGCAGCTCCACCTTGGCGATACGCGTCAGCGCATCCACCACCTGCTGCTGCTTGTTGGCAAGCTGCACCTCGTAGGGCAAATGCTGCCAGCGGCAACCGCCGCATGTGCCAAAGTGGCCACACCGCGGCTCCTGACGGAGGGCCGACGGACGCACCAACCGCTCGATATGACCCTCGGCATAGCTGTGTTTTTTGCGGTCGAGCTTTATATCGGCCACATCGCCCGGAGCACCGTAAGGCACAAACACCACATAATCGTCCACTCGGGCTATGGCATTGCCCTCAGCAGCCACTCCCGTTATCTCAACTCCCTCAAGCAGAGGTAATTCTTTCCGTTTTCTCGACATTGTATTTTCCGAAATTCATTCATGCCGTGCCACCCCTTTTCTACTCAGCTTTTCCAGCCGAAAGCTCCCCGCCGGCAGATGCCGGGCACCGCATGCGCCTGCAAAGTTACTTAAACAATATTAAATCTCATCCCATTTTAACCGGAAAAGGAAAAATTAACTGAATTACCATATTTTTCACTCCAAGATACGTGTTTTTCCGAAGTAAAAGTAGTAACTTTGCGCATTACCGGGTGCGCACTCTCCTGCTTGACGCCCCAAGAGCTTAGCCATACACAGGCTCATGCACATACCGTGATGACATAAAACTTTATAACATATTCACTAATCAAAAACTATCAAACCCAAATGAAGAAGATTTATACATTTGGCGATGGTGTGGCCGAAGGTGATGCTTCAATGCGCAACCTTCTCGGCGGCAAAGGTGCCAACCTCGCTGAAATGAACAAACTGGGCATGCCGGTTCCTCCCGGATTCACTATCACTACCGATGTGTGCACCGAGTATACCCAATATGGCAAGGAAGCTGTGGTTAAAGACATCAAAAACGATGTAGAGAAAGCCATCGCTCACGTTGAATCGCTCACAGGCAAAAAATTCAACGACCCCGCCAATCCCCTTCTTGTTTCGGTTCGTTCCGGAGCCCGCGCTTCCATGCCCGGCATGATGGACACCGTCCTCAACCTCGGTATGAACGACGCCACCGTCAACGCCCTCGCCGAAAAGAGCGGCAACCCCCGCTTCGCATGGGACAGCTACCGCCGCTTCGTGCAGATGTACGGCGACGTGGTGCTCGGCATGAAACCCAAATCGAAAACCGAGACCGACCCCTTCGAGGCTATCATCGACAAAGTTAAGGAAGAGAAAGGTGTGAAATTCGACACCGAGCTCGACGTCAACGACCTCAAGAAGCTCGTCACTCTCTTCAAAGCCGCTGTAAAAGACTACACCGGCAAAGACTTCCCCGAAAGCGCCTGGGATCAGCTCTGGGGCGGCATCTGCGCCGTATTCGACAGCTGGATGAACGAGCGCGCCATCATCTACCGCCGCATGAACCAGATCCCCGAAGAGTGGGGCACAGCCGTCAACGTACAGGCTATGGTTTACGGCAACATGGGCAACAACTCCGCTACCGGCGTAGCCTTCTCGCGCGACGCCGCCACCGGTGAGAACATCTTCAACGGAGAGTACCTCATCAACGCACAGGGTGAGGACGTGGTAGCCGGCATCCGCACACCTCAGCAGATCACCATCGAAGGCTCCAAGCGCTGGGCTGCCCTCCAGGGCATCAGCGAGGAAGAGCGCGCTGCCAAGTACCCCTCGCTGCAAGAGACAATGCCTGTATGCGCTGAGGAGCTCATCAATATCGCTCACAAACTCGAGGACCACTATAAAGACATGCAGGATATGGAGTTCACCATCCAGGACGGCAAGCTCTGGATGCTCCAGACCCGCAACGGCAAGCGCACCGGCGCTGCCATGGTCAAGATCGCCATGGACCTCCTCCGCGAAGGTGAAATCGACGAGAAGACCGCCCTCCTCCGCATGGAGCCCCAGAAACTCGACGAACTTCTCCACCCCGTATTCGACAAAGCAGCCCTCAAGCGCGCACTCGTCGTAGCCAAGGGTCTTCCCGCATCGCCCGGCGCAGCCACCGGCCAGATCGTATTCTTCGCCGACGACGCCGAAGCTTGGGCCGAGAAGAAAAAGAAAGTTGTCCTCGTCCGCATCGAGACCTCGCCTGAGGACCTCCGCGGTATGGCCGTAGCTCAGGGCATCCTCACCATGCGCGGCGGCATGACCAGCCACGCAGCCGTAGTAGCTCGCGGTATGGGCAAATGCTGCGTTTCCGGCGCCGGCGAAATCAAAGTCGACTACGAAGCACGCACCGTAGAGATGGGCGGCAAGAAATATAAAGAAGGCGACTGGATCTCACTCAACGGATCCACCGGCGACGTATACGACGGACAGGTTCCCACCGTACAGCCCGAGCTCGACGGCGACTTCGGTGCCATCATGAACCTCGCCTCCAAATACACCAAGACACTCGTCCGCACCAACGCCGACACACCCCGCGACGCCAAGCAGGCTCGCCTCTTCGGCGCACAGGGCATCGGCCTCTGCCGCACAGAGCACATGTTCTTCGAAGGCAACCGCATCGACGCCGTGCGTGAGATGATCCTCGCCTCCGACGAAGACGGCCGCCGTGTGGCACTCGCCAAGCTCCTCCCCATGCAGCGCGGCGACTTCGAAGGCATCTTCGAGGCCATGGACGGATTCGGAGTCACCATCCGTCTCCTCGATCCCCCGCTGCACGAGTTCGTACCTCATCAGACCGCCACTCAGAAAGAGCTCGCCGAAAAACTCGGCCTCACACTCGAGGAGGTTAAAGCCAAAGTTGACTCCCTCGAAGAGTTCAACCCCATGCTCGGTCACCGCGGCTGCCGCCTCGGCATCACCTATCCCGAGATCACCGAGATGCAGACACGCGCCATCATCGAGGCAGCCCTCGCTTGCAAGGACCGCGGCATCGACGTCAAGCCCGAGATCATGATACCTCTCGTAGGCTCGCTCAAAGAGATCCAGAATCAGGCAGCAGTCATCCACGCTACCGCCGACAAGGTGTTCGCCGAGCAGGGCAAATCGCTCCCCTACCTCGTAGGCACCATGATCGAGGTACCCCGCGCTGCCCTCACAGCCGACCAGATCGCCACCGTAGCCGAGTTCTTCTCCTTCGGTACCAACGACCTCACCCAGATGACCTTCGGCTTCTCGCGTGACGACGCACCCAAGTTCCTCAAATTCTACAAAGAGCACGGCATCATCAAGACCGATCCCTTCGAAGTACTCGACCAGGAAGGCGTAGGCCAGCTCGTAGAGATGGGCGTCAAGAAAGGCCGCTCTACACGTCCCGAGCTCAAAGTAGGCATCTGCGGCGAGCACGGCGGTGAGCCCTCCTCCGTCAAGTTCTGCGCCAAGCTTGGCATGAACTACGTCAGCTGCTCCCCCTTCCGCGTGCCCATCGCCCGCGTCGCCGCGGCGCAGGCTGCCATCGAAGACTAATCCCTTAGTCTGAAATTATAAGTTTAACAAGGCAGGGATTTCAACCGATGAAATCCCTGCCTTCATAATTTTGAGAGATATGTCAGAAACAGAAATGAATTCTTATCGATTCGGTTCGGGTCAGGAGCCGACAGATGAAATGCTTGCGCAAATTATGCGCGAGGTGGCAGAAGATGCTAAAAAAAGCAATGAAGAAGCTGCCAACAGGCACCTTGATGATATGCGACGAGAAATGATAGCAGATGAGGCGAAATGGGCCGACCGCATAAATGAAATAAGGAATGGCAAGCATTGAGCATAAACCGGAGCTGATTATCATTGCCGGACCTAACGGGTCGGGCAAGACTTCCATTACCCAAAAGTTTCTTCATCATGAGTGGGCGGAAGGAACCACATATATCAATCCCGACCAAGTTGCCAAAGACATTTTCGGCGATTGGAACAATGAGGATGCCGTCTTGAAAGCAGCCAACTACTGCTCTGAACTTCGCGAGCGATGTCTTGCCGAGAAGAAAAGCTTTGTATTCGAGACTGTCTTTTCAGCCCAAGATAAGATTGACTTTGTCATGCGCGCAAAAAAGGCCGGTTTCTTCATAAGATTATTTTTTATATCAACTGAGAATCCGGCAGTAAATGCTTCTCGAATTGTCAATAGAGTAATGAAAGGCGGTCATGACGTTCCAATCACAAAAATTATTTCACGCTATTATAAGTCTATCCGTAATTGCAAAACCGTATCCTCAATTATAGACCGCCTTTACGTTTACGACAACTCAATCGATGACGCTGACGCACGTCCCCTCTTCCGGCTTACAAACGGCGAGATAGCCAAGCAGTACACAAACGAAATTCCTGAATGGGCACAAACACTATACTCCGATAAGTTATGACACAGAACGAGATTGACCGCGCGAGCATTGAGATGGCCAAGGCGCTTTTCGCGTCCGGTAAAGTGTATGATATTGAGGTCGGCACTACTGCCGGACTTCAAGCTATTCATCACGCGCTGTTTGAAGGGCTTTATCCTTTTGCCGGAGAGATTCGTAAACTTAATATTTCAAAAGGAGGTTTCCGTTTTGCCAACTCGCTCTACCTTATCCCTGCACTTGAGGCTATTGAAAAGATGTCGGAAACGACTTTTGAGGAAATCATAGCCAAATATGTAGAGATGAACATCGCCCATCCGTTTATGGAGGGCAACGGGCGCGCAACTCGTATCTGGCTTGACATGATGCTGCGCCGCTCGCTCGGCAAAGTCATTGACTGGCGCAAAATCACCCGCGAAGCCTACATGCAGGCAATGGAGCGCTCTCCTATCAATGACCTTGAGCTTCGCTATCTCCTCCAAAATGCCCTCACCACAGAATCCGACGACCGAGACGTAATTTTCCACGGCCTCGACCAATCCTACTACTACGAAGGCTACGAACCTTAAATTTTGACAAATATCCAATTTATATGGCATCCTCTGAAAATGAAAAAATTAAAGATGACGTTTCTTCTTTTTTCGCATCCATTGTGTTTATTGCTTTATTGGGGTCCGGAATTTACGTGCTAATAAGAGACGAGCATTGGATTATTCTTAGCCTCATCATTTTAGGTCTTGTTGCAACTGCTCTTTTCTTAATTTTTATTTTAGCGCCAGGATTGGAAGCTGGCTTCAGAAATCAATTCCCATTTGATTATGAGCAACATTTACTAAACGAAATTGCGTTTTTTACTAATAAAGGTTATCTGCAAGTTGAGTATATAGATCCGGGCAGTGAGCATCCAGGGATATTGATGAGTCGAGAAAATTCACCACAAGTTAAAATTATTCTAAATGCTCCAATTGCTGCTTCAGATTATTCTGTTGACGTTTGCATTATGACAGATCCGGTAATCTCAGCACATTACGATGTCAAAGATGATATAGACCTAAAGCATGCTAAATTATCTAAACTATAAGAAATAATATGATGAAACGTTCATAGCCTTCAGATTGTTGTCCAATTGTTGACCAGCAATTCCTAACTGACTGATATGATGTCGAAAATTATCGCGGCGCAGGCCGCAATAGAAGATTGAGCAAATAGCTTAATAATCAGATAATTAGGCGGCAGGCTCTTGACAATCAGGGTCTGCCGCCTATTATTTTGACACGGTTTTACACGGTTTCCGTGTGGCTTGTACGGAAAAATTTCCCAAATATTTCCCGAATTTACGAGGCTATTTCCCAACGATTTCCCAAACATTTCCTTGGTAAAGCTCATGGCAACATGCCGCATAAGTTCGGTCATGCCCTTCCTTTTG
>CAJLLX010000097.1 GCA_905207535.1 uncultured Muribaculaceae bacterium | reverse complement strand
CGCCGTGCTCCGCGCCCACCGCGACTTCCGCACCATGCGCCGCCACTACACCGCCCACCCCGACCGCAACCTCCTGCGCGAGCCCCGTCAGCGCATCAACATCATCCTCGCTCGCTACCTGCGCCGCATCACCCGCTTCTCCGCCCTCCACTTTCCCTCACACTAAGCCAATTTTGGTTTCACAGGCAGTAGGGGCGCAATATTTTCCACATTTCTATATCGAACAAAAAAGGCGGCGCGTCAGTGACGCACCGCCAAAAGCCTTTCTTGTCAGCTATAAAAAATATGTAGCTGCAGCTTCTGCTTTATTCGCCGGGGATAATAGCCTCGCTGGGGCAAACCTCAGCGCAAGTACCGCACTCGATGCAGGTATCGGGGTCGATAACATAGATTTCACCCTCCGAGATAGCCTCTACCGGGCAGTTGGGGAGGCAAGTGCCGCAAGCAACACATTTGTCTGTAATTACGTAAGCCATTGTTTTTGTCGTTTAGATGATAAAAATTTCAGTTTGCAAAAATAAGCATTTATCGGCAATCTCCACTCCCTGCAACACATTTTAACATTTCCCCGCTCTCTCAGGCCCATTGGGCCTATTAGGCTTATCGGGCCTATTGGGCCTATTCCCCCTCCATAGCTAAGGCAGCCCGGGCAAGATCAGAGCTAAAGCTCTGATAACTAAAAAAGCATTACGTGCATATGTTGTAAAGCATCAAAAAAAGTTGGCTCCATTCTCCCGTTATACCAAAATAAATGTGTACTTTTGTGATTCAATTTAGCGATAACCAATCTCGGTAATACAGGGGAGAAGATCTTTCTATAAAAGTACACTACAGAATTTAAATCACCAATAATGAAAAAGCTCGAACATCTGCTTGCGGAGAAGCTCCTGAAAGCCAGTGCAATTAAACTTCAGCCCAGCCTTCCTTTCACCTGGGCCTCGGGGTGGCAGTCGCCTATCTACACCGACAACCGCCGCACGCTTTCATATCCCGCTATCCGCACTTTTATCAAAACCGAGCTGTGCCGCGTGATTCTCGAGAACTACGAGACGCCCGATGTCATTGCCGGAGTTGCCACCGGAGCCATCGCACAGGGTGCCATGGTAGCCGATGCCCTCGGTCTCCCCTACATCTACGTCCGCTCCACTCCCAAGGACCACGGTCTGGAAAACCTCATCGAGGGCCAGCTCACCCACGGACAGAAGGTGATGGTCATCGAAGACCTCATCTCCACCGGACAGAGCAGCCTCAAGGCCGCTGAGGCCATCCGCATGGCCGGAGGCGAAGTGATCGGCATGGTGGCCATGTTCACCTACGGTTTCCCCATCGCCGAGCAGCGCTTCAAGGAGGCCGGCATCAAGCTCACCACCCTCAGCAACTACGACGCGCTCCTCGAGGTGGCTCTCGACACCGATTTCATCGGCGAGGACGACATCGAGACCCTCAAGCAGTGGCGCAAGGACCCCGCAAGCTGGGCTCCCCACCGCGACACCACCATCGAATAACCGCTACAAGAGATAAATCGGTTGCCCGAGGCAAGCACTCCACCAGGAGCATCGGCTTTCCCCGTCGGCAACCGCTTTTTTTATGCCGCAGCCGGCATAACCATTCACCCCGAAAATTTGTTTATCTGATATGGCAACATATAAAAGTACACCGGTAACCATCGGCCGCCCGGCCGACGAACTTTTCGACCGTTTCAGCGATCTGAGCCGCCTGCAGGAGGCTCTCGACAATCTCACCCCCGAGCAGCGCGCCAAGGTGGGGGAAGTGGAGTTCACCCCCGACGGCATCCGCATCGTCACACCGCAGGTGGGCGCCATCGAGTTTAACGTCAAGGAGCGCGTGCGCCCCGGGCGCATCGTCTTCGGCACCGCCTCCTCCCCCGTGCCTCTGACCATGACCCTCGACATCACCCCTGTCGACGACCACACCTCCACCGCCGAGGCCCTCATCGACGTGGAGATTCCCGCCATGCTCAAGCCGCTCGTCGGTCCTCACCTCCAGAAAGCCGCCGAAAAGTTCGGCGAACTGATCGCCGGGCTCTCCTGACCCCTCCGCAACGATGAAACAGGTGCGACATATCCTCCTGACGCTCGGCGGCGCAGCCCTGCTGGGCCTGGTCGCGGCGTGCCATCATGTCGACAACAAGCGCACTCCCCCGGCCGCGGTGTGGATCCCCTTCCAGAATCAGGCCATGTGGGAGCAATACGGAGTCACCGGCTCCTACACCTACCGCTACTTCATCCCCGCGCTCAAGGAGCCGAGCGGCTTCTTCTACACCGCCGTGATGAAGGCCGGCTACGGAGGCGTGCTCCTTGTGTCGTCGGCCAAGGCCGAGCCGCTGGCCTACGACCTCAGCTGCCCCGTGGAAAATAAGCCCGACATCCGCGTGCGCATCGACGAGGAGCAGCGCTACGAGGCCGTGTGCCCCGTGTGCGGCAGCCACTACGATGTGTTCCAGAGCTACGGAGCGCCGCTCAGCGGCAAAGCCGCCGAGATCGGCTACGGCCTCACCACCTATATGGTAGGCTCAGGGCCGGGCGGCGAGTACCGCGTCATTTCCCGTTAATCTTCACTCCTACACCACCGTCATATGCAACTCAGCACCAGCCTCGAGCGCCTCAGCGAGCGCCACAACATCACCCGACTCAACGACATGCAGCAGCAGTTGGCGGCGACCGACGCCCGTCGCACCGTGCTCCTGAGCCCCACAGGCTCGGGCAAGACGGCGGCCTTCGCCATACGCCTGCTCCGCTTCCTCGGCGAGCCCTGCGGCAAGGTGCAGGCGGTGGTCATGGCGCCGTCGCGCGAACTGGTACTGCAGATTGCCGATGTGCTCCGCCCCGTGGCGGCGGGACTGAAAACCGTGGCCTTCTACGGCGGCCACAACATGGCCGACGAGGGCAATTCGCTCTCCGTCACGCCCGATATCATCGTGGCCACGCCGGGACGTCTGCTCGACCATCTCAACCGCGGCACTCTGCGCCTCGACGGCGTGAAGGCGCTTGTGCTCGACGAGTACGACAAGAGCCTCGAACTCGGATTTCTCGACGAGATGAAGCGCATAGTGCGCCGCATGAGCACTCCCGAGCTCGTGATCCTCACCTCGGCCACCCCGCTCGACACCATGCCCGATTTCCTCCCCATGAAGGGAGCCGAAACGCTCGATTTCACCCGCGAAGGGGGCAAATCGCGCCTGCAGACGGTGATGGTCCACTCGCCAGAGCGCGACAAGCTCGCCACACTCACCGACCTGCTCCGCTCGCTCCCCGACGGCCGTGCGCTGGTGTTCGTCAACCATCGCGAGAGCGCCGAGCGCGTCTACGAGCATCTGAAGAAGGCCGGATTTCCCGTCGGGCTCTATCACGGCGGCCTCGAGCAGCGCGAACGCCAGCTTGCCATCGACCTTTTCAACAACGGCACCACTCCGGTGCTCGTGTCCACCGACCTCGGGTCGCGCGGGCTCGACATCGACCATGTCAACTATGTGATCCACTACCACATGCCCCTCTCGCCCGAGAGCTGGACCCACCGCAACGGCCGCACGGCGCGCATGGGGGCCGAAGGCACCGCCTACGTCATCGCCGCCGACGGCGAGACCATCCCCGATGCCGTCAGCTGGGAGCGCGAACTCTACCCCTCGGGGCGCATACCCGCCGACGGAGGTATCCGCAGCGATGTGGCCACCCTCTACTTCAATGCCGGAAAGAAGGAGAAGATCTCGCGCGGCGATATCGCCGGATTTCTCATGCAGAAAGGGGGCCTGGGCAAGGACGAAGTGGGCAAAATCTCGGTCAGCGACCACAGCGCCATCGTAGCAGTGCCGCGCAGCAAGGCCGCAGCCGTCGTCGAGGCGGTAGCTCCCTACAAAATCAAAAACACACGTGTAAAAATCACCCTCCTACGATAGCCTTCTACCCCTCAAGGAGGCCCAGCGCATACTCGCGCGAGGCGTCGATCAGCGCCGGCACATGCGCGTCGGAGTTGACAATCATCGGCACATCCGCCTGCCGCAGCCGCGCTATGTAGCGCTCCGACGGGAAGAGGCGCCCGGTCTGCGCATAGGCTTTAGTATTGATTTCCACCACGATACCCGAAGCGATGATCTCTCGGATATATTGGTCGACAAGGTCGGTGTACCACCCTTCATCCTCCACGCCCGGGGAGTAGCTGGAGGCGTTCTGTGCTATCTTGTCGAAATGGCCGAGGATATCGAAGCCCCCTTCGGAGAGCATCTGCCGCGACCGCTCGTAGAAGGTGGCGACCACATAGCGTATGTCGTCGCGGAAGTGGAGCTTCATGTTGCGCGCGAAGCGGTCGGCATGGCCGTCAATATCGACATACTCGCCTGATTGCGAGGGGATAAAGTGCACGGAGCCGATGGTGTAGTCGAGCGGCAGCGAGCGGAAATACTCGTTGGCCGGCCCCCACTCCGGGCCCAGATAATCCACCTCCATACCGGCGTAAAAACGGCACCGGTCGCCGTATACACCCTTTATTCGCTCTACCTCAGCAAGATACACCGGCACCTTCGATGCGGCCATGTTGCAGGGCGACTCGATCGGCACCGGCGAGTGGGGCGTGAACCCGTAGTGGGTGAACCCCTCCGCAAGAGCCTCGCGTGCAAAGGCCTCCATCTGTGCCCTCCCGTCGCAAAACTCGGTGTGGGAGTGGAGCGTGTATCGTCGGCTTCCCGACAGTTCAGTAATCAGATCCATAGACAGTTACAATCCTTAATTTCGGAGGCGTCGCCGTCTCAGGGGCGTTCTCCCTCTCATGCCTCGAGGTCCTTGATGCTCACAGCCTCTCTGCGCTGCAGCGAGCGGGCGAAGAGGAAGGTGAGGAAGGCCGAGACGGCCACTCCGGTCCATATGCCTAAGCTGTAGTCGAGCCCCAGCCCCTCGGGCGACGGCGCCACAAGCAGGTAGCTCACCGACACCACGGTCATGAACATGGCCGGCAACAGGGTGATATAGAAAAACTTGCGGTGGCGCGCCAGATACACCGTGCATGCCCACAGGGTGAACACGGCCAGGGTCTGGTTGCTCCAGGCGAAATAGCGCCACAGCACATTGAAGTCGATATTCATGATCAGAAACGCCGCTGCAAACAGCGGGAGGCTCACCACGGCCCTTTGCCAGAATTTCTTCTGCCCGAAGCCGGTCATGTCAGCCACCATCAGTCGGCAGCTGCGCAGCGCGGTGTCGCCGGTGGTGATCGGGGCGGCTATCACGCCGATTACGGCAAGCACGCCTCCCACCTTACCGAGCCACGAGATAGAGATCTCATGTATCAGCGAACTGGGCGAGTGCCCCGACTGCGCCATGTAGTCGGCCAGCCCGGTGTACCCCTCGGTGAAGGTCAGCGTGGCCGCAGCCCAGATCAGCGCCACGATACCCTCGGCCACCATGGCGCCGTAGAACACCGGACGGGCGTATTTCTCGCTGGTGAGGCAGCGTGCCATCATCGGCGACTGAGTGGCGTGGAAGCCGGAGATGGCTCCGCACGCTATCGACACAAACAGCATCGGGAACACCGGGTGAGTGGCCCTCAGCGCCTCGGGATAGCGGTTACCGAGGCCTCCGGCAAAGGGGTCGGGCATCTCCACGCCGCCGAAAAGCATCACCCACACCAGTCCTACGGCCATAAACAGCAGCACCAGGGCAAACAGCGGGTAGATGTTGCCTATCAGTTTGTCGATCGGGAACATTGTGGCCAGCAGATAGTAGATGAAGATGCACACAGCCCAAAAGGTGGCGTCGAGCGCCTCAGGTGTCAGCACGGCTATCAGTCCGGAGGTGGTGACCACAAACACCGCGCCCACCAGCAGCAGCAACACGATGGCGAAGACACGCATCACCTGTTTGATGCCGTTGCCCAGCTCCCAACCCACAATCTCGGGGAGCGAGGCGCCGTTGCTGCGCAGCGAGATCATGCCCGACACGAAATCGTGCACGCCTCCGGCGAAGATGGTGCCGAGCACTATCCACAGGAAGGCCGACGGGCCGTACATCACGCCCATTATGGCGCCGAAAATCGGCCCTAAGCCCGCGATGTTGAGAAACTGCACCAGAAACACCTTCCATGCCGGCATCGGCACAAAGTCCACCCCGTCGGGGTGCGTAATGGCCGGCGTGGGCCGCTCAGGCTCCACATGGAACACCTTCGCCACCACGGCGCCGTAGATGAAATATCCGCCGATGAGGGCGGCCAGAGAAAGAAGAAATGCTAACACTTGGTTTATCGTTATTTCGGATTTATTGCGGCTGCTCGCCGGCTTCGGCGGTCACCACGGCATTGCGGAGGGTCACAAGATTGTCCTGCGCGGTCTCCAGCTCCCCTTCGAGTTGGGTGATGAGGTCGGATTTCGAGGTATCACCCTTAGCATACTCGCTGCGGAGGGCTGCAAGGCGCCGCTCCACGTCGGTGGCCTTGGCCACGCCCACCATATAGGCGTGCATGGCCTGCTCGGCCTCGGGGTGGCGAAACTCTTTGTAGCGGGTGAGCACGCCGCGGCCGGGGATGTAGATGTCAAACTGGTGTGCTGCCTCGCCGCGCTCGTTGGAGATGGCCTTGATGGCGTCGATCAACTCGCCACGCTTGCTGTCGGGGCGCCAGGTGGCAGCGATGGAGTTGAGCCGGGCACGAGCCACGAGGTCGGGACTGTCGGGGTCGACATTCTTGCGCAACTCCTGCGGCACGAAGATGTAGATGGTCACCTTGCCGGGGATGCGGTTGCGGTCGGAGGCCCACCACCCCACTCCGGTGAGCTCGTCGATGGCCAGCATATAGTCGTCGTAGGGCGAATTGTAGGGCATACCGATGTTCTGCGGCTGCAGAAATCCGTCGTCGCCGCGCCGCGAGATGTAGATGTCGAGACCTCCCAGCCCCTCCTCGCCGCCGTCGGAGGCATAGTAGAGGGTGATGCCGTCAGGCATCAGGAAGGGATAGTTGGCATCGGCGCCAAGCGAGAGGTCGGCGCCAAGCGCGGTGGGCTGCTCCCATGTGCCGCCGTAAAGGGCCGACGAGGAGACCAGGCGGAACGAGCCGTCGTCCTTGTCGGGCGCGGCCCATATCATCTCACGCCCGCTCTCGGGCTCATAGACCACCGTGGGATCGGCAGCCTCAAACCCCTCGGGGAGCACCCGGGTGGAGTTGGGGGAGCCGCTCTCCTCCGACAGGCGGTAGTGGCGGAAGAAATCCTCAGCATCCACCACCAGCGAGTCGATCACCTCTATCTGCTCCACGCGCGACAGCGCATTGTCGATCAGGTCTATACGCTCGCTCACAGGCTCCGACTCGTCCTCGGCCACCACGCGGCGGCCGCGCTTGAGGGTCTTGCGGTATTCCTCCACCAGCGCGCGTGCTCCGGCCACATCGTAGCGGTCGGCGGCGAGTTGCGCCTG
>CAJLLX010000096.1 GCA_905207535.1 uncultured Muribaculaceae bacterium | reverse complement strand
CTGTCGAATTTTTCAAACATTTTCGCTAATATTGCATTTGCCCTTGGACTCTGCAGGATTTTTTTTTTGAGGAAAATTAACGCGGGAAATTTTTTGCGGAGGAATAAAAATTTTGTAACTTTGCACCTTGATAGCTGTGCCCCGCAGATGTGGGGTACAGTATGACCACAGGCTTCGAAACATGAGACAATTAAAGATATCCAAATCAATTACTAATCGTGAGAGCGCTTCGCTCGACAAGTATCTCCAGGAGATCGGTCGAGAGGAGCTTATCACAGTAGAGCAGGAAGTTGAACTGGCCCAGCGCATCCGTGAAGGAGACCAACAGGCGCTTGAAAAACTCACCCGCGCGAATCTTCGTTTTGTGGTTTCTGTAGCAAAACAATATCAGAATCAGGGACTTAGCCTCCCCGATCTGATCAATGAAGGAAATCTCGGCCTGATCAAGGCTGCACAGAAATTCGACGAGACCCGCGGCTTTAAATTCATCTCCTATGCAGTGTGGTGGATACGTCAGAGCATCCTGCAGGCGCTTGCCGAGCAGAGCCGCATAGTGCGCCTGCCGCTCAACCAGGTGGGATCGCTTAACAAGATCTCTAAGGCGCTGTCGAAATTCGAGCAGGAGAATGAGCGACGTCCGTCGCCCGAGGAGCTTGCCGAGACCCTCGACGTGCCCGTGGAGAAAATCGCCGATACCCTCAAGGTGTCGGGCCGTCACATCTCGGTGGACGCACCGTTTGTGGAAGGCGAGGACAATTCGCTACTCGACGTGCTCACCAACGACGACAGCCCCATGGCCGACGCCACCCTCACTCAGGAGTCGCTGTCGAAAGAGGTGGACCGCGCACTGCATCAGCTGCATGAGCGCGAGCGCGAGATTCTGAAAATGTTTTTCGGCATAGGATGTCAGGAAATGACCCTCGAGGAGATCGGAGCAAAATTCGACCTCACCCGCGAGCGTGTCCGCCAGATCAAAGAGAAGGCAATCCGCAGGCTGAAAGGTCAGAAATCGCGTTTGCTCAAGACCTATCTGGGGCAGTAAAGAGGCCGCCCCGCCGCAAGGCTGCGGCATAAAGAATGGGAATTTGCCCCGCAGCCGCTTTGACATGAGAAAAAACTAAATCGCTGTGCCGGAAGCTCCGGCGCAGCGATTTTTTTGGGGATATTCTGTCAGCGTTGGGATTAGCGGAGGAGGTGCTTGGAGGTGTGGGTGCCTTGGCGGCGGATGGCGATACCGCGATAGGTGGCGGGATCGATGGGGAGGCCGTCGATGGAGTACCAGAGGGCGGGCTGATGGATGTTGTCGTCGGGATCGAGGGCGGGGAGGGCTTCAACGCCGCTGAGACTGGCGTTGCCGGTGATCAAGAGGGTGTTGATCTCCCATGTGCAGGCATTGGCGGAGGTGGAGGTGTAGCGGAAGATGATCTGAACCTTGCCGCCGACATGGCTGTTGAGGTTCACCGGACCTGAATCGCTGAAGTTCCAACTGTTGCCGGCGGGCCACTGGGGCACATCGAGGGTGTGGGTGTCGCCTGCGGCATCGAGGGTATGGGTGTCGCCGGAGGCATCGCGGAGGAGCACCTGCAGCTCTGAGGCGGGGTCATCGGAGAATTTCACCGCGTGGCGGAATGTCATTGTGGCCGAGGTGAAGTCGGTGAGGTCGATTTCCGGGCTGACAAGGTCAACCACGCAGGGTGTGGCCTGGGAGAAGAAGGCCGATGCCTTCCAGCCGTAGGTGGCGTCGTTGACCCATACGGTGCGGTCGTTGGCGGGAGTCTCGATGGTCTCGATGGTGAAGCCGCCGGTGTCGCCCAAGAGGGTGTTTTCGTAGGCAGTGCGCCGCTCGGAGGGTTCGCCCACCGATCCGGTGGTGCGGGCCGATTTGCGGGTGAAGCGCAGGTCGAAGGGCTCGCCGATGGAGTCGCCCCAGATGTATTCCATCAGGTTGGGGAAGTCGACGAAGGGGTTGCGGTTGCCCTGGATCGACTGCACGCGGTCGTTTCGGACGGTTTCCATCTCGGTGACATCGTCGGCCTTGGCCCATGCGATGTAGAGGTCGGAAGCGCGCTTGATCAGCGTGGGGTAGGGGCCGGTTTGCAGTATCTTCTTACCCTGGGAGTTGCTGAAAGTGTAGTCCTGATAGGCCGTTGCCATGTACATGTATCCGCGGGCGAAGTCGCCCTTCCATTTGTCGGCCGGTTCCCACCAGTTGCCTTCCCAGTCGCCCGAGCCCACACGGGTGCAACCATTGTCGCCGGCAGCGGTGGTGTTGGTCACTTTGCCCATGGGGTAATTGCTCTTGGTGGAATTGATCTTCTGCTCGCAGGGCATGAGGTTGAAGAGATCCTTGTAGCCATTGACCTCGTCGCCTCCCCACCACGATTTGGGGAAGGAGTGCTCGATGTTCATGCCGCTGACCGAGGAGCCACGCTTGCCGAAGTAGCGTGTGTCGTTGCTGTAGCGGTCGACGACCGAATTGTCGTCTTCGTTGCGGTCGGTGAGGTAGAATCCCCACCATGTCTTCATGTTGCCCGAGCCGTAGTCGAGCATGGTGATGTCGGGGTTATCGCCGATGATATGGAAGATGGCCGTCTTGAGCTGCTGCCCGCTAAGTCCCTGAGCCGAAGCGTAATAGTCGAGCGGGATTTCGGCCTTGGTGATAGCCGGCGCCATGAGGGCGGAAAGCATGAGAAGGTATTTGGGAAACTGTAATTTCATGATAAAATCGCTTGTTAACTCGCAAAGATACAAATAAATATTGAAAAGGGGGACAAATAGGGCAGACAAGCGGATAAAAGTTTTTGTATCTTTGCATGCATGAACGAGACAGAACGCATAAACGAAGAACCGCAGATACATGTAGGCGTGATGACACGCCCGGAGATAACCGTATGTTTCACCGGGACTTACATCGGTCCCGACGGCCTTTCCGCCGACGGGGAGCAGACCCTGCGACGCAGCGCCGACGGTGTGGAATACCGAGGCACTCTCTATCCCGAGGCCCTTTTCACCCCCGAAGCCGGGCCGGAGAGCAGTTTTGAGCTGCGCGGCGTGACCATCGGCATCGGTTTTCACTGGCAACGAGCTGAAAACCAGCGTTTCGCCGGCGCCTTGAGGGTGATACCCTCCTCCGATGACCCTTCCGGCATCATCGCCGTCAACGAGATTGGTCTGGAAGAGTATCTCAAGAGCGTCATCTCCTCGGAGATGAGCGCCGACGCCTCCGACGCGCTTCTCAGGGCCCACGCCGTGGTTAGCCGCAGTTGGCTGATGCGCCAACTGCTCGACCGGGGCAAGCACAGCAGCGCCGAGCAGGGCGGATGGCGCACGGCGCGCCTCGCCAACGGCGAAGAGGTGGAGGAACTCTGCAAATGGTACGACCGCGAGGACCACAGCCAGTTTGACGTCTGCGCAGACGACCACTGCCAGCGCTATCAGGGGGTGACACGCCAGACCAACCCCCGCGTGGCTGCCGCCATCGAGGCCACCCGCGGCGAGATGCTCACCTTCGGGGGCGAAATTTGCGACGCACGTTTCAGCAAATGCTGCGGAGGGGTGAGCGAGCGGTTTGAGAACTGCTGGGAGGATGCCCCGAAGGCTTATCTCGAACATGTGGCCGACACGTCGGCCGAAGGGGGCGAACCCTTGTGCGACACCCGTGACCCGGCCATCATCGCTCAGGTGCTCAACGACTACGACCGCGAGAGTCTCGACTTCTTCCGCTGGCAGGCGCGCTACAGCGCCGACGAGCTCGGGCGACTGGTGGCCAAGCGCTCCGGGATGGATTTCGGCACGATAGAGGCCCTGGAGCCTCTGGAGCGGACCCCCGCAGGGCGCATCACAAGGCTGCTGATACGCGGCAGCCGCCGCACGGCAGTGGTGGGGAAAGAGCTGGAGATCCGCCGGTGGCTGTCGGAGAGCCATTTGCGCAGCTCGGCCTTCACCGTGAGCCGCGAAGCCAACGGCAGCTACGTGCTCGACGGGTGCGGATGGGGCCACGGAGTGGGGATGTGCCAGATCGGCGCCGCCGTGATGGGTGCCCGTGGCTACGGCTACCGCGAAATACTGAAACATTACTTTCCGAAAGCCGGAATAGAGAAAATATACTGATAAACAGAGAAATATGAAGGAGATAGAACAGAAAGAGACGCCGGCCGCCCTCCCTGCTGAGGAAGAGAAGACAGAAGCCGCCCTCCCTTCCGGAGAAGCGAAAAAGCATGGCGACCGCGCATGGTGGTGGGTGCCGACACTCTACTTCGCCGAGGGGTTGCCCTACATGGCCGTGATGACCATAAGCACCGTGATGTACAAGTGCTTAGGTGTCGGCAACACCGAACTCGCCTTCTACACCGCGTGGCTCTATCTGCCGTGGGTCATCAAGCCCTTCTGGAGCCCCTTCGTGGATATCATCCGCACCAAGCGTTGGTGGGTGCTCACCATGCAGATGGTGATAGCCGTGTGCATGGCCGCGATAGCCTTCGTGCTCCCCGTAAGCGGCTTTTTCGCCGCCACCCTGGCCGTGTTCTGGCTGATGGCCTTCGCCTCCGCCACCCACGATATCGCCGCCGATGGTTTTTATATGCTCGGGCTTAGCGAGCACCGTCAGAGCATGTTTGTGGGGATCCGTTCGCTCTTCTACCGCGTGTCGATGGTGATAGGGCAGGGGGCGCTGGTGATCGTGGCTGCCCGTGTGAGCGACGCCTGGGCTCAGCCCAAGGCCGGATGGATACTGGTCTTCGGCATCTTAGCGGCATTTTTCGTTCTCGCCGTGCTGTATCACAGCATCGTGCTGCCCCGACCAGCTGCCGATGCCGACCGCGAGCCCCGAAGCGCCGGCGAAGTGATGCGTGAGTTTGCCGAGACCTTCATCGACTTCTTCCGCAAGCCTCAGGTTGGGGTAGCCATCCTCTTCATGCTCCTCTACCGCCTTCCCGAGGCGCAGCTGGTGAAGATGATCACCCCCTTCATGCTCGACCCCGTAGAGCAGGGTGGCCTCGGGCTCACCGCCGATCAGGTGGGACTGGCCTACGGCACCATCGGTGTAATAGGGCTGATGCTCGGAGGTATCGTCGGCGGCCTCGTGGCCTCGCGCAACGGTCTGCGCTACTGGCTCCACCCCATGGCCTGGAGCATGTCGCTCACCTGCCTCACCTTCGTGTATCTCGCCTTCGCACAGCCGTCGGCGCTCTGGCAGGTGTATGCCTGCGTGGCCGTGGAACAGTTTGGCTACGGCTTCGGCTTCACCGCCTACATGCTCTACCTCATCTACTTCTCCGTAGGACGCTTCAAGACAGCCCACTACAGCATCTGCACCGGTTTTATGGCCCTTGGCATGATGCTCCCCGGCATGGCCGCCGGATGGATCGCCGACACCTTCAGCTACACCACTTTCTTCATCTGGACCATGGTGTGCTGCGCTGCCACCATCGGGGTGTGCTATCTGATCAAGGTCGACAGCCGCTTCGGCAAGAAAGGGGAGTGACCGCCGGTAAAAAATGATATATATCCATAAGAAAATGAGTCGATTAACAGCGATAATAGCAGCCCTGACCTTAGTCCTGGCACCGGCATGGGGCGCCGGGCGGGTGAAAACGGGCATAGAAGTGCTGAGAGACAACAACTTCAGTCAGCTCGCCGGCAAGCGCGTGGGGCTGATCACAAATCCCACCGGCGTGGACAGCGAGCTGAGTTCCACCATCGACATCCTGCACGAATCGCCCGAGGTGAACCTCACGGCGCTCTTCGCGCCCGAGCACGGAGTGCGCGGCGATGTGGCCGCCGGGCAGAAAGTGGCCACCGCCACCGACGCCGCCACCGGAGTGAAAGTCTACTCGCTCTACGGCGCCACACGCCGCCCCACAGCCGCCATGCTCCGCGATGTCGACGCCCTTGTGTATGACATCCAGGACAACGGATGCCGCTCCTACACCTTCATCTCCACTATGGGTATGGCCATGGAGGAGTGCGCCCGTCTTGGGAAAGAATTTGTGGTGCTTGATCGCCCCAACCCCCTCGGCGGCAACAAGATAGAGGGCCCGATCACCGAGAAAGAGTGCGAGAGTTTTGTCAGCCGTTATCCCATCCCCTATATCTATGGCCTCACCCCCGGCGAACTGGCCCGGATGCTTGTGGAGGAGGGGATGATCGACACCGGCGGCAAACCGCTGAAACTCACCGTAGTGCCGATGGAGGGGTGGCATCGCGACATGCTCTACGGCGACACCGGATTGCCATGGGTGCTCCCGTCGCCCCATCTCCCCTCGGCCGAAACCGCGGTCTATTATCCCGCCACCGGCATCGCCGGCGAGCTCGACTACGTGAACATCGGCGTGGGGTACACATTGCCCTTCCGCACCTTCGCCGCCCCCTGGATCGACGGCCGTCGACTCGCCGACAACCTCAACGCCCTGCAGCTGCCCGGCGTGGCCTTCCGCCTCATCACCTACAAGCCCTATTACGGGCTGATGAAGGGCTCCAACGTGCACGGTGTGGAGGTGTATGTCACTGATTTCGACAAGGCAAACCTCACATTGATACAGTATTACGTGATGCAGGAGATAGCGCGGCTCTACCCCGCCAAACGTGCCTCGGTGGCCGCCAATCCCGAGCGCTTCGGAATGTTCGACAAAGTGAACGGCACCAAGCGGGTGCGCGAGCTCTTCTTCCGCCACCACCGCGTGGAGGATATCGAGCAGCTGTGGATGGAAGATGTGCCCGCATTTGCCGAGAAATCAAAAAAATACCATTTGTACCGATGAAACTTACAGCCGACGGAGGGAGCACGAAAGTGAGGTGGATAATCAGCGACGGCGACCGGCGTGTTGCCGATTTCGCCACATGCGGCCTCAATCCCACAGTGATGAGCGAGCCTACGCTGCGCGACAGGCTCCGCGAGGCCCTCGACGCCCACCGTGAGGACCTTGCGCAAGTGACCGAAGCCGAATATTACGGCGCAGGATGCCGCGGAGCCGCCCTCGAGGCTATGGAGCGAGCGCTCCGCGAGGTGCTTCCCGGGTGTGAGCGTGTGACCGTGGGGAGCGATATGCTCGGAGCATGCTGCGCCGTGGCCCCGGCAGGAGAGCGGTCGGTGGTTTGCATCCTCGGCACCGGCGCCAACTCCTGCCTCTACGATGGCGAGCGGATTGTGGCCAATGTGCCCCCGTTAGGGTATATCCTCGGCGACGAAGGCTCCGGCGCGTGGATAGGGAAAGCGCTGCTCCACAGCGTGTTGAAAGGTCTGCTGCCCGAGCGGCTCACAGATGCCTTCTACGAGCATGTGAAGATGGATTACGACGAGATAATCCGCCGCGTCTATCGCCCTGATGCGGCCGCCGGAGAGACCGCCAACGGTTTCCTGGCCTCGCTGGCGCCCTTTGCGTCGGAGCATATCGCCGAAGAGGCGATAGAGCGGATGATACGCGAAGGATTCGGGCGGTTTTTCGATGCCAATGTGATGCTTTACGACGGTGTGAAGCTCCTGACAGTCAATTTCGTAGGGTCGGT
>CAJLLX010000095.1 GCA_905207535.1 uncultured Muribaculaceae bacterium | reverse complement strand
GCGGGTGCTCAGCGCGGGGTCGTCGGCGATGCCGGCCTCCATGTCGTGCAAGATCTCTTCAGGCTCCTCGAAGCGGGGATTGTCGGAGGTGAGGATCACGAAGTCGCTCAGGCGTGCGGCCTCACGCGCCATGATGGGGCGCTTCCCTTTGTCGCGGTTGCCGCCGGCACCTACCACGGTGATGATGCGTCCGCGGTTGCCGACCACCTCGCGTATAGCGGTGAGCACATTCACCACGGCGTCGGGGGTGTGTGCGTAGTCCACGATGCCGGTCACCTGCCCGTCGGGCGAGTGGAAGGTCTGGAAGCGTCCGGCCACCGGCACCAGTCGGCTCATGTTGACCAGCACTTCCTCTCTGTCCCAGCCTAAGAGGATAGAGGCGCCGTAGACTGCCGTGAGGTTGTAGGCATTGAAGCGCCCGGTGAAGAGCACGTTGACCTCATGGCCGTTGAAATTCATCAGCGTGCCGTCGAGGCGGCTCTCCACTATGCGGCCGCGGAAGTCGGCCATGCTCCGCAGAGAGTAGGTGTAGCGGTGTGCGCGGGTGTTCTGCAGCATCACTTCGCCGGTCTTGTCGTCGGCGTTGGTCAGCGCGAAGGCCTCGGCGGGGAGACCGTCGAAAAACGATTTTTTCGCCTCCAGATAGGCCTGCACGGTCTTGTGGTAGTCGAGATGGTCGCGGGTGAGGTTGGTGAAGATGCCTCCGGCGAAGGTCAGTCCGGCTATGCGGTGCTGATGAGCGGCGTGCGAGCTTACCTCCATGGCGGCGTACGAGCACCCCTTCTCCACCATCTGCGCCAGCAGGGCGTTGATGGTCAGCGGGTCGGGGGTGGTCTGTGTGGCGTGGATGGCTTCGGTGTCCACGTAGTTGACCACGGTGGAGAGCAGTCCGGCCTTGTATCCCATCAGGCGTGCCATCTCGTAGATGAGGGTGGCGGTGGTGGTTTTGCCGTTGGTGCCGGTGACACCAACTAAGTGCAACCGCTGCGAGGGGTTGCCGTACCACTGCGAGGCGAGATGTCCGAGGGCTATGGCGCTGTTTTCCACCACGATGTATGTGGTGCCGTCCCAAAGCTCGTCGGGCAGCTCCTCCACCACGATGGCTTTCACCCCTTTACCTTTCAGCGACGGGATGAAGCTGTGGCCGTCGACGCTCACGCCTCTCACGGCCACAAACATGCTCCCTTCGCCGGCCTGACGCGAGTCGGCGGTGAGCGAGCTTATCTCGACTTCGGCGGGGCCGATGCTCCGCTCTATCTTTATCGATTTTATTAAATCTGTGAGCTTCACTGTCTTATATCTTCGTTTTTGTTGTTCTATCCTTCTTTATCTTCCTCCTCCCCTCCGTCTTCCTTCCGCTTTTCCCAACATGTAGGGACGCACCATGGTGCGTCCTCTCCCTGAATCTCCCCTTCTGACCTTTTACTGGCTTAGGGCCAGGGTGACTGTCTTGCCGTGGGCCATCGGGGTGCCGTAGGCAGGACTTTGCGACGCCACGTATCCGGTGCCTTTGAACCGCACATTGTAACCGCTGTTTTCAAGCTTCACCACGGCTTCGCGCAGGCCCAGGCCGATCACCGACGGCACAATCGGTTTGTGCTTATCGTCTTTCCAGGCCTGAGAGGCGCCGGCGGGCCGGGCGGGATGTACCACGGTGCCGATTCCGGCAGCGCGGCGCACTTTGCCGTAGCGGCGCGTGTCGGTGGAGCCGTAGAGCGTGGCGCGGTTGTTGGGCGTGGCTCCGTCGGTATAGCTGGAGGTGTTGTCGAGCAAGCCGCGCGAATACATCTTCAGCGCTATATTTTTCATCACCTGCCCCGAGGTGCTCGCTGCGCCAAACATGTTGCGCTTGGGGTAGAAGGTGAGCACCATGCAGGAGTACTGCGGGTTGTCGGCGGGGAAAAATCCGCAGAATGCCAGGCGCTTGCGCCCGGTGTTGTAGCATTTCGTGGCCGGATCCACGCTGTAGCAGGTGCCGGTCTTGCCGGCGAGGGCCACTTTGTCGTTTTTCAGCGAGCGGCCGGTGCCGTGGGGGCCCCACACCACCTGTTTGAGCATATACTGCATCTTGCGGGCGTTCTCCTCGGAGCATATCCGGTCGCGGATATAGGTGACGGGGAGCACGGAGTCGAAGTTCTCGGTGTGCAGCCCCTTCACCAGGCGGGGACGCACGTAGCGGCCGCCGTTGGCAATGGCGTTGTAGACCGAGAGAGTGTAGATGGGGGGTATCTGCGAGGCGTAGCCGTAGCACATGCGCGAGAGGTCCACGCGGGCGGGATGGCGGTTGAATTTCGGCGTGGTTTCGCCGGCGATGCCGGTGTGCATCGGGTCGAGGAAGCCGATCGACTGCAGCCGCTCCACAAATCCGGCGGGATTCTTGTCATATCCCCGGGTGATGATGCGGGCCATGCCGATGTTGGACGACTGCTCTATCACTTCGCGCACTCGCAGCGAGGCGTTGAAGTGGCTGTCGGTGATGGCCCTGCCTCCGGCGTAGGCCCACGACTTGCCGATGGGGATCACCTCCTCGAGGTTGCTCACCAGGCCGTCCTCCAGGGCTATCATCATGGAGATGGGCTTCACCACCGAGCCGGGCTCGAAGCCCACCACGGCATAGTTGAGCGCCTCGATGTAGCCGTTGCCCTTCTTTGAGCGCTCGAGGTTGGAGATGGCTTTGATGTCGCCGGTCTTCACATCCATGAGTATGGCGCAGCCCCAGTCGGCCGAGCAGGAGTCGAGCACGCGGTTGAGTTCCTGCTCCACTATCTCCTGCAGCTGTATGTCTATGGTGGTGCGCACGGAGTAGCCGGGCACCGGGTCCACATCGGTCCAGTTGACGATATTTTTCGTCAGGGGTATCTTCTTGGCGAGGCCGGGCACGCCGTAGAGCAGCGAGTCGAGGGCCTTTTCCAGTCCGTAGATGCCGTGCACTTCCTTACATTCGCGGGTCTGACCCACGCCTCCCACCGAGCGGCGAGCCATGGACCCATAGGGGTTGCTGCGGCGCATCACCGACTCCACCGTCATGCCGGTCTTGTATACGTTACCGATGTTGAAGAAGGGGAAAGTCTTGATTTTCTGCAGGTCCAGAAATCCGATATCTTTGATCAGCGGCCATCCGCGCGGACGGTCCTTGGGGGCGGTCTTCAGCGGTGTCTCCAGCCTCTCGCGCCACTCGGCACGGGTGCGGATGGGGAAGTTGGCCGCCATCGAGTCGGCCAGAGCGTCGAGGTTCTCAAGATACAGGTGCTCCTTGAAGTTGTCGCTGCGGAAGTCCACTCTCACAGTGTAGTAGCGCAGGTTGGTGGCCAGGATATATCCTTTGTCCGAGAGGATGTCGCCGCGCTCGGGGGCTATGGTGTCGACCTTCTCCAGCTGCTTGCTGGCCAGGGCATTCCAGTGGTGGGCGTCTATCACCGTGGTAGAGAACAGTTTATAGCATATGCCTCCCGCAAGCATCAGGATAAAGACACTTACCAGCAAGTATCTCAGGAGTATGTGCAGTCGGTTCTCTCGTTTCATCGTTCGTTACCTCTTTCGGGATTTTTTTGCGGGTGATTGGCTTCGGTTTGTTTTGTCTATGTCGTTGGTCGGTTGTCGTTGGTGTAATAGTTTCAGTCGGGGTCTCGCTCCAGGGTGAAGGGTGGCTGATCCTGCACGGTGATCCCCAGCCCCAGCGAGTCGACCATATGCTGCATCTGCGACTCGCGGATGCGGCTCATGTAGGCCGACTTGGCGCGGATGCGCTCGGTCTTGGCCACCTCGAGGTCTTTTTCCAGCTGCTGTATCTTCTCCATCTGCGTCTGACAGGTGTAGCGGTTGCTCATGTAGAGCATCAGCATGGCCACTGCGCCGAGCACCACGAGCCAGTTGCGGCGGAAAAAATCCACCGAAAGTATGCGTCCGTGCAGTGCGCGGAGCATCAGTGTGTCTCGTTTTTTCTGTTCGGTCTGAGCCATTGGCTTGATGTGTGATTGGTGTGCAGGTGGTGTGGATGGGTGTTTATTGGTGCAGGTTGTGTCAGTCGGGGTTTGTTATCCTTGTTCGCTTTCGGGAAGCTTCTCGGCCACTCGCAGCTTGGCGCTGCGCGAGCGGGGATTGCGCTCTATCTCGGCCGCGTCGGGCACTATCGGCTTGGAAGTGATGAGCCTGAACGGCGATCGGCTGCGCCCGAAGAAGTCTTTATCCTCTTTCCCCTCGAGGTTGCCGGTGCGGAAGAAGTTTTTCACCAGTCGGTCTTCCAGCGAGTGGTAGGTGATGATGGCGAATCGTCCGCCGGGCTTGAGCGCCTCGCGCCCCTGAGTCAGCAGCGAGCGCAGGGCGTCGATCTCGCCGTTGACCTCTATGCGCAGGGCCTGGAAGAGCTGTGCCAGCTCTTTTTTCTCCTGGCGGGGGTTGATCAGCGGCCTTACCACCTCGAGCAGGCGGCTCACGGTGTCGATCGGCGCCTGACTGCGGGCTTTCACTATCGCTGCGGCCATCTGGCGCGCCTGGCGCAGCTCGCCGTAGAGATAGAGGATGTCGGCGAGCCGCTCTGCGGTGGCATCGGCTATGAGCTGTGCCGCAGACTGGCCGCCGTCGCGGTTCATGCGCATATCCAGCGCGCCCTCCTCCCAGCGGAAGGAGAATCCGCGGTCGGGGTCGTCGAAATGGTGGAAAGACACTCCCAGGTCGGCCAGGATGCCGTCGACCTTCTCTGCGCCGTAGTAGCGCAGAAAGTTGCGCAGATAGCGGAAGTTGCCGTGCACTAAGGTGAGACTCGCGTTGGAGGCCAGCTCCTCGTCGGCCAAAGCGCGGCGTATGGCGTCCGTATCCTGGTCAAATGACAGCAGACGGCCGTTGCCGCGGTCTTCAAGGACGCACGGGCCGTGCGTCGCTACAGCCGTTTCAGCCTCGGCCATGGCGCGCAGGATACCGCGGGTGTGGCCGCCGCCGCCGAGCGTGCAGTCGACATACACGCCGCCGGCCTTGATGTCGAGGGCGGCGATCGACTGCTCGAAAAGTGCAGGTATGTGGTAGGGCTGATCTGTCATTTTTGCTGTCTCCATTTTGGCGAAATCGGCTCCGGCCGCAGGGCCGGTTCCGGCGGAAATATTTGGGTGTAAAGTTACGAATTTTTTTGCAGCGGTTTACAATATCAAACAGTAAAAAACACTCATTGACACAAAAAAAATATCAACAGGCGCTATCGCGTGCCTGTTGACACCTTTTGCAATTTTCAAATGTAAATCTTCCCCCTATTTCCCCTTCAGCCGTCAGCCTTCGGACTTCGTCACTCTGCCTTCTGACCTCTCAGCTCGCGTGCCAGCTCCTCCACACCTTCGGAGGCGGTCATCTTGAGCACCTTCACTCCGGCGGGCACTTTGGCCGGGTTCGGGTCGATGTAATACACCGGCACTCCGGGACGTACATAGTTGAGCAGCGCGGCGGCGGGATACACCGCCATGCTGGTGCCGATGACCACAAACACATCGGCATGCTCCACAAGCTCTATGGCGGGCACTATGTTGGGCACCGCCTCCTGGAAGAACACGATATGGGGGCGCACACGATGGCCGTCGATGACGGTCTCCGGCGAGGTCTCCAGCGCTTCGGGCTTGAGCTGCCACACCTTTCCCTCGTCGTCGATGGCGCGCACCTTCATCAGCTCGCCGTGGAGGTGCAGCACATGGCTACTCCCGGCGCGCTCGTGCAGGTCGTCGACATTCTGGGTGATCACATACACGTTGTAATCCTTTTCCAGGTCCACCAGGCCCTGGTGCCCCTTGTTGGGCTGAGCCTTGACCAGGTCGCGGCGTCGCGCGTTGTAAAAGTCGTGGATCAGCTTGGGATTGCGTGCGAATCCCTCGGCCGAGGCCACATCCATCACATTGTAGTTTTCCCACAGGCCTCCTGCGTCGCGGAAGGTGCTGATGCCGCTCTCGGCGCTCATCCCGGCGCCGGTAGAGATCACGAGATTCTTCTTCATATCGATTCGGATAAATTTGTTTCCCTGATGTTATAACCATCGCCGGCATCCCCTTGTTCATGCCCTGCTGCTTCCATCCTATCCTATCGGCATGAATGTCAGCGTGTACATCCCGGCGTGGCTCAGCACCAGCAGCGTCAGCACTATCCATGTGAGCACGCTGCGACGGCCGTAGCATTGCCATGCTAAGAGCCCCGACAGCAGCACATAAGCCGGATAGAGCCACACGAGCCACCTCACCACGCTGTCACCGGCGTCGGCCAGCGACAGCGCCCACGGGAAGCACAGGCCGGGCACCATGCATGCCACTATCACCACATACATCCACCAGGGCACCCTCGGGCCGCCGATGCTGTTTATATCGCTGTCGTCCATTGTTTTAGCGGAGTTGGTTATTCGTTGCGGCGGTACGCCTCTACGGTGCGCCGGATCCCTTCGCGAAGGTCCACCTTGGGCGCGAAACCAAAGTCGGCCACGGCATCGGAGATGTCGGCGGTCCAGTTGCGCTGGCGCATGATTTTAAATTTGTCGAGATTGAGCGTGGAGGTCTTCAGCCGCATTTTGCCGATCTTCTCGGCCACGGCCGACACCACCCACAGCCCCCAGATGGGCACTTTGACGGGTATTACCCACTTGCCGCCCAACTCTTGGGCCACGATGTCGCGAAATTCCTTCTGGGTGTAGGCGCGGTCTTCCGAGATGATATATTTTTTGTTTTTCACCCCCGAGGCGAGGGCGTCGAACATTGCCTCCACCAGGTCGTCGACGTAGATGAAGGTCAGCATCTGCTTGCGGTAGCCCACGCCGAAGTCGAAGTGGCGGTCGATGCTCTTGACCATCATCAGATAGTCTTTCTCGTGAGGACCGTAAACGCCTGTGGGGCGGAAGTTTATGTAGGGGATGCCGGCGAAATGCTCCAGATACTGCTCGGCCATGATTTTGCTCTGGCCGTAGCGGGTGTCGGGGTGAGGCCGCATGTCGTTGGTGATAGGGGAGTACCCCTTCTCGTCGCCGGCGCCGAGGGCCGAGAGTGAACTCATGTAGAGCAACCTTTCGGGCACATGATCGGTGGCCTTGAGCACCTCGCAGAAGGTGCGCAGGTATTCGTAGTTTATCCGCTTGAAATCGAGATAGTTGACGGCCTTGGTGGCGCCGAGGTTATAGATGATATAGTCCCACGGCTGCTCCCCCTTGATGGCTTTCTCCATCGAGGCGCGGTTGTCGTAGTCGAGCACCAGGAAGTGGAGGCGGCTGTCGGTGAGATAACGCCTTGATGTGGTGGCGCGTATGGCCACGGTCACGTCCATGCCGCGGCGCAACCCTTCAGCGGCGATAAATCCGCCGATAAATCCTCCGGCGCCCGTCACCAGCAGCCTCTTCCCCTCAATCTTTTCTTTATTCATACCCATCCTGCTTCTTTCTTTGTTTTCCATGCCCCACACCCCCATTCATCTAATTCCTACCCCCTACCCCCTAATCCCTAATCCCTAACCCCTAATCCCTAACCCCTAATCCCTAATCCTTAATCCCTAACCCCTAATCCCTAACCCCT
>CAJLLX010000094.1 GCA_905207535.1 uncultured Muribaculaceae bacterium | reverse complement strand
TTTCCTCCTTCTTATGCTCCTCGTGGGGCTCTTCGTTGGCCAGCGAGATGAAGATGGTCGACAGCATGGTGAACACATACGCCTGAATGAAGCTTACCAGCACATCTATCAGCAACATGAACACCGAGAAGAGCACCGAAATCACCGAAGTGCCCGCCGCAATGCCTGTGCCCATGGCGCTGAAGATGAAGATCAGCAGCGTCAGCACCAGCACTATCATGTGACCTCCCATCATATTGGCAAAAAGTCGCACGGTCAGCGCCGCAGGTTTGGTGAACATGCCGAAGATCTCTATCACCGGCATGATGGGGATAGGAAATTTAAGCCACAGAGGCACATCGGGCCAGAGTATCTCTTTCCAATAGTGCTTGTTGGCGAAGAAGTTGGTCATCACGAAGGTCATGATGGCGAGCACCATGGTCACGGCGATGTTGCCGGTGACGTTGGCTCCGCCGGGGAAGACCACGATCAGACCTAAGAGGTTCATAAAGAAGATGAAGAAGAACACCGTCAGCAGGTAGGGCGCGAATTTGGGCGCTTTCTGCTTGAGGGTGGCCTTGATCACGCCGTCGTAGATGAAGGTCACCAGCAGCTCCACAAATCCCCTCCCCTTTCTGGGTGCTTTGAAGGGATTATTCTTGTGCCAGCGGGCCAGATCCACGAGCAGCCATATCACTATGATGCATGCGATGAAGATGGCGCACACATTTTTCGTGATCGACAGGTCCCAGGGCTTGTACTCCTTGCCGTCGACAATCTCAACGACTTTTCCCTTGTAGTCGCCTTCGGTGGCGATGCGGAAGGTGGCGTTGCCATCGGTGTAGGTCTGTCCGTCGGTGACACGGACCGACGAGAACACATGCAACCCGTCCCTGCCCCATACTATCACGGGCAGAGGGATGCGCTTATGATGATTGAACGGCACTTCCCAGCCGTAGCCGTCGCCAAGATGCTCGAAGATGGTCTCCTTGAGGTCGAGTTTCTCCTCGTGGGTCTCCTCCTCAGCCTCATGCACCTTGTCGGCGATGGATTCTTCCATCGCTTTCCCTGCGGAGGGCGCTGCAGCGAAGGCAACCCCTACCGAGGCAAGCATCATGGTCAATATCAATAGAATATGCTTCATTGCTCTGATTTCGGCTGTTAGTGGTTTCAGTTTCTTCATTGATCTATTCACATCAGTATACGCACACCGACACCACATCGTTGTCGACATCGGCGATGCCGCCCGACACTGCGGCCGACTCCTCCTCGCCCGAGGGGCGGCGGTAAGAGATCTTGCCCGCCACAAGGGTAGACACCAGCGAGGCATGCCGGGGAAGCACAGTGAACTGCCCCATCTCTCCGGGGAGGGTCACCGAGGTGGCCTCACCTTCGAAAACTATCTTTTCTGCTGATATGATTTTCAGTATCATCGGGTCAAAAACTGTTTGCTGATGTGTATATCAATAAAATTTTATGCTCTGTTTCAGCCGTTTCCGGCCTCATTTTGGTTAGGATTCAGCCGTTTCCGACCTCTTCCTGCTCCGGTTCGAGATTAAGCCGTTTCCGGCCTCATTTCGGTTCGGATTCAGCCGTTTCCGGCCTTATCCTGCTCCGGTCCGGGCTCGCCGACCTCCGTTTAGTGTCGGCTTTCCCTTATGCCGGGCCTCAGACGCCGGCCTCGGCGAGGAGCTTCTTGCCCTTCTCGATGGCCTCGTCGATGGTGCCCACATTGAGGAACGCCTGCTCGGGATACTCGTCCATCTCGCCCGAGAGGATCATCTTGAAGCCGCGGATGGTCTCGCTCAGAGGCACCATCACACCGGGCAGACCGGTGAACTGCTCTGCCACGTGGAAGGGCTGCGAGAGGAAGCGCTGCGCACGGCGTGCACGGGCCACCACCAGCTTGTCCTCGTCCGACAGCTCGTCGACACCGAGGATGGCGATGATATCCTGCAGCTCGTTGTATTTCTGCAGCAGCTGCTTCACAGCCTGGGCGGTATTGTAGTGCTCCTCGCCGATGATATTCGGGTCGAGGATGCGCGATGTCGATTCCAGCGGGTCCACAGCCGGGTAGATGCCGAGCTCCGAGATCTTACGGCTGAGCACCGTGGTGGCGTCGAGGAAGCTGAAGGTTGTGGCGGGAGCCGGGTCGGTAAGGTCGTCGGCCGGCACATAGATGGCCTGCACCGAGGTGATAGATCCGTTTTTGGTAGAGGTGATACGCTCCTGGAGCATACCCATCTCAGAGGCAAGCGTAGGCTGATAACCCACGGCCGACGGCATACGGCCCAGAAGAGCCGACACCTCCGAACCTGCCTGGGTGAAACGGAAGATGTTGTCGATGAAGAGCAGGATGTCCTTGCCGCCGCCGTCCTGGTCGCGGAACTGCTCCGCAACGGTCAGACCGCTCAGCGCCACGCGCAGACGTGCGCCCGGCGGTTCGTTCATCTGGCCGAACACCAGCGTGGCCTGCGAGTCGGCCACCTCTTTCATATCCACGTCGGCAAGATTCCACTCGCCGCGCTCCATCCCTTCCTGGAATTTCTTGCCGTATTTCATCACACCGCTCTCTATCATCTCGCGCAGCAGGTCGTTGCCCTCGCGGGTACGCTCACCGACGCCGGTGAACACCGAGAAGCCGTTGTGACCCTTGGCGATGTTGTTGATGAGCTCCTGGATGAGCACCGTCTTGCCCACACCGGCGCCGCCGAACAGACCGATCTTGCCACCCTTGCTGTAGGGCTCCAGGAAGTCGATCACCTTGATACCCGTGTAGAGTATCTCGCTGCCGATGGTAAGGTCCTCAAACTCGGGCGCCGGCTGATGGATGGCGCGCACATTGTCGCGGCTCAGCTCCGGAAGGTGGTCGATGGCATTGCCGAGCACATTGAGCAGACGGCCTTTCACCTGTGTGCCGGTGGGCACGGCTATAGGGCGCTCAAGGTTGTCGACACGAAGCCCGCGGCGCAGACCGTCGGTGCTCTCCATGGCCACACAGCGCACGGTGTCCTCACCTATGTGCTGCTCTACTTCAAGAATCAACATCGAGCCGTCCTCGCGGTCGATTTTCAGCGCGGTGTAGATAGGAGGCAGGATATTGTCCTCCCCCTCAAAAATCACGTCAACGACCGGGCCGATTACCTGGGCTATTTTTCCGAATTTATCGCTCATTGTGATATGAGAGTGTATTTTGTGGTGTTGTTATTTGCTTTTTATTGAGTCTACTGTGGCTGCGCCGGCATCAGAAGTGCCATCCCTGCCAGATGATGATCACCATCAGCACGAGGTTCACCAGGTTGATCGGCAGCAGATATTTCCACTCCAGCGACAGCAGCTGGTCGATACGAAGACGGGGATAGGTCCACTTGAACCATATGATGACGAACGACAGCACGAAAGCCTTGAGCAGGAACCATACCAGCGAGGGGATGTAGCCCATGATCTCGTTGAAGCCGTCCCATCCCTCGATGCGGAAGGGCATCCAGCCGCCGAAGAACATCAGAGTGGCCACGCCCGACACGATGAAGAGGTTCAGATACTCGGCCAGGTAGAAGAAGCCGAAGTGGATACCCGAATACTCCGTGTGGTAACCGGCGGTAAGCTCGCTCTCGGCCTCGGGAAGGTCGAACGGGCCGCGGTTGGTCTCGGCCGTACCGGCAATCATATAGATTACAAATGCTATGATGGCGGGGATGTGGGCCGAGAAGATGAACCAATGGTCGGCCTGAGCCTCTACCAGTTCGTTGACATTCATGGTGCCGGCGAAGGCCACCATGGTCAGGATCGAAAGGCCCACCGACAGCTCGTAGCTCACCATCTGGGCACCCGAGCGGAGGGCGCCGATGAGGGTAAACTTGTTGTTCGACGACCATCCGGCCAACAGGATGCCGAGCACTCCGATCGACGAGCAGGCGATGAGGAAGAAGATGCCCACATTGAAGTTGATGATCTGCAGACCGTTGCCCCACGGCAGCACTGCGAAGCAGAGGAACGAGGCGATGATCACCAGATAGGGAGCCAGGGCGAAGAGAAATTTATCGATATGTTTCAGCTCGATAAGCTCCTTGATAAGCATCTTCACGGCGTCGGCCACACTCTGGAACAAGCCCCAGGGACCTACGCGGTTCGGGCCGAGACGGCACTGGAAGTAAGCGCAGATCTTACGCTCGTAGAGTATATAGAAAAGCGCCAGGATGGTGTAGAGCAGCAACAGCCCCACGCCTACAAGCACACATTCCAGTGTGGTGGCCAGCCAGCCCGGCATGCAACCGTTGAGCAGGTTGTCGAACCACGCTGTAAAAGAGTGGAAATTGTCTATCGTGTAATTATCCATAACGTTATATTCGGTCGTCGAATATTTTCTGTGGTTTCGGTATAGAGTTTAGTTGTAGTTGCGTCAGAGGGAGTGCCGCCGTTTAGCGGTCCATATCGGGCACGATGTAGTCCATCGAGCCGCCGATGGTGATGAGGTCGGCGATCTTCTGTCCGCGGGTGATGTGGTCCACCACAGCGGCGGCATTGAGGCTCGGGGTGACCAGCTTCAGGCGGTAAGGCTTGGTGGTGCCGTCGCTCTCGATATACACGGCGAATACGCCGCGGCATCCCTCCACCACCTGGAACCAATGGCCTGCGGGGAGTTTGAGCACCTTGGGCACCTTGGCGAGGTAGTCGCCCTCGGGGATATTGTCGATCAGCTGCTCTATGATGTGCTTGCTCTGGAGGATCTCGTCGACACGGTTGCGGAAACGTGCCATCGAGTCGCCCTCGGTGCGCACCACCTGCTCGAAGTCGAGCTTGTCGTAGCCGCTGTAGGGGATGAGCTTGCGCACGTCGCATGCCCAGCCCGAGGCACGGCCCGAGGGGCCTGTGATGCCGTACGACAGGGCGTCGTCGTGGCTCAGCACGCCCACGCCGGTCAGACGGTTCTTGGCGATGACGTTCCCGGTGAAGAGCTTGTTGTATTCGGCCACATTCTTGGGCAGCACGGCCAGCAGCTCCTTCACATCCTTCACAAAGTCGGGATGCAGGTCGGCCATCACGCCGCCGATGCAGTCGTAATTGAATGTCATGCGGGCACCGCAGGTGCGCTCCATGATGTCGAGTATCTGCTCACGCACGCGCAGTGCGTAGAACAGCATTGTGGTGGCGCCGAGGTCCATGCAGAAGGTGCCGATGAAGAGGCAGTGCGATGCTATACGCGACAGCTCGTCCATGAGCACGCGAATCACACGCGCACGCTCGGGCACCTCGATGCCGGCGGCCTTCTCGATGCAGAGGCAGAGGCCGTGGTGGTAGTTGTGGGCCGAGAAGTAGTCGAGACGGTCCATGAAGTGGAGCGTCTGGGGGTAGTTGAGGCTTTCGCAGAGCTTCTCCACGCCGCGGTGGATGTAGCCCATGTAGACATCGATCTTCTTGATGGTCTCGCCGTCGACCGAAGTGCGGAAACGGAGCACACCGTGGGTGGCAGGGTGCTGCGGGCCGATGTTCACCACGAACTCTTCGGGCTTGAATATCGTCTCGGTGCGGCGCTCCACGGTGCCGTCGGGCAGCTCCACCCATGTCTGGGTGTCGTCGCTCTGGCGCTCGTTCTCTATGCTGCAGGGATTGAGCTTGGGATCGTCGTCGTAGTCCTTGCGCAGGGGGTAGCCCACCCAGTCGATATCCAGGAAGAGGCGGCGCATGTCGGGGTTGTTGACAAAGACGATACCGTAGAAGTCGTAGACCTCGCGCTCGAAGATCACCGCGATGCGGTAGAGGTCGGCGATACTGTGTATCATGGGGTTATCGCGGTCCTCGGTCTGCACTTTCACCGACACGAAGCTGCTCATGGCAGCGTTGGCCAGGTAATAGACGCAGCCGAGCGACGACTTCCAGTCCATACCCACTATGGTGACGAGATAGTCGAACCCGTGCTCGTCGCGCAACGTCTTCACCAGCTCGTGAAGATGCGCGTCGTCGATGTTGATGAGCAGAATCTCACCCTCCTCGAAGGTGGCTCCGGGGAAACGTTTCGAGATCTGGTTCTGCAATTCAGCCATATTTTTTGCTTTACTTTTTTCCTATTACAAGTGGCACCCGTGTGCCTGTTGCCGGCTCGCCGTCAGGGGCGATGGCGCCGGTGTATTGTACTTATGTTGAGGCCCCTGCCCCGCCCGCCGGTAGTTGCGGTAGCCCCGGGAGAGTGTCAGTCCTGCTCCTCGGGATGCTCGGCGAGATACTTTTTGCGGTTCATCTTGCGGTTGACGCCGCCGAAGAAACGCTCCACCTTCATCTTACGCGATAGCTGCATGATGCCGTAGATCATAGCCTCGGGACGCGGAGGGCATCCGGGCACATACACATCCACAGGCACTATGTCGCCGATACCCTTGGCCACGTGGTACGACTTGCGGAACGGGCCGCCGGAGATGGCGCAGCCGCCGCAGGCTATCACATATTTAGGCTCGGCCAGCTGGTCGTAGAGACGGCGGAAGACAGGCACCATGCGGTTGACAATAGTGCCGGCCACCATCATGAAGTCGGCCTGGCGGGGCGACGAACGGGCCACTTCCCATCCGAAGCGCGCCATATCGAAGCGGGCGGCGCCCAGCGATACGAACTCGATGCCACAGCAGCTGGTGGCGAAGGTCAGAGGCCACACCGAGTTGGAGCGTCCCCAGTTGATCAGCTTGTCGAGCGAGCCTACCAGCACATTGGTGCCGCTTTCCTGCAGCTCCTTTACCAGTTTCTCGATATACTCGTTGTCCTTCCATGCGTCGTAGGGCATGGACTTGGTGGTGATTTCTTTCATTTCCATTCAAGAGCTCCTTTCCGCCAGGCATAGACCAGCCCGAGCACTAATATGCCCAAAAACACGGCGACGCAAGCCACGCCTGCACCGCCTAAAGCCCTGAGGCACACTGCCCACGGGAAGAGAAATACAGTTTCTACATCGAACATCAGAAAGAGGATGGCGAAGAGATAGTATCCCACATGGAAACGAGTCATGGAGACACCGCGGGTAGGGATACCGCACTCGTAAGCCTCACCTTTCTGAGGATTGTAGGAGCGGGGCGACAGCAGCCCTGCAAGCCACATAGCGAGCGCCACCAGAGCCGCACCCGTCAGAAGCGCTACGATGGCGAGCACTGCATTGTCAATACCAAAAATTCCTAATGATATCATAATGTTACGAATAATCGTGTTTTTATGGTTTGAGCCCGCAGGGACTCAGCGCCGGACATAGCGGGCATCTAACACTCTATTGTCCAACAAAATAACGGCATGCACCCACATAGCACGGGCACAATTTTCCCCAACACGGGGACAAAGATACGGATTTTTTTTGAATTAAAAGCCATTTTAACACCCAAAAACTCCACAGACGCCATATGAGCCACCGGCGACTTAGGTCATACGGCAGAAGTCATAAGTCAGAGGGCAAAATCGGCACAGATTTCGAGGATGGAAGGGAGCGGGGAGGCATCGGGCGAGAGGAGGAGACGGACGAGGCAGGCAATTTGGGCGGCAGAAGCGTCCTGAAGGGGAATAGCGGCCGGCGAAGGGGTGGAAGAGGGTGGGAGGAGGGTGATAGTGCGGAGCGAGGGGG
>CAJLLX010000093.1 GCA_905207535.1 uncultured Muribaculaceae bacterium | reverse complement strand
CCCCCGCCGCTCCCACGCACGAGTCGATCAAAGAATCACCGCTACCGGTAAAAAAATCGAATGTCAATGAAAACGTCCGCTGAACATATCCGCAAAGCCGTGCGCGCCCTGGCCGGGGCGGTGCTCGCCGCCCTGGTGTGCGCCGCGGCGACAAGCTGCTCCACCACCAAACGCATCCCCGAAGGGGAGCAGCTATATATCGGCGTGAAGGATATCGACGTGGAGGCGCCGCAGGGGGAGAAGGTGCCCGACGGGGTGAAGACACAGCTCACCTCGGCCGTGGGAGTGCCCCCCAACAATGCGCTCTTCAAGTCTCCGAAATACCGTATCCCCTTCCCTCTGGGTCTGTGGGTGTACAACAACTGGGACAACCCCAAGAAGGGGCTGAAACACTGGCTCTATGAGAAACTGGTCACCGAGCCGGTGCTGGTGAGCGACGTCAGGCCCAATGTGCGCACCAAGATGGCCGAGGAGATCCTCGACAACAACGGCTACTTCCGCGGCAACGCCACCTGCGAGGTGCTCACCCAGAAAAATCCCCGCAAAGCCAAGATCAGCTACACCATCACCACCGGGCCGGCCTACACGCTCGACTCGATAATGCTCCTGCCCGACACATGCCGGCTCAACCATCTCATCGACTCGCTGGCTCGCGCCGACAGCTATCTGCGCCGCGGAGAGCGCTACTGCACCGACTCGCTCTCGGCCGTGAGGACACGTATCACCAACCGTCTCCGCAACCGCGGCTTCTACTTCTTCCGCCCCGACTACATCGAGTATCTGGCCGACTCCATCGCCAATCCGCAGAAGATAGACCTGCGGCTGATGCTGGCGAGCAACATCCCCCCGCAGATGCTGCGCAGCTACGTCACCGGCGACGTCACCATCTACGCCTACCGCAATCAGGGGGGCGGGGTGCCCGATACGATACATACCTCCCGTGGCACGCTGATACAGATGCGCCCGTCGCGGCTGCGCCGTCAGCTCATCCCCGAGTGCGTCACCTTCCGCAAAGGGCGCACCTTCTCGGTGCGCGACATGAACGCCACCCAGACACGCCTGGCGCGCCTCGGCATCTTCAACAATATCGGCATCGAGGTGGTGCCCGACTCAGGGCTGGTGGATAACAAACTGAATGTCAACATCAATTGCACCTTCGACACCCCGCTGGAGACCACTATCGAGCTCAATGCCTCGTCGAAGAGCAACTCCTACATCGGCCCAGGTGCGCTTATCGGTATCACCAACCGCAATATCTTCGGCGGCGGCGAGCAATTTTCCGTCACATTGACAGGCAACTACGAGTGGCAGACCGGCAAGGGCAATTCGTCGGTATTCAACTCCTACGAGGCCGGAATAACCACCTCGCTGGCCGTGCCGAGGCTGCTGGCGCCCAACTTTATCAAGCGGCGCAACCGCAACCTCAACTGGACCCGCTTCTCGCTTAATTTCGACATCCTCAACCGTCCTCACTACTTCAAGATGGCGCAATTCAACTTCTCTTTCAGTTACGACTGGCAGAGTTCGCGCTACTCGTCGCACACTTTCACCCCCTTCAAGCTCACCTACACCAACCTGCTGCACACCACTCATGCCTTCGACTCGATCACCGCGGCCAATCCGGCCATCGCGCTGAGTTTCCGCAGCCAGTATATCCCTCAGCTGCAGTATGCTTACGTCTACGATCGCGCTTTCGACCGCGACAACTCCATCAACTGGCAGCTGACGGTGCAGGAGGCCGGCAATCTCTTCTGGTGCGTGTATCAGCTGGCCGGAAAGCACCACAACAAAGAGCTTTTCGGCACCCCATTCTCGCAGTTTGTCAAGGGGAGCACCCAGCTGGTCTACAACCGCCGCCTGTGGGGCGAAAACTGGCTTGTGAGCCGCGTGGCCGTGGGCGCTGCCCATGCCTACGGCAACTCTACTGAGGTGCCTTATGCCGAGCAGTTCTACGTCGGTGGCGCCAACTCGGTGCGCGCCTTCACCGTGCGCTCGCTCGGTCCGGGCAGCTACCGGCCGCCCCAGGATGTGCGCGACAGCTACTTCGATCAGACCGGTACCTTCAAGTTCGAGGCCAATGTGGAGTATCGCTTCCCGATCATCGGACCGGTGCACGGGGCGGTGTTCCTCGATGCCGGCAACGTGTGGCTGCTCAAGAAAGATGAGCTGCGCCCCGGCGGCGAACTGCAGGCCAAGACCTTCCTGCGCGACATAGCTCTCGGCACCGGTGCCGGACTGCGCCTCGACATCAGCATGCTGGTGGTGCGCGCCGACCTCGGCATCGGCATCCATGCCCCCTACGCCACCTCGCGCCGAGGATACTACAACATGGAGACCTTCGGCAGCTCTCTCGCCTTCCACCTCGCCATCGGCTACCCCTTCTGATTGGTGCAAAAATGGCACAGGAAGGCGCGTAGCGCAAATGCCCGATGAGTTCGCGCTAAAAATTTGGAGATGAGAGAGGAAAATTCGTACTTTTGCATAGATTTGGGGGCGAAGCGGATGCCATGGAGGCATGCCGCTTGACCCGAATACTATGAACTATATGAAAATCAAACGTTTCCCCATGGTTTGCGCGGTTATTTCGGCTATTTTTGTGGCTGTAAGCGCGTCATGCAGCGGCGCCGGACGTTCCGGCTCGCCGGCTGAGGCTGCGGCATCGGCCGAGGAGCCTATGGCTACGGTGGCGGTGAGCGCCGACTCGCTCTACGGCTTTGTGGAGCAGCAGGTGGCGCTGGGGCCGCGCACGCCGGGCAGCGAGGGGCATGCGCGCTGTGTGGAGTATATCACAACGGCTCTGCGGCGCTACGGCGTGGACACCGTGACGGTGGAGGGGGGCAAGGCCACCACATGGGAGGGGAAGCTGTTCGACCTCAAAAATATCTTCGCGCAGATCAACGGCGACGCCTCAAACCGTGTGTTGCTGCTGGCTCACTACGATACGCGCCCCTGGGCCGACGAAGATCCTGACGCCGCCAATCACTCCAAAGCTATCGACGGTGCCAACGACGGTGGCAGCGGTGTGGCGGTGCTTCTTGAGGTGGCCCGTGTGCTCGGGCGTCAGATGCCCGACAGCCTCGGCGTGGACCTGCTTTTCGTGGATCTGGAGGACTCGGGCGAGACCGGAGGCGACGAGGACACATGGTGCCTCGGCACTCAGCAGTGGGTTAAGAATATGCCCTACACCTCCGCCAACCGTCCGCGCTACGGCATATTGCTCGACATGGTGGGAGGGCGCGACGCCAAGTTCCACCGCGAGTATTTCTCGCAGCGCCATGCCTCGCCGGTGGTCGACAAGGTGTGGAGCATAGCCCGCCGCTCGGGTCTGGGCGAGCGCTTTGTCAACAGCAATGGCGGGGGAGTGGTCGACGACCATCTGCACATCAACGGTGCCGGCATCCCCTGCATCGACATCATAGAGAACATGAACGAACACACCGGCAGCTTCAACCCCTCGTGGCATACCATGGACGACAGTATGCAGGCCATAGACCGCACCACGCTGCGCGACGCCGCGCAGGTGGTGGTCAACACCCTGCTTAATCCCTGACATGGCGAAGCTTCCCTCCCGGTGATATAACGATATAATACTCAGTAAGATGACTATAAACGAGACACAAGACCGCATAATAGAGGAGATGAGCGAACTCGACGACTGGATGGACCGCTACGCCTACATCATAGATCTCGGCAACGCTCTGCCCCCGATCGACGAGAAATACAAGACCCCCGAACACCTGATCGAGGGGTGCCAGAGCCGCGTGTGGCTCAACGCCGAGCTCGATGCCGACGGCAAGGTGATCTACACCGCCGACTCCGACGCCATCATCGTAAAGGGGATCATCAGCATGCTCATCGAGGTGCTTTCGGGCCACACTCCGCAGGAGATCATCGACGCCGACCTCTATTTCATCCCCGCCATCGGCCTTTCGGAGCATCTGTCGCCCACGCGCTCCAACGGCCTGCTGGCCATGGTGAAGCAGATGCGCATGTATGCCGTGGCCTTTAAGGCAATTAATAATCGATAATCTATAATTGCGCCTTGCTAATTACGCATTACGCATTGCGCATTGCTAATTACGCATTAAGAATTAAGCATTTTCCAACATTCCACATTTCATTTAATTCATGTTCAAGAACCAACCCAAAGGCCTGATACCGGCCGCGTTGTCAAACATGGGCGAGCGCTTCGGATATTACATCATGAACGCCGTGCTCGTGCTCTTCCTCTGCTCGAAATTCGGGCTCTCGGAGGAGACCAGTGCCCTGATCTATTCATTTTTCTATGCCGGCATCTATGTGCTCAGTCTGGTGGGCGGTCTGATAGCCGACAAGACTCAAAACTACAAGGGCACCATCATCTGGGGCCTGATTATCATGACCATAGGCTATGTGGTGCTGGCCATCCCGGTGTTCCACACCGCTGAAAACCACACCTGGCTGCTGACGCTCACCGCCGCCGCGCTCTTCTTCATAGCCTTCGGCAACGGCCTCTTCAAGGGCAACCTCCAGGCCATCGTGGGTCAGCTCTACGACAATCCCCGCTATGCCGCACAGCGCGACTCGGGCTTCCAGATCTTCTACGTGTTCATCAACATCGGCGGCCTCATAGCTCCCTTCGTGGCTCCTATGCTGCGCAGCTGGTGGCTCGACATCAACGGCATGGTGTACAACGCGTCGTTCCCGGCCATGTGCCATCAGATGCTGAGCGTCACCGACAGCTTCAACTCGGAGAATCTCAACAACCTCTACGCCGTGGCCACCTCCGTTGGGTGCACCAACCTTGACAATATCAGCGAATTCTGCTCGGAGTATCTCAAGGTGTTCAATACCGGCATCCACTTCAGCTTCTTCGCGTCGGTAGCCGCCATGCTCATCTCGCTCACCATCTTCGTGGCCACCAAGAAGGGCCTTCCCACTCCCGCCAAGCGCGAGAAGGCTGAGACCGTGAAATATACCGAGGCTGAGAAAAAGCAGATGGCCGGCGAGATACGCCAGCGCATGTATGCCCTCTTCGCCGTGCTCGGCATCGCCATCTTCTTCTGGTTCTCCTTCCATCAGAACGGCACCTCGATGTCGCTCTTCGCTCGCGACTTTGTCGACACCTCGGCCATCGCTCCCGAGATATGGCAGGCTGTCAATCCCTTCTTCGTGATAGTGCTTACTCCGCTGATCATGTGGCTTTTCGGCTGGCTCGGCCGCCGCGGCAAGGTGATCTCCACCCCCAAGAAGATTGCTATCGGTATGGGTGTGGCCGGTGTGGCTTACCTCTTCATGACCCTCTTCTCGCTGGGCGAGGGCTATCCCTCGGGCACCGAGTTCCGCGACATGACGGCAGCCGGTGCCGACGTGGTGAAAGCCGGCTGGTGGGTGCTTATCCTCTATTACTTCTTCATGACTGTGGCCGAGCTGTTTATCTCGCCGCTGGGCCTGTCGTTCGTGTCGAAAGTAGCTCCGAAAAATATGCAGGGCCTCTGCCAGGGTCTGTGGCTGGGCGCCACCGCCGTGGGCAACCTCCTGCTGTGGGTAGGTCCGCTGATCTACAACAATTATCCCATCTGGGTGGCATGGGCCGTATTCTTCGGCGTCTGCATCATCTCTATGGGCGCCATGCTTGCCATGCTCAAATGGCTAGAGCGCGTCACCGCCTGATAGCGGTCGCGCCTTCCGGCTAAATTAGGTTGATTTAGAAGATCAACATACTCGGTGGCGGCTTCGAGAGGGTATCAAAACCCTCGCGAAGCCGCTTTGATTATTGTGGATTCGGGTTAGTATGTCAGGCGGTGAGGTCGGGAGGGAGGAGCGGCATGGCGCCGTTGCGGGTGCAGACGAAGGCTGAGGTGGAGACGGCTGCAGCGTGGGCTTCGGCAACCGAGCGGCCGCGCAGGATCGAGGAGATGAAGGCTGCGGTGAAGGAGTCGCCGGCGCCCACGGTGTCGGCCACCTCCACCTGCGGGGTGGGGAGGAAGGAGACGCTGCCGGGGGTGAAGACGTAGCTGCCGTTGATGCCGCAGGTGAGGATGAGCATCTTCAGATTGTATTTGCCCAGGAGTATCCAGCATTTGTCCTGAAGGTCGATGCCGGGGTAGCCGAACATACGGCTTACCGTAACCAGCTCCTCATCGTTGATCTTGAGGATGTTGCAGCGCTGCATCGACTCGCAGAGGATCTCATTGTTGTAGAATCCCTGACGTAGGTTGACGTCGAACACCACCAGGGTTTCGTCGTCGTGGTTCATGGCGTCGAGAAAGCGGTTGATGGTCTGGCGCGACACCACATTGCGCTGTGCCAGCGAGCCGAAGCACACGGCGCGGGTGCGCTGAGCCAGCGCTTCGAGGCGTGCGGTGTAGGGGATGTTGTCCCATGCCACATTCTCCTTGATCTCATACTGCGGGATGCCGGCCTGGTCGATCTCCACCTGCACTGTGCCGGTGGGGTAGGGCACCTCTTCTATCAGATGGTTGAGACCCTTGGAGGTGAAGTTTTCTATGATTTCTTGGCCCAGAGGGTCGGAGCCTACGGCGCTTACCACGCAGCTCGGGAGGCCGAACTGCGACACATGGTAGGCGAAATTGGCCGGTGCTCCACCTATTTTCTTACCTTCGGGGAGGACATCCCACAGGGCTTCGCCCATCCCCACTACTGTATCTTTCATTGCGGTATAGAATTATTTTATAGTTTTGATTTTCAGGGTATAGAAGAGCAGATATATCACCCCTGCGGTCATCACGGCCACGGCGCCGTTCTGCCCCATGGCATCGGCGGCATAGCCCATGGCCAGCGGAAACACCGTGCCTCCGAAGAGGCCCATGATCATCAGGCCCGACACCTCGTTTTTCTCATTGGGCGACGAAAGCAGCGCCTGCGAGAACACTACCGAGAAGATATTTGAGTTGCCGAAGCCTATCAGGGCGAGGCCCACATAGATGGCTGTCAGCGAAGAGGATACGAAGAGTATGCCCATGGCGGCGAGCATCATCAGCACGCTGATGCCGAAGAAGAGCCTGGGCGAGATGGCGCAGAGCAGGAAGGCACCGAGGAAGCATCCGGCGGTGCGGAAGATGAAGTAGACGCTGGTGGCGAATCCGGCCTCCTCGAGCGGCAGACCCAGGCGCTCCATGATGATTTTAGGAGCGGTGGTGTTGGTGCCCACGAGGTCGACGAATCCCATCGCGAAGAAGCAGAGCATCACGGGGATCATCTGCATGACGAACGATTTGCGTGCGATAGCTGTTGGCTGTGCCATGTCGGTAGGTATTGTATTTAGAAGTTAAGGATGTCTTTCAGCGGGTTTTCACAGTGCAAAGCTACGACATAAAGCTGTGAGATGCTATAAAAATTCATGCGTTCCGTATTAATTTTGTTGTGCACGGCCGAAAAACGGCGGGTAAGGGGATGAATTTCATAATGACACCGCCCGAAATACGATTATATTTTAATGAATGAGGGATAATTTCGGCCGATTTTGCATAAATTGCGAAATTTGCCGATTTTGGCGGACAAAAAGTTTTGATTTATAACCTGTTGGTTGAATTAATTTCTTAAAATATTTATAATGAAAAAGTTGCGCAT
>CAJLLX010000092.1 GCA_905207535.1 uncultured Muribaculaceae bacterium | reverse complement strand
GGGAGGGATCGGCGCGTAGGGTTTGCGGGCAGTCGGTGTCTGGTCGTAGTCTATTGTCTGATAGGCGAGCAGGCTCATGGCCATGTCGGCCATGCGGTGGCGCATCTCGGGCTGCAGCACGTAGTGCGACAGCGAGTTGTCGGCATACCGGGCCGAGAGCACTATCCCCTCGCGCCGCAGGAGCACCATATCGCGCTTTATGTCGTGGCTTACCACCAGGGTCTTCTCCGAGGTGAAAAGCGGCTCGAGCACGGCCATCATATCTTTTCTTCGGGCCTTATCGGCGGGAATACGCACGAATGTCGCCTCCCCCTCCCGGCAGCTCACGGCAATGGCCGAAAGGGTGGCGCGCATCGCCTCCTGCCCGGGGGCGTAAAGGGCCACGCCCACGCTCTGAGAAGCTGTCCACCGCTCCACTTCGCGCCCGAGGGCTTCGAGGTCGTCGACGGCGGTGTATTTTGCTGTATCTGAGGAATATTGCTTCACTTCAGCTGCGGCGCCGCTCTCTTCGGCGGCCGCGTCGTCGCTCTCCACAAAGTCGAAGAGCGAACCCATCAGCGGATTCACCCCGGCACCTTTCGGCGCGGGTTTGGCTTCCTCTTTGGGGGCCTTGGCGGCCTCTGCGCTCCCTTTCCCCAGACGCGAGAGGAACATCTTGAACTCCATGCGGGTAAAGATCTCGCGCAGACGGTCCACATCCTCGGGCTGACGGCGCAGCCCGTCGAAATCCACCTCCCCGAGGGGCACATCGGTGCGGATCGTCGCCAGGTCTTTCGACATCTCTATCTGCCCGGCATTGGCGCGGATCTTGTCGCCGATGGCGCCCTTGATCTGCGAGGCGTGCTCCAGCATATTTTCCACCGAGCCGTACTCGCCGATCAGCTTCGAGGCGGTTTTGGGGCCTACGCCGGGGCAGCCGGGGATATTGTCGATGCTGTCACCCTCGAGGGCGAGCAGGTCGATGACCTGCAGCGGGGTGCTGATGCCGTATTTCTCGCACACCTCCTTCACTCCGCGCACCTCGAATCCTATCCCCTTCAGGGCAGGGCGATACATGAGCACATGGTCGGTCACCAGCTGGCCGTAGTCCTTGTCGGGGGTCATCATGTAGGTGGTGAAGCCGTGTTTCTCGGCCATGCGGCTCAGGGTGCCGATCACATCGTCGGCCTCGTAGCCCTGCACCTCGAAGATGGGGATGCGGTAGGCTTCCACTATCTCCTTGATCACGGGCACCGACAGGGTGATATCTTCAGGCTGTGCCTCGCGTTTTGCTTTATATTCGGGATACTGCTCGTGGCGGAAGGTGGGGCCGTGGGGGTCGAAGCACACTGCTATGTGCGAGGGATTTTCCTTGCGCAGTATCTCGGTGAGGGTGTTGCAAAATCCGAAGATCGCAGAGGTGTTGAACCCCTTCGACGTGATGCGCGGGGCATTTATGAGGGCGTAGTAAGCTCTGTATATCAGCGCATACGCATCGAGCAGAAACAGTTTTTTATCATCCATTGTTCCTTCTGAGGGTGTTTCATGGTGGCTTTCACGCGCCGCGCACTTCCGGGAGAGAGACACGGCGCACCCACAAAGTTAACAAAATAAATTAACATACCTACTTTCTAAACGCTAAAACGCGCCCGCAGTCATACTATATTAGAGCATGATATGAATTTTTAACAGCCCGCGCTCACCGGCGCGCCTCATCCACAAAAATATTAGTATCTTTGCACTTGATTATGGAAACGAAAAAACTCTTAGGGCTCACGCCCGACCAGTTGCGCGCTGTGGCCGTGGAGTGCGGCATGGCTCCCTTTGCCGGCAAGCAGATGGCGAAGTGGATCTATCAGAAGCGCGTCACGGATATCGACCTCATGACCGACCTCCCCAAGGCCGGCCGCGCACGTCTGCGCGACGAGGGGTACACTGTCGGGCGCGAGGAGCCCCTCGCCGCCGTCCGTAGCACCGACGGCACCGCCAAATACCTTTTCCGCGGCGTCGGAGGCCGCGATGTGGAGGCTGTATGCATCCCCGACAAAGACCGCACCACCATCTGCGTCTCCTCGCAGGCGGGATGCCGCATGGGGTGCACTTTCTGCATGACGGGCCGACAGGGGTTCCACGGTTCGCTCTCCGCCGCCGATATCGTCAATCAGATCCTCTCGGTACCTGAAAGCGAGCAGCTTACCAACATCGTGTTCATGGGGATGGGCGAACCGCTCGACAATCTCGACCAGGTGGAGCGGGTCATCGAGATCCTCACCGCCCCCTGGGGTCTGGCATGGAGCCCCAAGCGCATCACTGTCAGCTCTATAGGCAAACTGCGCGAGCTTCGCCGACTGCTCGACGAGACCAAGGTGCATGTGGCCATCTCCATCCATTCCCCCTACCCCGCCGAGCGCGAGGAACTGATGCCGGTGGAGAGGGCCTATCACATCCGCGATGTCATAGACCTGCTCCGCACCTACGATTTCTCGCATCAGCGACGCCTATCGTTCGAGTACATCATGTTCGGCGGCCTCAACGACGACCGGCGCCACTGCATGGAGCTGGCTTCGCGCCTCAAGGGGCTCGACTGCCGCGTGAACCTCATCCGTTTCCATGCCATCCCGGGCAGCGACCTCCGCACCTCCGACTCCGAGCGGATGGAGCAGTTTCGCGACATGCTCAATGCGCGCGGCATCACCGCCACCATCCGCGCCTCGCGAGGCGAGGATGTGATGGCTGCCTGCGGCATGCTCGCCGGAAAGGCCAAGGCCGACCGCGAAGCCGACAAGAACACCCCCGCCGGCTGAGCTGTTTACATTTAAAATGTTACTTACGATGAAAAAGATCTTCACCACCCTCTCCATAGCTCTCCTCTCGGCCGTCACCGCCTTCGCTGCCGGCCCGGAGATTGCCTTCGATGAAAAATCCTACGACTTCGGCACCATCGCCGAGGACGGAGGAGGGGTCACCCACGAGTTTAAGTTCACCAACACCGGCGACGAGCCGCTGCTCATCATCAATGCCAAGGCTTCGTGCGGCTGCACCCGGCCGACATATCCCAAAAAGCCGATCAAACCGGGCAAATCCGACAAAATTCGGGTCACCTACAACCCCGCCGGGCGTCCCGGCGAGTTTGTCAAGACCGTCACCATCAAGACCAACATCGGCAAGAAGAAGGAGTACAAACTCAAGATCAAAGGCACCGTCACCCCGATGAAATAACACCCCTGCGCCATGTTTGCATTGCATAAACTCTGCATATTTTTTGCATCTTTGGCCGTCGCCGCCACGGCTTCGGCCCAGATCCGATGGCTGGAGACCAACCACGATTTCGGCGCCTTCCGCGAGGTCGACGGCAAGGTGTCCACCACCTTCCGCTTTGTCAACACCGGCAAGGAGAAGCTCAGCATCCGCTCGGTGCATGCCTCCTGCGGCTGCACCTCCACCAGCTACACCCGCGACGTCATCGCCCCGGGCGATACGGCCGCGATTGAAGCCACGTACAATCCCGCCGGACGCCCCGGACGCTTCACCAAGTCGATCCGCGTAGACATCAGCGGGGTGCCTCAGCGCCAAAACCTCACCATCGAGGGTGTGGTGATCGGATCCGACGCCACCCTCCTATCGCGCTATCCCGTGGAGCGCGGCCCGCTGCGCCTGCGCACCGCCACCGTGCCCTTCGGCTCGGTGCTGAAGGGACGTGCCAAATCGGCCTTCGTCGAGGTCTACAATGCCGACACCGTGCCCGTCACACCCCGCTGGGAGGGGCTCCCCTCCTGCATGCGCGTGGCCTCCTCGGCCTCAAGCATCGCACCCGGCGAGCAGGTGGTCTACTCCGTAGTGCTCACCCCCGATGCCTCGGCGCCTTACGGCATCCTCAATACCTCGGCCAGCCTTGTGGTCGATGGCGTGGAGCCGCTCCCGGTGGAGTTTACATCGATCATCGAGGAGGATTTCTCGCGCCTTACCCCCTCGCAGCGCGCTCAGGCTCCGGTGGTGGCTGTCGACGACGACCGCGTCACCTTCGAGGGCCTTTCCCGCACCGGTCAGCCGGTCAGCAGCTCCTTCACACTCTACAACCGCGGTAAGAGCGATCTGCTGATCCGGCGCATCTACACCACCGACGCCGGAGTGACCATCGGCTCCTACCCCTCTAAAATCAAGAAGGGAAAGAAGGCCGACATCACCGTCACCATCGACCCCTCGGAGCTCCCCGCCGACCTCCTCAGCGCCCGCATCCAGGTGATCACCAACGATCCCGAGCAGAGCCTCCTCATCATGCGCGCCATCGGCGAAGTGAAATAAAGGCAGAATAGCACTATAAGGCAGAATAGCACTACAATCTACTATCTACTATCGACTATCTACTATCTACCATCTCATCCCTAACTAAGCTCTAAGCTCTCAGAACTAAGAACTACCATGGCTCGCGATCTTCTCAACCGCTACATCTGGATTATCGACACCATCCGCCGCTACGGGCGCATCTCGCGCCGCGAGCTCAACGAGTGTTGGGAGCGCTCACCCTACAGCGACGGCGAGAGGGAGATACCACGGCGCACATTCTTCAACTACCGCATGGCCATCGAGGAGCTCTTCTCGCTGACCATCGAGTGCGACCCGCGCACCTACGAATACTACATCGTGGAGCCCGACAAGGGGCGCATCACCGACTGGCTCCTCGACTCATCGGCCACAAGCAGCGTGCTCCAGGGCTCGCGTGAGATCGCCTCGAAAATTCTCCTGGAGGATGTGCCCTCCGCACGCGAATTTCTCGCCCCCATCATCGAGGCGCTCAAGGTCAACCACCCCATCCGCTTCGACTATCACCCCTATACACGCACCAATCCCACCCCGGGAGTCACCATCGAGCCCTATTTCCTGCGCATCTACCGACAGCTCTGGTATGTCACCGGCCGCAACACCGCCGACGGGAAGGTGAAGACCTACTCACTCGACCGCATGAGCAATCTCACCATCCTCACCTCCACCTTCACCCCTCCGCCCGACGCCGACCCAACGGAATATTTCCACGACTCCTTCGGCATCATGGTCAACGAGAGCCGGCCGCGCACCGTCAAACTGATGGTGGAGAGCCGTCAGGCCAAATATTTCCGGGCGCTCCCCCTCCACCACTCCCAGCAGGAGATGGTCAGCGACAGCTACTCTATCTTCACCTACCGCCTGCGCATCACCTCCGACTTCGTCAGCGCCATCCTCAGCTACGGCTCCGCAGTCACCGTGGTCTCACCCCCAGAGCTCAAGACCATGGTCATCACCGCCCTCATCGAGACCCTCGACAACTACGACCGCTAAGTCGCTTTTTTAGTTATCAGAGCTTCAGCTCTGATCATCCCGGCGGACCCTCCTCTGCCCGTTCAGTGATCACGCGAGCTCGCGTGATAATCCGCCCGCTCCCTCTCCCCTCTCTTTTCTTCTCCCCTTTTTTGGATATTATTCCAAAAAGATTCACTACATTTGCACAAAAGCAACTTTGTATACACTCCCTTAGCTTTAATACCACGCAAGAGTCATGGACAACACAAACCTTAACACCTCACGCGTGCGCCACATGCAAAAAGTGGCCGTGCGCTTCTCAGGCGACTCAGGCGACGGCATGCAGCTGGCCGGAAACATCTTCACCAATGTCTCCGCCGGCATGGGCAACTCCGTCTCCACTTTCCCCGACTATCCCGCCGAAATCCGTGCCCCGCAGGGGTCGCTCGGCGGCGTCAGCGGCTTCCAGGTCAGCGTCGGATCGGGTGTCCACACCCCCGGCGACCAATGCGACGTGCTGGTGGCCATGAATCCCGCCGCACTCAAGCAGGGATACCGGTTCCTCAAGCCCGGAGGCATCATCATCATCGACATCGACTCCTTCAAGGAGGAGGGACTCAAAAAAGCCAAATTTGCCACTTCCGACCCCATCGCCGAGCTGGGCATCACAGCCCAGGTGGTGGAGGTGCCAGTCACCGCCATGACCAAGGCTGCCCTCGCCGACAGCGGCATGGACATCAAGGCTATCCTCAAGTGCCGCAACATATTCACCCTCGGACTCCTCTGCTGGCTCTTCGACCGCCCCGAGGAGGCCGCCCTGCGCATGCTCCGCGAGAAGTTTGCAAAGAAACCGGCCATCTACGAGGCCAATGCCAAGGTGCTCCGCGCCGGATACGACTACGGACACAACATCCACGCCTCGGTGAGCACCTACTCTATCGACACCGACGAGATCCTCCCGGGCACATATACCGACATCAAGGGCAACGAGGCCACGGCATGGGGCCTCATCCTCGCTTCCGAGCGCTCGGGCCGTCCGCTCTACCTCGGCAGCTACCCCATCACCCCCGCCACCGACATCCTCCACGAGCTTGCCAAGCGCAAGGACCTCGGAGTGAAGGCCTGCCAGATGGAGGACGAGATCGCCGGCATCTGCTCAGCTATCGGCGCATCCTTCGCCGGCTCGCTCGGTGTCACCTCCACATCCGGCCCCGGTCTGGCCCTCAAAGGGGAGGCTCTCGGACTGGCTGTAATGGCCGAACTGCCGCTGGTGGTCATCGACGTGCAGCGCGGAGGGCCCTCCACCGGTCTCCCCACCAAAACCGAGCAGACCGACCTCAATCAGGCGCTCTACGGTCGCAACGGCGAGAGCCCGCTGGTAGTGGTGGCCGCCACATCGCCCACATCGTGCTTCGACATGGCCTTTGAGGCCGCACGCATCGCCATAGAGCATATGACACCCGTCATACTCCTCTCCGACGCCTTCATCGGCAACGGATCCTCGGCCTGGCGCATCCCCGAGGCTGACGAATATCCCGAAATCCACGTGCCCGTCATCCCCGCCGACAAGCGCGAGGGGTGGCAGCCATATATGCGCGATCCAGAGACCATGGCACGCTACTGGTCGCTCCCCGGCACCCCCGACGGCCTCACCCACCGCATCGGAGGCCTCGAGAAGCACCCCGAGACCGGCGCCATCTCCACCGACCCGCGCCATCATGCCGCCATGGTGGAGGCCCGCCGCGAGAAAGTGGCTCGTGTGGCCAACGACATACCCCTGCAGGAGCTGCTCTGCGACTCTCCCGAGGCCGACACGCTGCTCGTGGGCTGGGGCGGTACCTTCGGACACCTATACACCGCCGCCGAGGAGCTCAACGCTCGCGGCAAGCACGTGGCGCTGGCTCAGTTCCGCTACATACAGCCTCTGCCGGCCAACACGGGCGAGATCCTGCGGCGCTTCAGGCATGTCATCGTGGCCGAGCTCAACACCGGCCAGTTTGCCGACTACCTGCAGGCCCGCTTCCCCGACGTCGACATACTCCGCATCAACAAGATCGAGGGTCAGCCCTTCATGGTCAGCGAGATCGTGGAGCAAACCGAGCGCCTCACGGCCAATCACCATCCCCATTGTTAACCCGATCAACCCGAATACACCATCATGACACCCCAGGACTATAAAAGCGACCAGCCGGTGCGCTGGTGCGCCGGATGCGGCGACCACGCCGTGCTCAATTCCCTCCACAAGGCTATGGCCGCCATCGGCGTTCCGCCGCAGATGACTGCCGTGATTTCGGGCATCGGATGCTCCTCGCGTCTCCCCTACTACATGAACACCTACGGTTTCCACACCATCCACGGACGCGCCGCTGCCGTGG
>CAJLLX010000091.1 GCA_905207535.1 uncultured Muribaculaceae bacterium | reverse complement strand
AACTGTGCAATAGTTCGTTAAATTATTTTTCGACTATTTTATATCAAACTCGGGGAGTGTTAAGAATTTTAAATAATTTTGCTACCGATTCTAAAAGATACTGTGTAGACTTTTACCGAGAAACTACCTTAAACGCCAGTGAACCAATGAGAAAATGCTTACATCATCTGCATCTCATGTAATTGGTATTTAATGATTTAAGCTCTGGTAGAGACCATATCCGCAGGCCTCTAATGGAGCAAAAGCTTCATAGCAGTCAGGCATAGTGGCGGCGCATCCGACACCCACGCTGACGCAAGGAGCAGGGCGGTGCCCCGGGGCACCGCACATGCCACGGCCCCCTTCGAGGCCCGCGGCATGCGCGCATCCCCGGAGGCTAACGACAAGGGAACGAGATATATAATATCTTTCAGGAGTAAAAAGCTCGCAGAGAACAGTCTGGGCAACAGAGAAAATCATTAATATCAACTTAAATCTTAAATGAAACATTCAAAAACAGGAATCGCCGGGAAATTATTTTTCCTTTTGGTGGGACTGCTGTGCGCTATTGGCGCATCGGCGCAGTCAATCACTGTGAGCGGCACCGTTACCGACCCCACGGGTGAGCCGCTTATCGGTGCAAGTATTCTTGCCGAAGGCACAAGTGTGGGTACGGCCACCGACATTGACGGCCACTACACCATCAATGTGGCTCCTCAGGGCACTCTCGTATTCTCCTATGTAGGCTACGACGTGCAGAAGGTGGCTGTGAACGGCCGCCATGAAATCAATGTGACCATGCGCGAGAGCTCCGTGATGCTCAATGAAGTGGTAGCCATCGGTTACGGTACCGTGAAGAAATCCGACGCCACCGGTTCGGTAGCAGTCATCAAACCCGACGAAGTGGAGGCCGGTATGGCCACTTCGGTGCAGGACATGCTCGTAGGCCAGACCCCGGGCGTGGTAGTAACTCCTTCGGGCGGTCCTGAAGGCGGCGCCAGCATCCGCATCCGCGGCGGCTCCTCGCTGAATGCCTCCAACGACCCTCTGATCGTGATCGACGGTGTGCCTCTGAGCAACGACGGCGTGCAGGGTATGGGCAACGCTCTGGGTATGATCTCGCCTGAGAACATCGAGAGCATGAGCGTGCTGAAAGACGCCTCGGCCACAGCCATCTACGGTTCGCGTGCATCCAACGGTGTGATCATCATCACCACCAAGAAGGGCAAATCGGGCAAGCCGCAGGTCAACTTCTCCGCCAACCTCTATGTGGACACTCCGCGCAAGAAATATGAGACAATGAGCACCGACCAGTTCCGTCAGGCTGTGATAGCCCGCAGCTCCGAAGGCTCGGCCAACCGCGCCCTGCTGGGCAACGCCGATACCAACTGGCAGGACGAAGTGCTCCGCACCACCGTCAGCTCGGACTACAACCTGAGCGTAGGCGGCTCGCTGGGTGTGGTACCTTACCATGTAAATGTGAGCTACACCAACTCCAACGGTATCATCAAGACCTCGAAGATGGACCGTGTGACCGCCGGACTGAGCCTCACTCCTAAATTCTTCAACGATCACCTGAAGGTGAACGCCAATGTGAAGGGCTACTACATCCGCAACAACTTCGGCAACGAAGGCGCCGTGTACAACGCCATCTCCTACAACCCCACTCAGCCCGTGCGCTCATGGCTCGCCGCTACCGGCAACGCCGGTCAGCAGTATCTCTGGAACGGCTACTATCAGCACACCCAGAGCAACGAGAAGCACGACCAGAAGGGTATCTCGTTCATGAACAATGCCGACATCAACCCTGTGTCGAACCTCATGGAGCGCGACAACTACGCCAACGTTTACCGCAGCAACGGTAACCTGCAGCTCGACTACGCTCTCCACTTCCTCCCCGAGCTTCACCTGAACCTGAACCTCGGCTACGACGTGACCAAAACCAACGAGACCAACAACGTGGAGGCTAACTCGGGTATCGCCTGGAAGGACGGCCACGAGCAGTTTGGCGGCGGCTACGGCACCGACACCTATCAGTTCACCTCCAACACCCTTCTGGAGTTCTATCTGAACTACAACAAGGAGTTCGAGGCCATCAAGTCGAATCTTGATGTAGTGGCCGGTTACTCCTGGCAGCGCTTCTACCGCGAGAGCCACAACAACGGCTCCGTGCCCTTCACCCCCGAGTATTACTATCCTTACTTGAACGCCGACAATCAGTATGTGATTGACGTAGTGCCCGGCTCCGACGCCAACATCGGGTCTCCCTTCGTGCCCAGCGAGCTGAGCGCCGACGGCCTCTACTACTCCAAGTCGCATCTGCAGCTGCTCTCGTTCTACGGTCGTATCAACTACGGCTTCATGAACCGCTACCTGCTCACCTTCACCCTCCGCGGCGATGCCACCTCGCGCTTCTCGAAAGACAACCGCTGGGGCATCTTCCCCGCCGTGGCACTGGCATGGAAGATCAACGAGGAGTCATGGATGCAGGGCGCCTCGGGCTGGCTGTCGGACCTGAAGCTGCGCCTCGGCTGGGGTAAGACCGGTCAGCAGGCTGTGGGCTCGACCAACAACTACACCACCACCTATCAGATGAGCCAGGGCACATCGCTCTACCCCAACGGCCTCAACGGCTGGTACAACCCCATCTTCGCCAACGGCGTAAGCCCGGACCTGAAGTGGGAGACCACAACGACCTACAACGCAGGTATCGACTTCGGATTCCTCAACAACCGCATCACCGGTAGCCTCGAGTATTACTTCCGCAAGACCACCGACCTTCTCTCGTTCGTCAACGTGCCCGCCGGCTCGTCGTCAGTGAACATGCTCAACAAGAACATCGGCGACCTCGAGAACTATGGTGTCGAATTCAACATCATGGCCCGCCCGATCGTTACCGACAACTTCAACTGGACACTGACTTACAACGTGGGCTGGAATCACAATGAGGTAACGCGCCTCAACTCGCCCGACGCAGTCTACACCACCGGTCCCTCGATCGGCTCGCAGGGCCTTACCGCCATGGTCAATGCCGTGGGTCAGCCCGCAAGCAGCTTCTACCTCTATCAGCAGGTATACGACGAGGCCGGCAACCCCGTGGAGGGTGTGTATGTCGACCAGAACGGCGACGGCACCATCGACCAGGCCGACCGCGTGTTCCGTCACTCGAAAGACCCGAAGGTGACCATGACCTTCGGATCGCAGTTCCGCTACAAGAGCTGGGATCTGGGCTTCAACCTGCGTGCATCGCTGGGCAACTACGTGTACAACAACGTAGAGTCGTCCAACTCGTCGTACGCCCGCATGTTCACCTACGGTCTGCACAACCTTGTCAAGGCCGACAACTACTTCGAGAACGACCAGAGCCTCTCCGACTACTATCTGCGCAACGCCTCATTCCTCCGCTGCGACAACATCACCTTAGGCTACACCTGGGACAACCTCATTCAGGACAAGCTGCGCCTGCGTCTGTTCGCCGCCGTGCAGAATCCCTTCGTAATCACCAAGTACAACGGTATCGACCCCGAGCTCTCCAGCGGTGTGGAATCTTCGCCCTATCCCAAGGCAACCACCTACTCGCTCGGTCTCGTAGCCACATTCTAATCTCTTAAATATCACTGAAATACAATGAATATCAAGAAATATCTGATGCTCGGCGGTGCAGCGTTGACACTTGGGCTTACCATCACCTCTTGTGTCGGCGACCTCGACCTCGAGCCCAACGACCCCTCGCAGATTTTCGCTGACGTGAACAATCCCGAGTTCGTCAGCCGTTCGTTCGCGGAGTGCTACGCCATTCTGGGCCTTTGCGGCAACTCCGATCCGGGTTCGTCGAACCTCACCGTGCCCGACGCAGGTGCTTCGGTCTACACCCGTCTGCTCTTTGAGATGGAGTGTCTCCCCTCCGACGAGGCATTCTGGATCTGGGAGGACAACGGTCTGCGCGACATGTGCACCACCTCGTTCTCTGCATCCAACAAGCAGGTAGAGATCGCCTACAGCCGTCTCTATCAGCATATCTCGATCTGCAACGACTTCCTGGCCAACACCGAGGGCGCAACCAACGCCGATGTGGTGCTGATGCGCAACGAAGTGCGTGCTCTGCGTGCCTTCACCTACTTCTGGGTGTGCGACATCTTCGGCAATGCCGGATTCATCGTCACAGCTCCCAACGGCGAGACCAAGCCCGTGCAGAAACCCCGCGCCGAGCTTTACGCCTGGATCGAGGGTGAGCTCAAGGACCTGGTCGACAATAATCTGCTGTCGGACGACCCCATCTACGGCCGCGTCGGCAAGGATGGCGCCGAGGCTATTCTGGCCCGTCTGTATCTGAATGCCGAGGTTTACACCGATGGCGCAGTGAGCGCATGGGACAAGTGTCTGACACGATGCAACAACATCATCGCCCGTCATAAGGGTGGCGGCTTCCAGGGTTCGGGCCTCGCCCAGCACTATCTCTATCTCTTCTGCCGCGACAACGAGCAGTATATGCCCGGCGGCGGCAACAAGGCCGAGAACGAAATCCTCTGGGGCGTGCCCTTCGACGAGGACAAGATGCAGAGCTACGGCGGCACCACCTTCTATCTGGCAGGCGCCCTTAGCGAAGGAATGTACGGCAGCCAGGCATCGTGGAGCTGTCTGGCAGCCCGCGAGTCCCTCTCGAACCGCTTCGAGGGAGGCGACCTCCGCACTCAGCTGTGGATCCGCACCAACGGCATCGAGAATCAGGCTTTCCTCGACTTCTCCATCGCCGGCTATCAGGCTCTGAAATGGACCAACCTCACCCCCGACGGCATGGGCGGCTTCTCCGAAAATGTGCAGTCGGCCACCTTCTGCTCGGCCGATCTGGCTATGATCCGTCTGGCCGACGTGTACCTGATGCGTGCCGAGTGCTATCTCCACGGTCAGGGCAACCTCACAGAAGCCCTTGAGGGCGTCAACTATCTGCGCGACCGCGCCGGTGTGGCCCGCTTCGAGACCCTCGACGAGCAGACACTGCTTGACGAGCGCTCGCGTGAGCTCTACTACGAGATGACCCGCCGCTCCGACCTCATCCGCTTCGGCCGCTACACAGGCAACACTCAGGATGTGTGGTCATGGAAGGGCAACTCTCGCAACGGCCAGCGCATTGACCGTCGCTACAACCTGATGCCTATACCCACCAACATCCTTTCGGCTCAGCCCGAGATGAAGCAGAATCCCGGCTACAATTGATTTTCGGGGCTAAGAACGTGTATCACTCAATTTTAAACAATCCGAACACAAGAATATGAAAAAGATTTCAATACTGTTCGCCTCGATCGCGCTCGCTGTAGGGTTCACCGCCTGCGACGAGACCAAGGACGACAATCCTGTGCTCCGCACCCACGAGGGGACACCTACGTTGAATTTCCTCAACACCCCGTCGCTGCAGAACATGTATATCAACCTCACCGAGGCCAACAAGCAGGACAATCTGCACATGACCTGCAGCCAGCCCACGGAATACGGCTTCGCTACTACGGTCAACTACTTCGTGCAGGTGTCGCTCGACAAGGAATTCTCCTACAAGTATGAGATTAAGAGCGGCTTTGTAGACTGCTCGCAGATCAATCCTCTCAACGACGGTATCGCCGAGGGAATCTGCTCCTATATCCAGAACGGCATCCGCGTATCCTCGGGCAATCCCGACTACGAGCTGCAGCTCTCCGACGTGACCAACTACAACAGCGGCAAGTACTATCCGGTGTACATCCGTCTGCGCTCGCAGGTGATCGGTATTCCCGACATGCCGGCAGCCAACACCGACTATGTGTCGAATGTGGTGGAGTATAAAAACGTACGTGCCGAATATGTGGCTCTCGTACCGCCGGACAAACCCGCTGGCGTCTTCCTGATGGGCGGCATGAACGGCTGGGCAGCCAACGATGCATATGAGTTCTACACCACAAAGGTCAAGGGCACTTTCATCTCCAAGATTGTCGATATCGACGGCGGCACAACCTTCAAGGTATCTCCCGCATCGTGGAACAGCGACTTCCCCTACAGCGGCGGCGTGGCCCTCAACGGCGGCTCGCCCGGTGGCGATGCGGCAATTCCTGTCAACGAGGCCTACTCGCTGACCAACGACAGCGGCTCAGGAAACTTATTCCTGTCCGACAACTTCCAGGGTATCGGCATTCTGGTGCAGAACGGCAAGAACTTCAAGCTGACCATGGTTCCTGCAGACAAGATTAAGGATGTCGAAGGCATCAAAGGCATGCTCGGAGCCGAGCTGGCAGAATATTTCGAGCCTTATCTCTGAAAAGCAACTATCTCTAAAACACAATCAAGTTTAAAGAAATGAAAAAATTCAGCATAATGCTCCTGAGCGCCCTGGCGCTGGCCTCTTTCACCGCATGCGATGAAGCGCCCGCCGAACCGCCCATGCAGAGCAACCCCCAGGAGCCGGTGCTTGCCGTAGGCGACATCACCACTACACCCTCGGCCATCCTCAGCACCACCGAAGTCATCAGCCTTCAGAATTATGTCGACGATCCCCTGATCCCCGTTCTGACACTCGACCAGACCAAGAATCTCCCCTCCGGCAGCGATGTGAAGTATTACTTCCAGCTGTCGCCCAACGCCGACTTCTCAGGCAACGTGCAGACTCTCGACATCGAGTTTATCGACTCCAACGAGGGCTTCATCGACGCCACCCGCTGGCACGAAGCTCAGGTGGCAATGTTCGGCAAGAATCCTGAGAAAGCCCGCGAGACCTACTTCCGTATCCCCGTCTACGTGACTCTCGACGGCACCGAGTACCGCTACGAGTCGCCCGACTACTATGTGGCCAAAGGTAAGTTTGATGTGAAGTGCATCGACACCGGCTTCGTGATCTATCCTTCCTACTACCTCATCGGCGACTTCTGCGGATGGGATCTCTCCAAAATGGTACAGCTCAAGCACAGCGATGCCGACGTATACGACGATCCCATCTTCTCCATCGTTGTGGAGGTGTCGGCCAACTGCTACTGGAAGGTGGCCAACAACCTCGCCTTCGAGCAGCAGAGCTGGGACGGCGCATATTACTGGGGTCCTGCCGAGGATGGCGATGAGAACCTCGTCGGCAAGCTCGTCAACCCCTGCATGGCCGGTAAAATCGTAGAGGCCGGTAAGTACAAGTTCACCTTCAACATGGAGAGCATGGACTACACCATCGAGCCCTTCAACCGTCCGGAATACCTCTGCACCCCCGGCGGCAGCAACGGCTGGAGCCAGCCCGCATCGCAGTATCTCTATTATACTGAGAAAGACGGCGCAGGATTCTTCTACGGCCTGATAGCTGTAGACGGCGGCTTCAAGTTCACCGACGGCAACTCGTGGGACAATGACAAGACCTGGGGCGCCGGCGAAGGCGAGGGAACCCTTACTCAGCCCGGCAGCGACATCAATCTGCCCGGAGGCAAAGGTCTGTACTGGATTCAGGTAGATCTGGAGACCAACACCTTCAAGGCTGTCAAGGTAGAGAGCCTCGGCGTGATCGGTGCCGGCGACTGGAACACTCAGCGCAACCTCACCCCCAATGCCGACAACACCGTATGGACGGGCGATATCGCAGTCAGCGGCGGATGGAAGATCCGTATCAACGACGACTGGGCTTATAACCTGGGTGGTGACATGGCTAATCCGAACCTCGACGGCGGCGACTTCACTGCAGAAGGATCGCATGTCACTGTAGACCTGACACACAACTGGCCTATCATCACCGTGTATTGATCGACTGAGGTAAATCAACAATAGCGGCGCCCCAAAGGCCGGAGTATCCGGCCTT
>CAJLLX010000090.1 GCA_905207535.1 uncultured Muribaculaceae bacterium | reverse complement strand
AGCATCACATACACCACTGTAAACAGCAGCGCTCCAATCAGATACCACACCCACTGCGGCACGGCTTTGCGCTGCCGCCGCCTCCGGGGCGCATTCATATCCACTCCCGGCAGCGGACGGCCCGTGCCGGCCACTCCGCGCATGCTTTTCCCAAGCTCCTTACCCCCTTGCTGTGCCTTCCGGCGATGTTGTCTGTTGTCACTCATTGTTTTAGCAGTTTGCAAGTGCCCTTTCTATCGCAAAATCAAGCATCGTGTCGTGACCGTCGAGCGCCTGCACAGGGTCGAGGTCCACTTTGCACCCCTCCGATGGCTCCACGCCGAATTCCGTCAGATTCCCGGCCGGATCTCTCACCGGCGAGGCCGAAAATCTCACTCCCCAGCCGTTGGGAAGCTCCGACGAGAAGGGCATCCCCGACCCGCCACCGGTGGTGGACCCCACAATGGTCACTCCGGGCACATATTTCATGATCGACACGAAATTGTTGGCCGCCGAGAAGGTGGAGCGGTTGCAGAGCACCACCACGGGCTTGCCCCAGCACATGCGCCCCTCAGGCGCGGTGTCGAAATAGAAGTCATACGGCTCCGAAAAGTCGCCGTGTCCCGGTCCGGTCTTGTGGCAGATGCTCCCGGCGCGCATCTTCTCGGTGATGAACCGGCGCACGAGCGTCTCCACATTGGATATCGAGCCGCCGCCGTTGTCGCGCACGTCGATTATCAGCGCCGAGGCAGTGGCCAGATATGCCAGCACCTCGTCGAGATTTCCCTCGCCGATGGCGTAGCTGAAGCTCTCGTAGTGCATATATCCCACATTCTCAGGCAGTATGGCATAGGTTATGCCCGATGTGATGCGGAAGTTGAAGTTGAGATAATACTGCTCTACAAGGCGCTTGTCGTAGTTTTGCGGGTAGAGGCTCCACCATTCGCGGTAGTACGACACATTGAAGGGTGCACTCAGGTTGGTATGTCCGTCTTTCAGCTCGTTGAGCATCCGCGAGCACACCCCGAAGAGCTCCTCCGGGGTCATATTGCTCCCTATCTGAGGCGCATACTGACGGTGCACTTCGTTCCAGTCCACATCTTTCTGCTCGAAAAAGCAGTAATGCTCGTCGAGGATCTGCCAGAGCTGCTCGAAGTTGCCCTGCGGATCGTCGGCATACTCCTCTATGTCGTGGCATCCCGTGAGGGCTGCGGCGGCGATGGCTGCCGCCACGGCACACATTATTATATGTATATATCGTTCCATCGACTATGATTCCTGTTTTGTTCCGTTAAGTCCGTGCATTCCTCTCCCGGGTCAGTAGGCGTAGATGAATCGCGCCGTTTCCGACGGCACCCCGCGCCGGGCCGACACCGAAAACCAGTCGCCGGTGACGCCCAACACGAAGGCATAGGAGAAGGTGCGGGTGGTGATATGATTCACCTCGGACGAGAAGATGCGCGAGCGAAATCCCAGCCTGAGCCTTGTAGTGGAGAAGTCGAGGTCGGCGGTGACGAGATTGTCCCACTTGAAGAAGTTGCCCGGCCAGGCGCAGTGCACCAGCCCGTGGCGGTTGCCGAGATACAGCTCGTAATACAGCTCGTCGTAGTCGGGCGAGAAGAAGGCTCCGATCACCGGCATCGTGGTCTGCCAGCGCAGCATCACCGGCATCCGCCCTATCCGCGTGCTCCAGGTGGCCCACCCGGTGGCGTTGACAGTGATGTCGACCTTAGCCGAGGCTGGATTGTTGCCGTTGCGGGTGTTGTAGATCACTCCGCCGCTCCCGCCGGCACTGCCGCCGGCGGCAAGCGAGATATTGTAAGAGAGTTTCCACACATGCAGCATGCCCCACGTGGCGGCAAGGCTGGCGTAGTGCATCGTGGCGTTTTTCGCCACATTTTTGGCATTATTATACTGCACCCCCACCTGCAGCTGCTGGCGCCATCGCTCGGGGCTGAATTTCATCGCCTGCAGCCGCTCATACTGGAAGGCGGTATGCCATCCGGTGTATTTCAGCGGGCTCAGGTAGGTGTCGCCCAGGTGCGAACTGCCCCCTTCGAGCGTCCACGACGAATTGACGGGGCGCACTATCTCCGGCTCGACCGGTTCCTGCCCCCGCATTGTCGCGCTTACGCTTATCAGCAGCGCTGCGGCGGCTGCCATCTGTCTCAGTTTCATTCGCTCTGCTTGTTTGTGACTGCGGTCATCGCCGACCCGGCATCAGAAGAGGTGTTCCTGCCCTATGATGCGGTCGCGGATGTCGCTGTCAGAGAGTTCGTCAAATTCGGTTTTCTCCCCTTCGCTCTCCTCCTCTGCGGCCTCGGGCTCGGCCACCTGCTCGGCAGCGGCGGCCACGGGATTAGGCTCTATCTCCTCCACCGAGGCTATTGCCCAGTTGGTGAGGCGTTTACCCTTGGCTTTGAAGGATTTGGTGCCGATAAACTCGGCCGCATCCACCTCCATCGGCTCGCGGAAGACGTCATTGCCACCGAAGACTACGCGGAAGCGTGCTCCGGGGGTGTCGCTCAGCAGCACAATGCTGCTGCGGGGATTCTCGCCGATGAAGCGCTGCTTTTTGGCGCTCGGCTCGAAGGCGAAACGCTTGATATAGGGGTATCCCTGATCGGCATCGTTGAGAATCACGGTCCACACATGGCCGGGACGGAATTTCTCGATCCTGAGGATGTTGTCCTCGTAGTGGTTGGCGGCGTCGAAGCCGGTCATGTAATACTCGCCCGAGGTGGTGAGCACCAGCACCTTGTCGTCGCCCATAAACTCGCCCAGATATTCGCCGCGGCCGTCGTAGTTGAGGCGCAGCACATCGCGGTCGAACCACACTTTCCTGCCGCCCAGCGTCGAGGTGCCCTTCTCTTTCAGCGAGAAGCGGTGCACTTCGTTGCGGGTCACTATGTTGCCGAGGCTCTGCTTCCCTTTTATGGCGAGCTCGCTGAAATCCACGTCGAATTGCAGTGTCTTCAGCCTCGGTTTCGGTTTCAGGATCACCTTCACCACCTCCGCCTCGCCGTTGGGGTTGGCCGAGAACCAACAGATGCGTGTGCCGGGCTTCCCGGGGGTGAGGTCGTACACTTTGTCGCGGGTGACGCCCGTCACGGCGAAGCGCTTCATATAATATGTGCCTCCCCGTCCGTCCTGATATATCACATTATATATAGTGCGGCTGTCGTTGCGGGTGAAGATGCCGATATGACGGATATTTTTGCCCACAAAGAGCTTGTCGGCCACACGCACCACCTTGTAGGTGCCGTCGTTGTAGAATATGATGATGTCGTCGAGCATCGAGCAGCTGAAAAGCGGTTCGTCCTTCTTCAGCGCGGTGCCCACGAACCCCTCTTCGCGGTTGATATACAGTTTTTCGTTGGCCTCGGCCACGCGCGATGCCTCGATGCTGTCGAATCCGCGGATCACGGTGCGGCGCGGGTATTTCGCGCCGTATGTGGCTTTCAGATGCTCGAACCATTCGATGGTCACCTCGGTCATCGACGCCAGCTGACGCTCGTATCCGGCTATACGCTCGTTGTAGAGCGCTATCTGGCGGTCGGCCTCGTCGGAGTTGAATTTCAAGATGCGCTTCATGCGTATCTCCAGCAGGCGCTTGAGGTCGTCGTCGGTCACCTCGTGCACAAGCTGACTCACAAACGGCTCAAACCGCTTGCGCAGATGCGCCATGACGGCTTCCATATTCTCCCCCTCCTCAAATTCGCGGTCCTTGTAGATGCGCTCCTCAATGAAGATGCGCTCGAGCGAGGCAAAGTTGAGCAGCTCCCTCACTTCGTCGAGCTTGATCTGTATCTCGCGGCGCAGCAGCTCGCGGGTGCGGTCGGCGCTGTGGCGCAGCAGCTCGCTTATAGTAAGGAAATGCGGCTTTTTGTCGCGGATTACGCAACAGTTGGGCGAGATCGCCACTTCGCAGTCGGTGAAGGCATAGAGGGCGTCGATCGCCTTGTCGCTCGAGGTGCCCGGCTGCAGATGCACCACTATATTGGCCTGCTCGGCGGTGTTGTCGTCTACCTTCCTTATCTTTATCTTCCCTTTCTCAAAGGCTTTCAGTATCGAGTCGATCACCGCGCGGGTGGTCTTGCCGTAAGGTATCTCGGTGACAGCCAAGGTTTTGTTGTCTACCTTCTCTATCTTGGCGCGCACTCTCACCACTCCCCCGCGCTCGCCGTCGTTGTAGCGGCTCACATCTATGAAGCCGCCGGTGGGGAAGTCGGGGTAGAGCGCGAACTCCTCGCCGCGCAGATATGCGATGCAAGCGTCAAGTATCTCGTTGAAATTGTGAGGCAGGATCTTCGACGAAAGGCCCACGGCGATACCTTCCACACCCTGGAAGAGGAGCAGCGGGAATTTCACCGGCAGCGTCACGGGCTCGTTGTTGCGCCCGTCGTACGAGGGCACCCAGTCGGTGATTTTGGCGTTGTAGAGGGTCTCCAGAGCGAAGGCCGAGAGTCGGGCCTCGATGTAACGGCCGGCAGCGGCATCGTCGCCGGTGAGGATGTTGCCCCAGTTGCCCTGAGTGTCCACAAGCAGCTCTTTCTGGCCGAGCTGCACCAGCGCATCCTTGATCGAGGCGTCGCCGTGGGGGTGATACTGCATCGTGTTGCCCACGATATTAGCCACTTTGTTGAAGCGCCCGTCGTCAAGTCCCTTCATCGAGTGGAGGATGCGGCGCTGCACGGGCTTCAGACCGTCGTCGATATGCGGCACGGCGCGCTCCAGTATCACATACGATGCATAGTCCAGAAACCAGTTGCGGAACATGCCGCCCAGCCTCAGCCTCGAGGCCTCGGTGCCTATCGTCGGGGGGAGCACCTCGGCTTCCTCCTCCACATATTCCGCCGATTCGTCGGTCGCCTCATCATCGGGCGCTGCGGCTTCCATTTCAGTTGCCTCATCTTCCGGCTCTACGGCTTCCGTAGACGCATCTTCCGGCTCTACTGCTTCGGCTTCGGTGACCGCATCCTCCGGCGCTGTCGCGGGCGCTCCGGCTTCGGCTCCTTCCTCTTTTATCTGCGCTGCCTCCGCGGCCCCTTCCTGCCCGGCGGCGGTTTCCTTATTCTTTTCTTCCTGGTCCTCTTTCATAAACTGTTGCTTGACAAGTTCCGTCAAATTTACGAAATTTTTTCCATTCTTGCCCCCTCCGGTGCCCACTAATCAAAAACTAATCAAAAATTTCCCGCGCCACATCCGCAATTTCCTTTGAAAAATTTGCGCACTCAAAAAAATATCCGTAATTTTGCCGCGCTAAATCAGCGGGATATCGTATATCCCTTTGGCTGCCACCCTCCTCCGCTGAGGGAGCGAGGCAATTCCTCGGAATCAAAAAAAAATAAAACATAAAAAACTACAATCAAGAAAAATGATTATCGTACAAGTTAAAGAAGGCGACAACATCGAGAAAGCGCTCAAGAAATTCAAACGTAAATTCGAAAAAACCGGTATCGTAAAAGAGCTCCGCAGCCGTCAGGCTTTCGAAAAGCCCTCCGTCACCAACCGCAAGAAGATGATGAAGGCAGTTTACGTGCAGAAGCTTCGCCTTGTAGAGGAATAAGCCTTCCCACATCTCCTACCCCATACCGCGACGCGGCTCCTTTGCCGCGCCGTGCTTTTTTGTATCTTTATCTTTACTGTCGCGGCTTCCGCTCACACCCATATGTCATCACACCGTAACGCCTTCCCTTCGCTCACCGTCATCATCGCCGCTTACAACCATTTCGAGTGGCTGCGCCTCGTGCTCGAAGGGCTCCGCCATCAGACCGTAGCACCTTCGCAGATCATCATCGCCGACGACGGATCCAACGCCGACACCGTCGACCGGATCAAGCAGTATATCGCCGACCATCCGCAGATGCACATCCTCCACCTGTGGCACCCCGACGAAGGCTGGCGCAAAAACATCATCCTCAACAAGGCTGTGGCCGCCGCAAAAGGCGAATATCTCTGCTTCCTCGATGCCGACTGTATCCCCGCGCCCCGCTGGGCCGAGGACCATCTCCGTCTGGCCCGCCCCCACACCGTCATCGCCGGCCGACGCTCCACCTTCGCTCCCTGGATGAATGAGAAGTGGGAAGCCACCACATCCCTCTCCCCCGACTGGTTCAAACATCTGCGCCGCGACTTCATGCGCAATTATTTCCGATTCCCCTCGCACACCCATCCCTCGCGCATCATCCGTCTGCCCATCGTCCGCGGCAAGGGACTGCTACAGCGCACCACAGGCAACCTCATCGGCTGCAATTTCGGTCTTTGGCGCCGCGACCTGCTCGACATCAACGGTTTCGATGAGCGCTATCTCGGGCCCGGCCTCGGAGAGGACATCGACATCGCATGGCGCATCCGCTTCAACGGCTGCTCCATCGAAAAAGTGCCGCATCAGGCCATCACCATCCACCGCAACCATCCCTCATCCATGACCAGCGTCTCATCGCCCACCTACAATCCGGGGATTCTCGATCAGACAAAGGCCGAGCGCCTCACCTACACCCCCTACGGCATCAATAAGCCGGCATCCGACAGCTCTCAGAAGGCTGAAAAGCAAAAATCCTGAACCGCCGCGCACTTTTCATTCAAAAAAATTTGGAAAACACACCGCCGTTTATTAATTTCGTGATTGAAGACTGATTCGCCACAACACATCACCCTCACTCACGGCCTATGATAGAGCGCTTCCTCACATATCTGCGTTGCGAGCTAAACCACTCGGCCAACACTGTGCAGACCTATGCCATCGACCTCCGTCAGTTCGCCGATTTCATCACCGGCGGCAAGCCCGAGATGCTCCACCCCGAGTCGGTGACACCCTCCGACATCCGCAGCTGGATCCTCTCCCTCGCCGACCATGGCATCTCCCACCGCACCATACGCAAGAAGCTCTCGGCCCTCTCGGCCTTCTTCCGCTACCTCATGCGCCATCACGGCCTCAAATCCAATCCAGCCACCGAAGTACCCCTTGCCAAGACGCCGCGCACACTCCCCGTCTACATCCGTCAGGACGAGATGGAAGATATCCTCGGCGACCCCGCCGACACGGCCACCGTTTCCGACGATTTCACCGAGCTGCGCAATCATCTCATCGTGCTCATGCTTTACTCCACCGGCATGCGGCGCGCCGAGCTCCTCTCCCTGCGCGATTCGGCCGTAGACACCGCCAAAGGCGAACTAAAAGTGCTCGGAAAGCGTAATAAAGAAAGACTCATACCTTTCGGCAAAGAGCTCGCCGCAGCCATCGACGCCTACCGCGCCGCCCGCCGACGCACAGCAGGGACAATCCCTCCCCCGCCCGACGACATCTTCTTCGTGCGGCCCGACGGACAACCTCTCTACCCGATGCTCGTGGAGCGTGTCGTAAAAGCTGCCCTCGCCGGCCGCACTCTCGCCACACGCACTTCGCCCCACACCCTGAGGCACTCTTTCGCCACCGATATGCTCAACAACGGCGCCGAGCTACCCGCAGTGCAGCGCCTCCTCGGGCATTCGTCACTCGCTACTACACAGGTATATACACATATAACCTACCGCGAACTCAAACAGAATTACCAACTTGCGCATCCCCGCGCACAAAAACACTAAGGAGGATCATCACTATGGAAGCAAGAATCCAAGCCATCAACTTCGATGCCACTGACAAGCTCGTTGCCTTCATCAACAAGAAAGCCGACCGACTCGCACGACATACACCCGCCATCAACACCATCGACGTAAAACTCACCGTCGTAAAGCCCGAATCAAAGATGAACAAGGAGGCCGTAGTGCGCGTCACCGTTCCGCAGGCCGAATACGTCGCCAACAAGACCGCCGACACCTTCGAGGAGGCCATCGACCTCTGCCTCGAAGCCCTCGAGCGCCAGCTTGAGCGCAAAAAAGACCAGTAAGTTATCAGAGCTTCAGCTCTGATCTTCCCTAAGATCTTAGCTCTCAGCTATAAGCCCTAAAAAAGCGGGCGGCCTCAATGG
>CAJLLX010000089.1 GCA_905207535.1 uncultured Muribaculaceae bacterium | reverse complement strand
CGGATGGCGGCAAGGGGAGGGGCGTGCTTGTCGCAGCTGAAGCTTGCGCCCGCACCAAAATTTCCTCCCCTCTTATGTGAAGTTTTTTAGTTATCAAAGCTTCAGCTTTGATCATGCAGCGGATGTCACAGATACAAACGCCCGAAGGGGAGGGGGGTGAGAGAAAGGAAAGGGGCTGAGGGAGGCGGACGCACGAGCCGTGCGTCCCTACAAGTCGGCGCCGGGATAAAACACAAAAAAAAGAATGAGTAACCAAGTCCGAAGACTTAAATTACTCATTCTCCTCTCTCTCCTGCGGTGCGGACGAGACTCGAACTCGCGACCTCCGGCGTGACAGGCCGGCATTCTAACCAGCTGAACTACCGCACCAGGAATTGGATGGTGCAAACTCGGTGAGAGACCCGTGGAAGTTGCTCTCGCTTGAGCAGTGGGTTTATCTCTCGTTTGCGGTTGCAAAGTTACGACGGATTTTTGAATCTGCCAAATATTTTTGCAAGAAAAATTGAATATTTTTTGAAAATAGGGCGTATCTGGGTGGAAATCAGAGAGGAATCTCTTGATAAAAAGCGAGGGATCAGGACTGGGGGAGGGGGGTGAGGCGGATGAGCTCGAGGCGGTTGGCGGATTTCTGGAGGATCTCCATGCGGAGGTTGCTGAGCTCTACGACGGTGCCGACGGCGGGAATCTGACCGGTGGCGAAGAGGATGTAGCCGGCAAGGGTCTGATATTCGTCGCTTTCGGGGATGTCGAGGTGGTATTTGTCGTTGATGTACTCGGTCTCGGTGCGGCCGGAAAATTCGTATACGCCGGGGGCTACTTCGCGTTCGATGAGCTCGGTGCGGTCGTGCTCGTCCTGTATGTCACCGCAGATTTCCTCCATGAGGTCTTCGAGGGTGACCATGCCGGATGTGCCTCCAAACTCGTCGATGATGATGGCTATGGAGCGCTTCTCGGCCAGGAGGCGGCGCATCATCTTGTTGGCGAGGAGTGTTTCGGGGGCGTAGACCACGTCTTTGAGGTGCTCGCGCCAGTCGCGCTCGGGCACGAAGAGCTCGCTGACGTGGATATATCCGAGGACATTGTCGATGTCGCCGCGGTAGACGATGATTTTGGAGCGTCCGCTCTCGGTGAAGAGGCGTGAGAGCTCCTCGCGGGTGGTGTCTTCGATGTCTACGGCCACGATTTCGTTGCGTGGCGTCATGCAGTCGCGGAGGTGGATGGTGGAGAAGTCGAGGGCGTTGTGGAAGAATTTCACTTCGTGCTCCACCTCTTTCTTTTCTTCGACGTTTTCGTCGATGGTTTGCTCGAGGTAGTCGTTGAGGTCGCCGAGGGAGATGGCTCCGATGCGTGCTTTATCGTCCTTGATACCTGCGAGGCGCATGAGCAGGCGCGAGAGCCATGAGGTGAAGAGTGAGATGGGGTAGAGGATATAATAGAGCACGGCAGTGAGGGGCGCCATGACGCTGAGCGAGCGGTTGGGGTTGATGCGGAAGATGCTCTTGGGGAGAAACTCGCCCGTGATGAGTATGATGCCGGTGGAGATGAGAGTCTGGGCGATGAGGATGAAGGCCTGGTTGGGCCAGATGGTCATGAGCCAAGGCTCGATGTACTTGGCGGCTCCCATGCCGTAGATGACGAGCATGATGTTGTTGCCCACGAGGATGGTGGTGATGAAGAAGTCGGGGCGGGAGTAGAAGATGTTGAGTATGCGCCCTACGATGCCACCTTTCTGCACGTCGAGCTCCACGCGGACGCGGTCGGAGGTGATGTAGGCGATCTCGATGCCTGAGAAGAGCGCCGAGAAGATGAGGGATACTATGGTGATGATGAGCCAGGACACGGTGGGTAGTTCTTAGTTCTAAGAGCTTGGAGCTTAGATGGCTCTAAGTGCTTAGATTGTAGTTAATTTTTTTTATGACGATCAGACGGAATCGGCAGAGTGGAAGAAGCCGTTGGTGGGGAGGATGGCGGAGGGGTGGCGCACGGTGTAGTCGGTCATGCTCTCGTTTGATTCAAAGCCGTAGCCCTCGATGATGCGGTCGGAGCGCTCGATATGGATGAAGGAGTCGGAATAGACCTTGCGGGCGTTCTGATCCCAGAAGAGTTGCTGTGTGAGGAAGCGGTCGCCGTTGATGTTGCGCATGCGCACATTGCGGTCGAACTGCCATAGCTTTTTGGCGCTGTAGAAGCGGGCGGTGTCGGCGGTGAAAGTGCCGTCTTCCTTCATGTCGTTGTCGAGTTTGACGATGAACATGCCGTCGGGGAAGTCCCAGTGGGGTTCGCGCGCCTCCTCGAACATGAGCCAGAGGGGCGTGGTGATGTGGTAGCGTGTGTAGCCCGAGTCGCTGATGGTGGTGCTGACGTGGAGGGTGCGCATGGTGGGGAAGGTCTCGGGGTCGGCGCTGAGCGAGATGGTCTCGCGCTTATCCTCGGAGCATGCGGCGGCACACATGGCGGCAACCAGTGCCAGGATGAGCGCCGGGAGCATTCGTAGGCCGTTGATGCGAGATGTGGAAGCCAAGGCAGCGGGGAGAGAGGGGGATTATTTGATCTTGTTGCGCCAGAACCAGAGCTCGTTGAAGTTGACGCCGAGGGTGACGATGAAGTAGTCTTCCTTGACCAGGGCGGCAGGGGTGGCCTGACGGTTGCGGTATTCGAGGCTGAGGTTGACTACGGTCTTGCTGGAGGGAGCGGGGAGGCCGAAACCGATGGTGGCGCCATATTCGCGGATGTTGTTGCCGCGCACGGTGATGTAGTCGCGGCTGTAGTATCCGCCCAGACGCCAGTTGACGCGCTGTATCCAGGGGCCGCGCTGGCGGTTGGTGAACTGCACGCCGGCTCCGATGCGCCAGCTGTCGGCAAACTGCGAGGTGGCGTCGCCGAAGTCGGGGATGGTGGCGTATTTCACGCCCTTCCAGGGCTGGTAGGTGAAGTCGACCTCGGCCAGGATGCGCTTCTGCCACTGGTAGCTGATGCCGGCGCCCCAGAGGTCGGGGAGGGAGGCGTGGTCTTTGAGCTTGATGTCGGCGAGATACTGCGGCTCGGTCTCGGCGTTGACGTCGTATTTGATGCCGCGTGCATGTCCGCGGAGCGACTTGGAGGGCTCGTAGACGAGGCCGACGGTGAGTTCGTGGTCTTTGGCTATCGGGAGACCATACTGGAGGCCGATGCGGATGGAGTAGTCGCGCACCTCGGTCTCGCGCTCGAAGAGCGAGGTGGAGGTGACGCCGGTCTCCTCGTTGGTCTGGTAGATATAGTCGGAGTTGACGAGTGTGCCGAATATGTATCCGATGTTGACACCGGCGGTGAATCCGCGGAAAGGCTTGACGCCGATGCCGAGGAACACCTCGTTGATGTCACCGTTGCCGTTGTGGGCGGTTTGTCCGTCGGTGATCTTGTCGCCGAATCTGTAGCCTACCGAGCTGACGGGAGCGAGGCCGGCCGAGGCGGAGATCCAGCGCGCCAGAGGCACCTGCATGGTGATGTAGTCGAGTCCGCCGGTGAAGTTGTTGCCCTTCTCGGCCTCGTCGGTGGTGTGAAGGCTCTTGATGTCGACACCCATGTCGAAGAGGAATGTGAGCGAGTCCATTGCGGCGTAGCTGGCGGGGTTCATGAAGTTGATTTCCCTGCCTGAGCGCATGGCGTAGCCTACGCCGCCCATACCCTTCTGCATGGAGTTGCTGCGCGGGGCGAGGATGCCGTATCCGAAGCGGGAGTAGGGGGAGATGGTGTTGCTTTCGGCGCGCAAGGCAGCGGGAGCGGCGATGGCGAGAGCCAGGAGTGTGGCTGATATGATGTTACTTATCTTCATTATAGAGTAGTATGCTAAGAAGCCCTTTGGTGACGAGACATTTGTCGATGGTCACGGGGAAATCGAGAAATTCGCTGACGCGCTGCGCCCATCCTCCGGTGAGCACGATGCGGGTGTCGGCGGGGAGATGGCTGCGGTAGTAGGCGATCTCGCTGACCACTCCGCGCACGGCTCCGGCGCGCATGGCGGTGGCGGTATCAGTGCCTAAAAGCGGGGTGTCGCCGTATCCCACTACCTCGGGGAGGCGTGCGGTGAAGCTGTGGAGCGAGCGGAGGCGCATGCCGATGCCGGGAGCGATGTTACCGCCTCGGAAATGGCCGTCGGCCGATACGAGGTCGTAGGGGACGGCGGTGCCCATGTCCGCTACCAGCGAGTTGCACCCCGGGAAGAGGCTCCAGGCGCCCACGGCGGCGGCGATGCGGTCTTCGCCGAGGGTGTGGGGTGTGGCGTAGTCGAGAACGAGGGGCAGCGGCATGTCGTAGTGCACCTCGCGTGCGTCGACGCCCTGTGTGCCGAGCCATTGGGCGATGCGCCGGCCGTTGCCGGTGACCGAACAGCACAGCGCGCGACGGGGATGGAAGCGTTCCACCACCTTCACGAGGGACTCCTTCGACAATTGGGCTGCAACCTCTTGATCTACAGGGGTATCACCGTCCCAGACAACGATTTTTGCCGAACTGTTCCCTTGGTCTATGGTTAAATTCAGGGCCATTTCGGTGCAAAATTAGTAAAATTTTCCGTATCACGGCCTTTGCATACTTTTTTTGAATAAATTTAAGTAAATTATGTATTTAATAGCGGGTGTGCGGATTTTTGAGAACCTGCAAGTAGGCGGCGGCAGCGGCGCGGGCGGCTTCGAGGTCCATGAAGGTGTAGTTGCCGCAGTCGCGGGGTGTGGCGCCGGGGATTTCGCCCTCGAAGTCGGCGATGAACTGCATTGTCTCGCGGAGCAGGGGGAGGATCTCCTCGGGCTCCGTCGAGCCCTGGACGATGAGATAGTTGCCGGTGCAGCAGCCCATGGGGCCCCAGTAGACGATGCGCTGCTTCCACCGGGGGTGGTTGCGCAGGAAGGTGGCGGCGAGGTGCTCCATGGCGTGGAGGGCACGCGGGGTGAGGGCCGGCTCGCGGTTGGGGGCCGTCATGCGGATGTCGAAGGTGGTGATGACGTCGCCTGAAGGGGTGACGTCGCGGCGGCTGACGTAGACGCCCTTTTCGAGGGTGAGATGATTGACGGTGAAGGAGGGGATCTTTTCCATATAGTGCTGAGATGGGAGATTTTAGATATGATCAGAGCTGAAGCTCTGATAACTAAAAAAAAATAGGGGAGAGAGCGGAGGGGATTATCACGCGAGCTCGCGTGATCACTGAACAGGCCGGGGCTAAAGGAGGGAGCGGAGGAGGGAGAAGGTACGGGAGGGGGCCACGTTCCAGAAATCGAGGTACTGGTCGAGGTGGTTGTCGGCGCCGGGGGTGTCGCTGACTACGCGGATGGAGAGGAAGGGGACATGCTTTATGGCGCATACCTGGGCGATGGCGGCCGACTCCATGTCGACGGCGATGGCCTCGGGGCGCACGGCGAGCACGGCGGCCAGTTGGGCGGGTGTGCTGATGAAGCTGTCGCCGGAGGCTATGAGGCCGAGCTTGATGCCGGGAGTGGTGGCGTCGATGCCGAAGAGGTGGAGGGCGCCGGGGAAGCGGTCGGGGAATCCCTGCACCTGGCCGGGGAGGTTGCCGGGTCCGCAGTCTACATCGTGGTAGGCCACTTCGGCTCCTACTACCACATCGAGGATGTCGGCGCCTTGGCCGGTGCCTCCGGCGATGCCGGTGTTGACGATGGCTGCGGGGTGGAAGCGCTCGATGAGGGTGAGCGCTCCGACGGCGGCGTTGACCTTGCCGATGCCGCACTGCATGGCGGTGACCCGGCGGGTGCCGATGACGCCGCAATGGAAGGTGAACCCGTTGTCGGTGACCTCGGTGACCTGCTGCATCTCTCGGAGGAGCATGGAGAGCTCCGACGACATGGCTACGATGATGCCGAGGGAGGGTGTGGAAAGATTATCGGTGTCCATTCAAAAACATTTTTGAAAGTTTGCACATTATTAAAGTAGGCTTTAGGCCGGAGAGAGGAGGGGGGGTAGGCCCGATAGGGCCAATGGGGCAAATATGGGCGAGAGGGGAGGCTTATTTTGATTATTAAAAACTTATAGAGATATGACTAACAGAGGAAATGCTTTGGTATCCATCCTGGTGCTGATACTGGGAGTGGTGTTTATATTTATGTTCGACGGCGACACTCTGCCGCGGAGCATCGTGTTTTTGTGCGGGTTGGCATTTGCCGTGCCGGCTCTGATCTTGCTGCTGAGCACATATTTCAGCGACAAGGAGAAGCGGTCGGCGGGATACCGCAGCATCCAGATGGTGTGCGGCATCGGCGGCCTGGGGCTGGGTGCGTGCATCATGCTGATGCCCGACATCTTCCGTCCGCTGCTGGTGTACCCGTTTGCGGCGCTGCTTGTGGCAGGTGGCCTCTTCCAGGTGCTGCTTCTGGCCAACCGCAACCGCCCCGTGGACTATCCCGGTCAGCTGTATATCATCCCGCTGGTGGTGGTGATAGCCGGAGTGGTGATGCTGTGCCTGACCGACCTTCACGAGCCTCAGAATGAGCGCTGGGTGGTGCTGATCACCGGCATCGCTTCGGTGCTCTACGGCTTCAACGGCATCATGCTGTCGGCCATGGGCAAGAGCCTGCCGTGCCGTGCCGCGGCTAAGGCAGCTGTGGAGGCTCCGAAGGACGAAAAAGAGCCTGAAAAGCCTGCAAAAGAGGCTGAGAAGCCCGAAAAGGCTGAGGAGACCAAGGCCGAGCCCGAAAAGAAGGCCTAAGACTGCTGCTGAGGCTTGCGGACCGGCTCGATGCCGAACCGCCGGCGGATGTAGAGCGCCAGCACGTCGACAATGGCGTCGAGTGAAAGGGCCGACGAGTCGAAAGTGATGTCGTAGGACGCGGCATCGCCCCACTTTTTGTCGGTATAGAAGTTATAATAGGCGGCACGCCCCTTGTCGGTCTTTACGGCGAGGGCGCGTGCCGCATTTTCGTCGTGGATGTCGGATGAGCGGGCGAGGATGCGGCGGATGCGCTCCTCGATGGGGGCATGGACGAAGACATTGACGCGCGGAGTGCGGTGGTTGCGGAGCACATAGTCGGCCGAGCGTCCTACGATGATGCAGGGGCGGGTGTCGGCGAGGTGCTCCATGACATCGGCGAGCGAATTGTAGATGGAGTCGGTCATGAGTGCGACTCCGTTGTACCACGGGAGCTGTCCGTAGCCCATGCTGAAGCCCATGGAGGAGCCCACGAGGCGCGGCATGCGCTCATCGTTCTGCTCGAAGAGCTCGCGGCTCATGCCGGCGTGTCCGGCGGCCTCCCAGAGGAGGCGTTTGTCGTAGTATTCGATGCCGAAGCGGTCGGCGAGGCGTTTGCCGAGTTCGCGTCCTCCGGAGCCGAACTGTCGTCCGATGGTGATGACGAAGGGGCACTTGGTGTCGTAGCTGTTGGTCATGGGTGAGGTGTATCAGGTTGGATGGTAAGCGTTTAATGCAGCCGGAGGCCTACGGAGGCGAAGAGGCGGCGGTCTTCGTCCATGGCGTTGCCGATGGTGGTGAGCATGTCGCCGACGATGGCGCCGTTGACGCCTCCGCGGAGCATGCGTGCTGTGGCTTCCTGCGAGCAGCGTGCGCGGCCTCCGGCGAAGCGTATGCTCTGACAGGGCGCCACGAGGCGCATCAGGGCCACGGTGAGCACCACGTCGGGCTCGCTGATGAGGGGCGTGCCCTCGAGGGGCGTGCCCTTGATGGGGTTGAGGAGATTGACGGGGATGGAGACGGCTCCGGCGTCGCGGCACTCGGCTGCCAGCTCGAGGCGCTGGCGCAGCGATTCGCCCATGCCTATGATGCCTCCGGAGCACACCTCCATGCCCACCTCGCGGGCCAGGGCGATGGTGCGGAGCTTGTCGCGGCGGGTGTGGGAGGTGCAGAGGGCGGGAAAATATGAGGCTGCTGTCTCGAGATTGCAATGGTAGCGGCGCACGCCGGCGTCGTAGAGGGCCTGCAGCTCCTCGCGGTTGAGGAGGCCCATGGAGGCGCAGAAACTCATCCCCGACTCCCGGGCCGAGCGGCGGTAGAGGTCGCAGAAGAGGCGGATGTCGGCCATGGCCACCTTGCGGCCGGAGCAGACGATGGAGAAGCGGTGCACTCCGGCGGCGTCGTTGGCGCGGAGTGTGGCGAAATATTCATCATCGCTGACCATGGGATACTCGCGGCATCCGGTGTGGTGGGATGCGGCCTGTGCGCACCATTTGCAGTCCTCGGTGCAGCGGCCCGAGCGGCCGTTGACTATGGAGCAAGTGTCGGCGACGTCGCCGTGGAGGGCATGGCGCACGCGGTCGGCGGCATCGCAGAGCTCGCCGAAGAGGCCGGTGCGCCAGGCGGGTGTGCCGTCGGCGGGTGC
>CAJLLX010000088.1 GCA_905207535.1 uncultured Muribaculaceae bacterium | reverse complement strand
GGTCGGCATACGAGCCGGTGTCGCCTACGCGGGGCGAGCCGTACCACACGCGTGCGAAGCTCTGCTCGGCCAGGGTGCGGTAGCGCTCGTTGCCGGTGGCCTTGTAGGCGCGTGCCAGGGTGATGGTCCACCACTGGATGTCGTCGTAGATAAACCATCCGCGGTTGGTGTCGGAGTTGTCGAAGTCAAAATTCAGGTAATGCCTGATGTTTCCTTCGAGGAGCTTCTCTGTGAGGTCGGAGTAGCGCTCGGCGCGGATGGAGTCGCCCTCGCTGCGGGCGAGCGCTGCGGCGTTGATGGCCATGTCCACGTACATCGGTTGGCACCAAATGGCGGCGGCTCCCTTGTCGCGTCCGAGGGCGCGGCGGTCGCGGTCGGTATTCTTGTAGATGTATTTGTGAGTGTCGAGATAGACGTCGTTGAAGGCGTCGTAGGCGGTCCATACGTCGCCGATAGCGGGCGCGGGGATGTCGGATGAGGATTCTGTTGCCCGGCATGCCGAAGTGGCTGAGACGGCGCCTATGGCGGCAACGACGAGGAGGTGTTTGAGTGTCATTCCGGTTGGGTGGGGTGGTTTAGAATGTGAAATCGGGGCGCGGCAGCGTCACATATGGTGTCTGTGTCCGCTTGCCGCGCCCCGGGATGTGGGGTTAAGTGTTATTTGATGATCTTTTCGGTGGTGCCGTCGGCGTGGCGCACGATGTTGATACCCTCCACGGGAGCGCTCAGGCGCATGCCCATGATGTTGAAGTATTCATCGGGACCGTCGGCCTTCTCGGCTTCCACACCTTCGATGCCGTTGTACTCGCCGTAGACGCTTGTGAGCTTGTCAGCAGCCTCGCGGATGCGGGCCTCGTTGAGTTTCACCTTCTCGCGGTCGTAGGTCATGATGCCGTTGACCTCGGTCTCCACGTCGGTGGTCTGGGTGTAGACGGCGGCGCACCAGTTGATGGTGTTGCTGCCCGACTTGTATCCGGTGGCCATGTCGGTGAGCTGGTCGGTGAGCCTCACATAAGCGTCGGTGATAGCCTTCTCGGATGTGAAGGTGTTGTAGGTCTGTGCGTTGCGCTCGTACCAGCGGTTGCCGCTGATGTTGCGGCCGAGGCCGCCGTATTCGCCTATGACGAAGGGACGATTGGCATCGAAGATACCCTCGAACACGCGCAGGGGCTGGTCGTAGCAGTGCTGGTCGACGAAAGTGCCCTCACCGCACTTGAAGTGGTTGCCGCCGCTGGCAGGGTTGACCAGGCGTGTGGGGTCGAGCTCGCGGGTCCATTCGGCGATTTCAGCGGTCTTAAACTGCCCCCAGGCTTCGTTGAAGGGTGTCCACACTACAATCGAGGGATAGGAGTAGAGCTGATTGATGATTTCCTCCCACTCGGCGCGGTAGGCTTTCTCTATGACGCGGTTCTGTGTGCAGGTGTGGTCCTCGTACATGTTTTCGGGGTTCCATCCCTCGTGGTTGCTGAACTGCGAGGGCATATCCTGCCAAACCATCAGTCCGAGGCGGTCGCAGTGGTAGTACCAGCGGGCGGGTTCGGTCTTCATGTGTTTGCGCACCATGTTGAAGCCCCAGTCTTTGGTCTTCTCGAGGTCGTATACCAGCGCTTCGTCGGTAGGAGCGGTGTAGAGGCCGTCGGGCCAGTAGCCCTGGTCGAGCGGGCCAAACTGGTAGAGGTCCTGATCGTTGAGCCGGAAGCGCCAGCTGCCGTCCTCGGCCTTGCGGTAGGAGATCTTGCGCATTGCGGCGTAAGAGGTGAACGAGTCGAGGGTGCGGTCGCCGTCGGCGAGGGTCACCTCCACGTCGTAGAGATGGGGATCGGCGGGGCTCCAGAGGCGGGGCGATGCGAGCTGCATCTCCACATGTGTGGCTGCAGCGGCGTCGACAGTCTGCGAAGCCACGATGCTGCCCTTGTCGGAGAGTGTCACGGTCACATTGCCCGAGGGGGTGCCCGAGAGGGCGAGGTCGAAGGTGAGAGTGCTGTTGTCCACGTCGGGTGTGGCGCGCATGCTCTCGATGTGGGTAGCCTCCACCGGCTCGAGCCATACTGTCTGCCAGATGCCCGAAACGGCGGTGTACCATATGCTGCCGCCTCCGTCGGGGTAGCGGCGCTGCTTGCCGAGGGCCTGGGCGGTGTCGGTGGTGTTGTCGCGCACCTTCACGTAGAGGGTGGCGTGTCCGTCGGTGATGTAGTCGGTGATATCGAAGGAGAAGGCAGTGAATCCGCCGTTGTGCGTGCCCACGAGGTCTTTGCTTGAGGTGCCGTTGATGTAAAGCGAAGCGGTGTAGTCTACGCCGCCGAAGTTGATGATCACGCGCTTACCGGCCCAGTCGGCGGGTATTTCGATGTCGCGCTTGTACCAGAGGAGCTTTTGGGGCTCGAGGGGGCGCATCACGCCCGAGAGGCTCGACTCGATGCAGAAGGGCACCAGGATCTTCCCCTCGTAGCTTTCGGGGGTGTCGTTGATATCGGTGATGGCATAGTCCCATAGACCGTTGAGGTTCATCCACCGGTCGCGCACCATCAGCGGGCGGGGATATTCGGCAAGTGTGTTCTCGGGATCCACCTGCTCGGCCCAGCGGGTCTTGATGTGGTTGCCTTTCGGCTCCCATCCGCTCTCGGGCTCGGGGATCTCCACCTTGTCGCGGTTCATGAGCACCGGCATCCAGAGGCCGCCGAGCACCGAGCGCGCGCTGAAGCCGCAGGAGACGCCCGAATCGGCCCACGACCAGTCGCTCAGGGGCAGACGTGTGGGTGTCTCGTTGATATATTTATAGTGGTAGTCGGTGTATTTGAGGAGCTCATCCTTGTCGCGTGCCATAGATCCGGTCCAGATCATCCAGTCGCTCTTGGTCATGTTGTCGCGGCTGTCGAGGGGGAGTCCGTAGCGCTTCATCTTGGTGGAGTAGAAGTTCATCTCGCGGTCCATCACCTCGAAGGGGAAGAGCTGCAGGCCCCACATCTTGTCCCATACCATGTTGTACTTCATGCTCCAGGTCCCCGATTTGTGGAACTCCATGCGGTAGTGGTCGGCGTCGCGTGCATCGGCCTCCCAGATGAGGGCCATATTGCGGGCGTAGGTCATGTAGCGGTCGTAGTCGCGGGCGTTGCCGATGTGCTTGGCTATCTCGGCGTAGGCTGCCACGGCGAGGATAGCCTTGACAGAGAGGTTGGTATTCTGCTCGGAGGGGCCTTTGAAGTCGTCGGTGCAGAGCTGGTTGCCGGGGTTCTGGCCCTCGTTGCGGCAGTAGGCTGCCCAGGAGGAGATGGTCTTCTTGTAGGGGTTGAGCCAGGTCCAGTCGCCTGTGATGCGCGAGATGGCGTTGCAGAGGATGATGATGTTGGCGCTCTCCTCGAGGGGCATGGTGTCGCCGTAGACCTGACCGTTGGCGTGGGGATATGTGCCGAGGTCGTGGGCGGCGCAGTTTTTGTCCTTGCGTGCGTCGCTCAGGGCGTAGTCGAGGATGGAGAGCACCATACCCTTCTGCAGCTCGGGATTGTAGAGCAGGTAAAGGGGCGATTCGGGATATGTGAGGTCGACGGTGTTGACGCAGCCGTTCGACTTGTTCTCCTTCGAGAAGTAGAGGGCCTTGCCGGTATTGTCCTGGAAGAGCTTGTGGGCGCCCATCACCAGGCGGTAGTTGCCGGCGAGCTGCTCGGCATATTTGACGCCGGCCACAGCCTCGGCGTCGTCCCAGATGCGCTTGTCGAGCTCGCGGCAGCGGTCCATGATGCTCTCATAGTTGTCGCGCAGCTCGCTGAAGGCCTTGAAGATGGTCTTGCCGTCGCGGGCGTAGTAGGCTTTGTAGTTCTGACGCATATACTGCATGTCGTAGACCTCGTCGTAGCCGATCATCATGTAGCTCGAAGCTTCGGTGACGCGGCCGAGGTCGCGGGTGTACATGAGGTTGGGCATGTTGCTGCGGGCCGTGGAGCGCACTGTGGCAGTGGTGTTGGCGGCGAGCTTGCCGGTGGTGGCGAAGGTGTTCTCGGCGGTGAGGTCGGCGCTGATCGAGGTGGTGCCGTTGACCTCGGGGATGTAGAGATAGCCCCAGTCGATGCTGATACGGTCGCCGGCGCGTCCGAGGATGGGCTGAGCCTCCGATCCGGCGCGCATGAAGCGGATACCCTCCTCGGTGACGTAGTCGCTGAGCGTGGGCTGCGACATTTCGTGCACGGTGAGCTGGGGAGAGGTGGCGAAATAGAACTGCACGTCATGTGCCTGGCCGTCGTTGCTCTTCACCCGGTAGGTGATGTAGTTGATGGGTGTGGAGATGAGGTCCATGTCGTCGATGAGCATCGGCGCGGTGAATACTACGTCGAGGTCCACGGGGCCGCAGGTGAAGGTATAGTAGGTGGAGGTGGCCATCACATCGACATCGGTCTGGGTGGCTTTTTTCACGATCGACTCGCCGTCGATGAGGTTCTCATAGAGGCCGAAGTCGATGTAGGCTCCGCCGGTGGTGTTGTGGCAGTGGGCCGAGAGCACGTTGCGCCCTACGCGGAGTGCTGCCATGGCTTTTGCAGGGAGCTGTGCCTCCTCGCCCTGAATCCAGGTCTCGCCGGTGGAGGTCACGCGGACGCCGTTGATGAAGATTTCGAAGACATCGTCGTGGGAGAACATCACCCAGAGGTCTTTCTTGAGGTCGTCGGCGGTGAGGTTGATCTCACGGCGCACATAGATGTCGCTGTTGGTGTCTTTCCACACGTTCTGCACGTTGGGATACTCGCCCTTGGTGCCCCAGGCGGCATCTTCGGTGGCCCAGGCGGAGTCGTCGAAGTCGAGCTTGGTCCAGTCGGTGCCCTCCTGACGGTCGTGGCTCACTTTGCCCTGCCACTGCACTCCGTCGACGGTCATGCCGTGGATAGCTTTGAGCACATGCGAGCGCTGTGTGCCCATGAAGCGGTAGGCGGTGCCGTCGACGCGGAGCATGCCGTCCATGGCCTTTTCAAATTCGCACCAGTGGCGGGTGGGGCCGTCGTTGAGGTTGTCGTAGTTCGACCACAGCGAGAAGTAGGGGTCGTTGATGATCAGGGGTACCGACGGCAGTCGCAGGTCTGTCTCCCTGTAGGGGGTGAAATACTCGGATTTCTGAGCCGAGACGGGCCAGCCGACGGCGGCTGTCAGAGCCAGCACTCCCAACGTTTTTGCAAAAGATTTCATAGATGATTTTGGTATTATCGCGGACCGCGAGCCCCTCATGGCGCAGGGATGTCCGCTGTGATTTTAGATATTGCAAGACTAACTAACGGTGATTTAGTGCCGTCGCGCGCCGCAGAGCGCTACTGAGCACGTTGCAAATTTACTTAATTCGCGTATAACAATGAGTTAAGCGCTGTTCAAAGAAAACCACAAACTGTTCAAATACGCCAAACATGGTGCAGCAAATGAGGTGGAAATGGCGAATTGACATGAAAATAGTGTTTTTTGAACAGTGATTTGCTATCTTTGCTACGGGATTCAGCTACATTTGCATGCTGTGAAGGAGGCTGCAATCGAGCGGCCGATAAAGTGTATTCACCTTAAGCTGATACCTCCCGCACACCATAATTCAAGTACTGTGTTTTTGTAACCAAATTTGTAACCTTAAAAGAAATACTAATCTTTAACCAAAATTTCTTATGAAACAAAGAGATTTACTCCTTGGTTTAGGATTCCTCACCGCTATGTCGGCCGGTGCTGTTACCTCTCCGTTTACCGGAGTTGCAGCTCCTACCGAAGGTGAGCAGGATCTCTACATCTATCAGGTTGAGACCGGCAAATGGCTGCAGAACAACCGCCACAACCCCAACTACTGGCACACCCGCGGCGCGCTGGAGCCTTACGGATTCGACTGGAAGGTGAAGGTTGTAGAAGGTGGCTACCAGCTCGACCCGAAGTTCGGCCACAACCACTCTATGTGCGCCAACGAGGGCGAGGGCTACTACCTCGATACCAACAACGACGTGTGTGTATGGGGTCTTAACCCTGTTACCGTCGACGGCGTAAGCAACGCTTACCAGATTGAGGCCATCACCGGCACAGTGAAAGACGGCGTATCGTTTACCCTCGGCGAACTCGACGGCGAGCTCAGCGATACCCCCGAGAATACCACATGGCAGCTGGTGACCCGCGAAGAGCGTCTCCAGTATATGAAAGATGAGGTAGCCGCCGGCCGTACAGTCGACGCTACATGGCTCATCCCCGACCCCGACTTCGCCAACGCCAATGAGCGTGACGGCCAGCATATCCGTCGCGGCAACAACGATCACGGCGGCAGCCTGGCTCGCGGCGGTGACGACGGCGCTTTCCGTTGCAACATGGTTCGCGAGTGCTGGAACCAGATTCAGAACTATCAGGACTTCGTGAAGCTCGAAGGTATCCCCAACGGCACCTACCGCTTCCGTGTACAGGGCTTCTACCGCGACTACGACGGTGACGACGAGATCGCTACCTTCTGGGAGCACTACCTCAACGGCACCGAGAAGCTCGAGGCCGAGTACTTCGCCAACGACGGCATCGGCACAGTGATGTCCATCACCCACAACGCTCCCACCGAGCAGCCCAACGACTTTGAGTGGGCCTTCGAGGAGACCACCGGTATCTACATCCCCGCCAAGATGCGTGCCGCTGCCCGCTACTTCGTAGAGGGCAACGAGGCTTATCAGAACGACTGGATCACATGTACCGTTACCGACGGCACCCTGCTCCTTGGCGTTCAGAAACGCAATGGCGCCAATCGCGACTGGTTCATCTACGACAACTATCAGCTGGAGTATGTGAGCGCTGCTGTCAATCCTTCGCTCACCGCCGTACAGGCTGAGGTTGACGCTCTCGTAGCCGAGGCCAACACTCTGCCCATGACCCCCGGCGTGCAGGCTGCTATCGCAGTTGCCGAGGAGTCGGCCAAGACAGGCAACCCCGCCGGTCTGCGCACCGCCGCTCTCGAGCTCCGCTCGCTCATCGGCAACGTGGAGAAGGCTGCTCCCGCCATCAAGAACTACAACCTCCTGAAGGCTCTCTGCAACTTCGACACCACCGAGGCCGACGAAAAGTTCGCAGCTGCTTCCACTACCGCCGACTTCAACAACGCTCTGAAACACCTGCGCTACATGCGTCGTCGTCACGTAGCAGAGCGTCAGCCCGACCTCTTCAAGGGTTCGGAGGCTGTGCCCGGCGACTACTACCTCTACAACGTAGGTCAGCAGCAGTTCCTCATCGGCGGCGGTGACTGGGGCGCACACGCATCCCTCAACCTCGTTGGTAAGCTCGTTACCCTCGAGACCGATGCCGAGACTGCCGATGCCGATACCGAAGCACGCACATACCACATCAACACTTACCTCAACAACGGCGGTGAGAACCAGTATGTCAACTATTCAGGCTATCTCGACACCGGCAAGGCAGGCAAGTGGCTCTTCAAGCCCGTTGAAGGCAAAGAGAATGTATACTACATCGTCCAGAACGACTACCAGGACGCTTACTGGCGCTGGGATATGTATGCAAGCCATAGCGCAAGCGACGAAGGCTCGGTAAGCACCGAGTGCCGCTCGCCCAAGTTCGAGGACTCGCTCGACGACCTCAATGCTCAGTGGAAGCTCGTCACCAAGGAAGAGCGTATGGCTCTCCTCGAGAATGCTTCGCTTGAGAATCCTGTTGACGCATCCTTCCTGATCCCCGCTCCCGGCTTCAACCAGCGCGACAACGACGTGAACCAGTGGAGCTTCTCCGACAATAACTTCTGGATTAAAGATCGCGGCGGCAACCACATGGACCACGTAGCCGAGTCGTGGAACACTGAAAGCTCCGACCTCAACTGCTACGTTTACGGCGCACCTCAGGGTATATACAAAGTTGGCGTACAGGGCTTCTACCGCTACGGCAACTGGGATGAGAGCCTTATCAACGACCACGAGCAGACTGCAGCTTACTTCGCAGCAGGCGACGATCAGGCCGATGACGTAGAAATCATGAACATCTTCAAAGAGGCCAACAAGGCTCCGGGCGAAGGCCAGATCCTTACCGAAGAGGACGGCACCAGCTACGACGTGCCCCGCGAGCACTACGAGGCAGCCCGCTTCTTCCGTGCAGGTCTCTACAAGAACTACACTGTAATCGACTTCCAGAACACCGACCTCTACATGGGTGTATATAAGACAGAGGCTCTCGCACCCGAGGACTGGATCGTACTTGACAACTTCCGTCTGACCTACTACGGCAACGAGACCACCAAGGAGGCTGTTAAGGAAGCTCTCGCCGGCATCGAGGAGGTATTCACCGACAGCGCTGCCGAGTTCGAAGGCGACGGCCGCATCTACAACCTGCAGGGCATCCGCGTGGCTAACCCCACAACCCCCGGCATCTACATCCGCAACGGCAAGAAGTTCGTGGTTAAATAAATCACCGCTTCTATCCGACTCAGTGACCTGACTGACAAGTTCATTTAGTTCACCATATCCCGGCAGGGGCGCCGCATCGCGGC
>CAJLLX010000087.1 GCA_905207535.1 uncultured Muribaculaceae bacterium | reverse complement strand
CTACAGGCATCATCACAGTGCAGAGATCGTGGTAGCCGTCGGGTCGGCGGCGCAGTATGTCGAGGCCAATGTTGATCTTGGCGTTGGGAAATGCTATCATCGCTTGGTTTGTGAGGTTTCGGAGTGCAAAATAACGCAGAAATCCTCTAACCGTGAAAATTTTTTTGACTAAATTGCAACCTTTCCGCCGCTGCCCGGCGTCTAACGGTCGTAAAACCCAAAGAAAAGCGCTCCCCGGCAGTCTAATTCAGACAGAACAGAGGCTTCCAAGGGCGCGAAACCTCAAAAGCAATAATAAAAACTCTACTCAAGATATGAAGAAAATATTTTTAATCGCGCTGTATTTGATGTCCTTCGTAGTGGCGGCATTCGCCCAGGCCAGCAGTGGCAACGACCGCGACGGGTCGCCAGGCAATACGGTGAAATCGGTGACATTTGTGGCCACCGAAGACACCATGCAGCTGTCAGTCAACAAATCGGCCGACGCCGCAGTGACCACCATCCAGGTGATGACCGACAACGAAGGAAAGCCTTATGTAATCTACAAAGGCACAGCCTATCAGGTGGCCGACGCCGGGGAGTCGCTCTCCGAAATGTCGCAGAATATCAGCGATATCCGCGCCGCCATGGTGCCTCATCAGCGCCGCGACGACGCCAGATGGAAGCAGATGCTGGTGGTGTTCGGCATACCGTGCCTCACCATCGCCGTGGCCCTCGTGCTGCTCTTAGTGTTCCTTATCAAGAAAAACCGCACCCGCACCGAAATCATTACCCGTGCGATAGAAAACCACTATGAGTTGCCCGAATCGTTCTACACCGGTCAGCCGTCGGCCAACTGCCTTTACGGCCCTGCTACCGGGCAGGGAAGTGAAGCCTCTGACCATCAGGGGACCACGCTGCAGCCTGTGTCGGCGTCGATGCGCGATCCTCGGAAATTCTCATCGGCAATGACCACAATTGCCGTGGGGCTGGCTCTGCTGCTCTTCTTCGTGATTAACGTCAACTGGGGTATTGGCTTCCTCATTGGAGGTATACCGCTCTTCATCGGCGTGGGCAAGCTCCTCTCCTACCTCTATGTTCCCACAGTGACCCGCAACCCGGGTCCGATGGATCCGCGCTATCCCGGCAATGGCCACTATGGCCCTCAGCAGCCTCCGTACCAGCGCGATAGCCGTAGCTATTACGGTCCGCAGCAGCCTCGCGAAAGGGGCGACGACTGCCCTCCGCCTTTCCCCGGAGAGAATATCCGCCTCTGAGCCGCAGACTATTGACAATCAGCATCATACCACCTTCACCACTATCACTATCACCTGCTTACAGCCTCAACCCACCGCTCCATGAGCCGCATTGAAGAAATCAAACTGCTGGCGCTCTGTGCAGCCACCGACAATCGCCGCGCGTTCTCGCGGCTTGTGGAGCTGCATCAGGACGCGGTGAGGCGTTTCCTGATGAATCTCACCGGAGGCGATGCCGCGCTTGTCGACGACCTGGCCCAGGAGACCTTCATCAAGGCATGGCTGGGGGTAAGGCAGTTCAAGGGGCTGTCGGGGTTCCGCACGTGGCTGATACGCATCGCCGTCAACGAGTTTGTGAGCTACCGCCGCCGTCAGAGTCCCGAGCCGATCGACGACACCGCCATGCTCGACCGCTGCGGCGCCGTGGAGGGCGGTCAGGGAGCCGTAGCCGACAGCATGGATGTGGCTGCGGCGATGGCAACGCTGCCCGAGACGGAGCGCATGGTGGCGCTGCTCTTCTATCTTGAGGATATTTCAATCAAAGAGATCTGTAAAATCACTGCAATGCCCGACGGCACGGTGAAATCGCACCTGAGCCGTGCCCGCAAGCATCTCCAAAACTTTTTCAAAAACGACCGGCTATGACACGAAAGATACACCGGCATCATGCCGACCCCGCCGACGAGCGCATCAGCGCTATGCTCAAGGAGCGTCTGCCACAGGCGCCCGCGAACCCCTGGTTTGTACGCAAAGTGATGCACCGTCTGCCCGACAAGCCGCGCCCCCTGCTGTCGCTCCCCGAGGCGATATGCTATGCCGCGGCCCTTATTGGGCTTGCCGGCGCATGGGGCTACACCTACAGCATGGCCATGACCGACGGGATGACCATGACGGTGATCACCCTTTCGGGGATTCTGACCTTGCTGACCCTGTTTGTGATTGGGATTTTCACCTTCCCGATGGTGCGCCGTGCCCTCACCTGAGCGCATAGGGGAGGGGGGAAGTGATGGCTATATCGTGAAAAATTCGTAACTTTGCAGGCGGTTCGCCCGGCTTAAGGGATAAGGCCGGGCGAGCCGCAATCACCGTTTTTTCATACGATATGCCATGTGGAAAAGATGCTTTAATATATTTCGCCTGGCCCTCCCTGTGATGATATCGCAGGTGGGACTTATTATTGTCAATTTCGCCGACAATGTGATGGTGGGGCACTACAGCACCGAGTCGCTGGCCAGCGCCTCGTTCGTGATCAATGTCTTCAATGTGCCCATGATGTGTCTTATGGGCTTTTCCTATGGCCTTACCCCTCTGATTGGTCTCCTTTTTGCCCGCCGGCGCAACGGCGACATAGGCCATATGCTTCGTGCCGGGCTGAAAATGAATGTGATAGCGGGAGCGATCCTGACATCGGTGATGCTGCTGCTTTATCCGCTGCTGCCTCACATGGGCCAGCCCGAGGAGCTGATGCATCTCATCCGCCCCTTCTATCTGATATATGTGGCCGGATTGCTGCCGATGACGGTCTTCAACGCCTTCGCCCAGTGGAGCTACGCCGTGCGCAATACCTCCATGCCCATGTGGATACTCCTGACGTGCAACGCCGCGAACATTATCGGCAACTATGCGCTGATTTTCGGTCATTGGGGAGCCCCCGAATTAGGGCTCGTCGGCGCCGGACTCTCCACCCTCTTCGCCCGTGTGGCCGCTCCGGTGGCCATAGTGCTTATCTTCTTCATGAGCAAGAGCGGCCGACCTTACCGCGCTACCTTCCGCGAGCGGATGCGCCGAGCCGAGCGAAGGGCGCTGATGGGCAAGGTGACCCGCACCTCGTGGCCTGTGGCCCTGCAGATGACCTTCGAGACCTGTGCCTTCTCGCTCTGCGCCGTGCTGGCCGGATGGCTCGGCACCATATCGCTGGCAGCATTCCAGATCATCGTGGTGGTGGGGATGCTCGGATTCTGCATCTACTACAGCGTGGGCACCGCCATCGCCGTGCTGGTGAGCAACCGCATGGGGGAGGCCGACGGGGGCGCCGACCGCGCCTCGGCGTGCCGCCGTGTGGCCTTCGACGGGTATGTGGTGATGCTCTTTTTCGCCGCTCTGGCCTCGTCGATATTCTATTTCTTCGGGCATCAGGTGATGGGACTTTTCTCCGACGATCCCGAGGTGCTGGCCCTGGCCTTCACCCTTGTGCCGCCGCTAATCCTCTATCAGCTCGGCGACGCCACTCAGGTGACCTTCGCCAACGCTCTGCGCGGCACCTCGCATGTGATGCCGATGCTGTGGATAGCCTTCGTGAGCTATGCCGTGATAGGGCTGGCCTCTTCGTGGGTGCTCGCTTTCCCCTGCGGTCTGGGCGTCTACGGCATCGTGCTCAGTTTCTCGGTATCGCTCTTCACTGCCGGTGCCCTCTTCCTCCGCTCCTTCCTGAAAGTGACCCGCACGCTGAGCCGCTGATACCCCCGGAGGAAATTTTATAGATAGTTCTTTGCATTGTTTAGTCGGATAGGATATGAAGATCTCCTGCACTTCTGCACAAGGCGCAAGCACAAGCACACAAGGCACAAGGAGGAGTGATATGAAAAAAGGTGAAATAGATTGGGGAGGTTATACGAAAAAACTCGTATATTTGCAGTTTGAAACCGATGCGGGGGCGATGCGGCCTGTGAGCTGCGGACGAGCATCGGCAGTAAAAGGAAATCACAGACAAATCATATATCACCGTTATGGCAGAGAAAATGGATAAGGAAGTGCCGGCAGAGGGCACCAAGGGACTGAACTTTGTGGAACAGATTGTGGCCGACGACCTTGCGGCCGGCAAAAACGGCGGACGTCTCAATACGCGTTTCCCGCCGGAGCCCAACGGCTATCTCCACATTGGCCATGCCAAGGCTATATGCATGGACTTTGGCGTTGCCGAGAAGTTTGGCGGCACCTGCAACCTGCGTTTCGACGACACCAACCCCACGAAGGAGGATACGGAGTATGTCGACGCTATCCGCGAGGATATCCACTGGCTCGGATTCGACTGGGGCGACCGCGAATACTATGCTTCGGACTACTTCCCCAAGCTCTACGATCTGGCAATAAGGATGATCAAGGAGGGTAAGGCCTATGTCGACGACCAGACTTCGGAGCAGATCGCAGCTCAGAAGGGTACCCCCACCACTCCCGGCACCGACAGCCCCTACCGCAGCCGCAGCGTGGAGGAGAATCTCGACCTGTTCGAGAGGATGAACGCCGGCGAGTTCGACGAGGGGAGCCGCGTGCTGCGTGCGCGCATCGACATGGCGTCGGACAACATGCACTTCCGCGACCCCATCATGTACCGCATCATCAAGACACCCCACCACCGCACAGGCCGCAAATGGAACGTTTATCCTATGTACGACTTCGCTCACGGCCAGAGCGACTACTTCGAGGGTGTGACCCACTCGATATGCACGCTGGAGTTTGTGCCTCACCGTCCGCTCTACGATCTCTTCGTGCGCGAGATAGCCGATCCGGAGGTCTACTGCCCGCGACAGATCGAGTTCAACCGCCTGAATCTCACCTACACCGTGATGAGCAAGCGCAAGCTGCTGCAGCTGGTGAAGGAAGGGCTGGTGAACGGCTGGGACGATCCCCGTATGCCCACCATCTCGGGTATGCGCCGCCGCGGCTTCACACCGCGCTCCATCCGCAACTTCATCGACCGCATCGGCTACACCAAGATAGAGGAGGCTCAGATCAGTGTGTCGCTGCTCGAACATGCCGTGCGCGAGGACCTCAACGCCATCGCCACACGTGCCATGGCCGTGCTCAACCCCGTGAAGGTGGTAATCACCAACTATCCCGAGGGTCAGACCGAGATGGTGGAGATGGAGAATAACCCCGAGGACCCCACCACCGGCACGCATCAGATGCCCTTCAGCCGCGAGATCTACATAGAGCGCGACGACTTCATGGAGAATCCTCCCAAGAAGTTCTTCCGCCTCGCTCCCGACAGCGAAGTGCGCCTCAAGGGTGCCTACATTGTGAAATGCACCGGCGTGAAGAAGAACGACGCCGGCGAGATAGAGGAGATCTACTGCACCTACGACCCCGAGAGCCGCAGCGGCATGCCCGGCGCCTCGCGCAAGGTGAAAGGCACCCTCCACTGGGTGTCGGCAGCCACCGCTGTTGACGCCACAGTGCGCCTCTACGACCGCCTTTTCTCCGTGGAGAATCCCTCGGCCGAGACCGACCGCGACTTCCGCGAGCTGCTTAACCCCGACTCGCTCATCGAGGTGAAAGGTGTGAAGCTTGAGCCGTTTATCGCCGAGAACGCCCGCAAGGGGGAGAAATTCCAGTTCCAGCGCGTGGGCTACTTCACTCCCGACTACGACTCCACTCCCGACAATCTGATCTTCAACCGCACCATAGCGCTGAAAGACAGCTGGGAGAAGGCTCAGAAAAAGTAAATTTAAAAATCAGACACGTTAGGGATGGCTCAATCCGACGAACAATACATGCGCGAACTGTATGAGCGCTTTCTGCAGGATGTGATGAACAACGACAACTCGGAGTTTTACGAAGAGGATGAGTTGCTCGACATCTACGACTACGCTCAGGACGAGGGCGACGACATGGTGCAGCTCTATGTGCTGCTTGCCGGTGCGCGGCTCTATCCCGACAGCACCTTCCTCGACGAGCGCAAGGCGTGCATGCTCTCGGCCATCAACGAGGAGTCGGCCCGGCGCATGTTCGACCGCAAGGGGCGCAAAGACAGCGCCCTGTGGCGCGTGCTGGAGCTGGCGCTGAAAAACTATCCCGACGGCAACCCCGAGGACGACCTGGCCGACCTGCTTTCCAGCGACGTGCGCTTCAGTTGCGAAGCCATCATCCGCCTGATCGACACCCTCCACGACCTCGACCGCGACGACCTCATCGCCGGCAACGTCACGGCCATAGCCGAGCGCACCGACTTTGTGGGGCCGCTCTACTACGAGGCCGCCGAGACCCTCATCAACAATCTGCGCTACATCCCCGCGGCCCGCGACCTGGCCGACGAGCTCACCACCTCCGAGCCCTTCGCACCTCACAACTGGGTACTCCTGGCCCGCGCCGAGCTGGGGCTGGAGCATGTCAGCGAGGCTGTGGTCGCCGCCGACTATGCCTTGGCCATCGACCCCGCCAACACTCAGGCCAAACTGGTCAAGGGCCTGGCCCTGATCTCCGACGAGAAGAGCCGCGGTGACGGGATGACCCTGCTGAGCGAAGTGCTCAAGACCGAACCCGACAACGCCCTGGCCGTCAAGGCTCTTGCTGAGGCTTACCGCCAGGAGCGCAAGCGGGGCGCCGCCATGGAGCTCTACCGCTCCTTCATGGAGAGCAGCGACGCCAACGGCTATGCGCTGCTCGATGCGCTGAAGCTCCACCCCGACGACCCCGCGCCGCTGCTCGACATCTATGCCCGCTACACCGGCGACAACGAGCGCAAATGGCTCGAGATGGCCGCACAGCTGGCCAACGAGCACGAGCTGCTCGGAGCCCTCGACATGCTGGAGTATTACCATAAGCACTACACCCTCCACGAGGGGATGGAATACTACCTGCGGCTGCTCTACGAGTTTCACAAGTGCGAAAAGCTGCTTGAGATCTTTGACTGGTGTCTGGAGCAGTCGCAGAAGCCCGACGGCCTGCACTACGGCTTCTCACCCTTCTGCTACATGACCGTGGCGGCATCGAATCTGCGCATGGGCAACTATCACGATACCATTGAGATATGCGAGGCGCTGCTAAAGCAGAAGCCGGTGCTGAGCGATATGGACGACATCATGCGCTGGCGCGGCATGCAGGTGACCCTCGGCCATATGCGCTACCTGGCCATGCACCCCGATGAGATCGACCACAGCGACATATCGGCCGACCCCATCCTGGGCACCCTCCCTATCGACTTCATGAAATAAATCTGCCGTCTGCCCCGCCGGCAGACACGAATCAAATACCTCCAACCCCCTCCATCCGCCCTACAGCCGTGAGATTCACCGACATACCCGCCAACGAGACCGCCAAAGAGCATCTGCGGCATATGGCCGACACCGACCGCATACCTCATGCCCTGCTGATAGAGGGGCCGGCAGGTGTGGGCAAATTTGCCCTCGCGCGGGCATTCGCGCAATATGTGCACTGCACCGACCGCACCCCCGACGGGGAGCCCTGCGGGCGCTGCCCCTCGTGCCTGCAACATCAGGAATTCAACCATCTCGACACCATCTACGTTTTCCCCATGCTCAAGTCGGCATGCGAATCGGGTCTCTGCGACGACTTAATACCCGACTGGCACGAGTTCTTGCGCCAATCGCCCTACATGGATTTCAGCAAATGGGTGAAGATGCTCGGCAACGAGAACGGCCAGCCGGTGATCTATGCCGCCGAGGCCCAGGATATAGCGCGCAAATTCGCCACCACCTCCTACTCCTCGCGCTACAAGATCATGCTCTGCTGGCTTCCCGAGCGGATGCAGCCCGAGTGCGCCAACAAGCTGCTGAAACTGATCGAGGAGCCCTATCCCGACTCGCTGATGGTGTTTGTGAGCGACAACGCTTCGGAGATCCTCCCCACGGTGCGCTCGCGTCTGCAGTCGGTGAAAGTCAACCGTCTGCCCGACGCCGAGGTGGCCGCCTACCTGATGCAGAAGCACAAAGCCGACCCCGCTGCGGCCGCGGCAGCCGCCCATTTGGCCGAGGGGAGCGTGCTCGCCGCCGAGACTCACCTTGGCAAGGGGAAAGAGCAGCAAAAATTTCTCGACTACTTCATGGAGCTGATGCGCGCCGCCTATCAGCGCAAGGTGGGCGTGCTGCGCAAGTGGAGCGGCGACGTGGCCACCTCGCTGGGTCGCGAAGGGATGATACGTTTCATGACCTACTGCGAGCGGATGATGCGCGAAAACTTCATCAACAATCTGCGCATGCCGTCGCTGGTGTATCTCACCGCCGAAGAGCAGGCTTTCAGCTCGCGTTTCTCGCCGTTTATCAACGAGCGCAATGTGGAGCGGCTGCTCGAGGAGTTCGGCCGAGCCCGCGAGGATATCGCCGCCAACGGAAACGGCAAAATGATCCTTTTCGACCTTGCCGTGCATGTGATCCTCCTGCTTAAAGACTGACGGAAAGCCCGCACGGTGCATCCGGCATTATTTTGTCTGAAAAACGGTTAAGATACCGGCGCGGTGGGGGGCCAGGAGAGCGCGGAAGTTCACGGCTCTTTCATTTAAGACAAAAATCACGGCATATCCTCCCTTACCCGATTCC
>CAJLLX010000086.1 GCA_905207535.1 uncultured Muribaculaceae bacterium | reverse complement strand
GCTATAAAGTGGTGTGCCTTAGCATGTTATATAAGAAAGTATCAAAGATGGAAAGGTAATAAAATAAATCTTAAATAAAGAGGGTTTAACAATCAAAAATCATGTTTTTTAACTCATGACACATTGTCCGGGTGCCCTTTCGTTAACTATTGGCAGTGAGGGTATTGTGGCCGACTTTTCCACATTTCGGCCTGTTAAATCCGGATAAATGTGTTTCAAAATGCAAAATGTTGGAAATATTTTTGTTTTAAAGTTGTAACATCTGAAAAGTTTGCTTAAATTTGTAGTCCGCAGAGGGAGTGTTTATCCCTTCTGCATCGTTTCGCACACATTTCAGTCTTGAAAAATATATTACATAGTAATATACGCGGGGCGGGGAATTTAGCTCCGGACCCCGGGGTCCGGAGGAAGGAGTAAGAATGAAGAAAATAATTGTGGCAACCTTGCTGCTGTTAGGGCTGATCGCAACGCCCCTGACTGCAGTAGGGAAATTGCCGCCCGACTTTGATAAAGAAACCGAAATCAAGAAGCTCAACGCCGATCTTGCCGCGGCTCCAACCGCCTGTTGCAGATCATGGTGCAGCTCATCTCCAATGCCGCCAAGGCCACGACCGACGGGGCTGTGACGGTGTCGTACGATGTCAACCGGGAGGCCGGAGAGGTGAATGTATCGGTGACCGACACCGGCATCGGCATCCCCGAGGGCAATAACGAGCGCATCTTCGAGCGCTTTGTCAAACTCGACCGCACTGCCCCCGGAGTGGGCGTTGGCCTTACCGTGGCGCGCCATCTTGCACGTCTGCTCGGCGGCGACCTCAGCCTCGATACCACCTACACCGCCGGCGGTGCCCGCTTCGTGCTCACCCTCCCCCTCGCCGGAGTATAAACAGGCCTGATTATAAATTAGATAAGTTAGCCGGGATGCTCTACTGCGCGTCCCGGCGTTTTTTTTGCATATGGAAGGGATTGAAAATCAGAGAGATTTGATGAAGACGTTGGCGGGCACGGCGGTGTCGACCGTGCGGTAGATCCATGAGGGGAGCACGGCCGTGAGCGCATATCCGGCCTTGGCGAAAAGGCGGAGCGAAGGCTCATTGTCGGCCGCTACAGTGGCTGCAAGCCGGGTGAGGCCCAGATTGTCGCGGCAATAGGCATGAAGTAGCTTCAGGGCCTCCAGGGCTATGCCCCGGCGGCGATGGGGGTCGGCTACCATTATCCCGACGAAGGCGTGGCGGTTGCGGATGTCGATATTATAGAGGTCCACGGCTCCGGCGGGGGTGCCGTCGCAGTCGATCATCAGCCGCAGCTGCCCGGCCGAGAGGGGATTGGAGTCGTAGGTGCTGATATATTCCCATATCTGATGGCGCGAGAGGGGAGCGGGGGAGAAGCCGAAGCGCCACATCTCGGGGTTGTTTTCCCAAAGATACAGACAGTCGACATCGGTGGGCTCCAGAGCGCGGAGAGTGGTCATGGCGGATAGGGTAAAGGGGTTAGAAAGCGATGGTGTCGGAGAAGAGGGTGCGGTTCTGGAGCGAGCGCCCCAGGGTGATCTCGTCGGTGTATTCAATCTCGTTGCCCACCGACACGCCTCGGGCCAGCTGTGTGACCTTGACGCCGTAGGGCTGTAGGCGGCGGTAGATGTAGTAGTCGGTGGTGTCCCCCTCCATGGTGGCGCTGAGCGCGAGGATTACCTCCTTGATGTCGCCGGCGGCCACACGGGCCACAAGCGAGTCGATCTGCAGTTTGTCGGGCCCGATGCCGTCGATGGGCGATATCACCCCGCCGAGCACATGATATTTGCCGTGGTATGAGCCGGTGTTCTCGAACACGAGCACATCCTTGACGCTCTCCACCACGCAGATGGTGGAGGCATCGCGCCGGCGGTCGGCGCAGATGGGGCAGAGCTCGGTCTCGGAGATGTTGTGGCACTCGCGGCAGTAGCGGATACCCTTGCGCAGATTTATGATGGCTTCTCCGAGCGATACCGAAGTGGCCACATCCTCGCGCAGCAGATGCAGGGCCAGGCGCAGAGCCGTCTTGCGGCCGATGCCCGGGAGGCGCGATATTTCGGTGACGGCAGTCTCGAGAAGTGTCGATTCAAATTCCTGTGTCATATTGCAAAATTACGAAAAATATTCAAAACGCCGCCTGCGCCGTGCCGCAAAACATATCGGAAAGTTTGGATTGTTAACGGAGAATCCCTAATTTTGTATGTTTATGGAAACAATCTGGCACATCATCAGTTCCGGTCTGCTCATCGGCATCTTCATCTCGGCGCCGATGGGGCCGGTGGGAATGCTTGTGATACAGCGCACTCTCAACAAAGGGAGGCTTGCAGCGCTCTTCACCGGCATCGGTGCTGCCGTGTCGGATCTCACCTACAGCCTCCTGGCGGGGCTCGGCATCTCGTTTGTCACCGATTTCATCGAGTCGAAAGAGCTGTTGCTGCAGATTGTGGGCAGCGTGGTGCTGATAGCTTTCGCCTTCTACCTCTTCCGTAAGAATCCCACGGCCGAGCTCAAGAAGCCCGACGAGGTGCCCAATTCGTTCTGGAAAGATATAGTCACCGGATTTTTCTTCACGGTAGCCAACCCGCTGATACTCTTCTTTATAATAGGCCTTTTCGCGCGGTTCAATTTCGTGCTGCCCGAGTTTCGCTACTACCACTATATCCTCGGCTATGCGAGCATCTTCGGGGGCGCCTTGCTGTGGTGGTGGCTTATTACCTTCTTTGTCAACAAGGTACGTGCCCACTTCAATGTGCGCTCGCTGTGGATATTCAACCGCATCATAGCCTCTCTGCTGACCCTCATGGCGGTGATCGGCCTCTATAAAGGGATAGCAGGCCTGCTGGCCGTGTAATCGAATCAAATAATCGTGTAACGTATGACAAACTATAAAGACAACCCCGTGCTCCATATACCTTACAATCCCGTCCTCGATTCGCTTCCCATGGAAGATGTGGCCAACGCCCTCGAGGAGGTGGGAGTGAGATTTTCGGTAGAGTCGCTCAACTGGCCCGAAAAATATCCCTACCGTCCGCTGACGGTGGTGATGGCCGCCCACTCCAACCGTTTCATCTACATCGACTTCCTGGTGAGGTGCAACTATCTGCGCGCGGTCAACTTCCACGACAATTCGCCCGTGAGCGAGGACTCGTGCGTGGAGTTTTACGTTGCGCCCGACCCCGCGAAAGATGAGTACTGGGTCTTCGAGCTCAACTGCGTGGGCACTGTCAACGCCGCCCGCTGCACCGGGGTCCGGGAGTGCACCCCGCTGAGCGAGGAGAAGCTGAAAGAGATCCGCCGCTACTCGTCGATGGGCACACGGCCCTTCGAGGAGGTGGAGGGCTCGTTTATCTGGAGTGTGGCTATGGCCATACCTCTGAGCCTGCTCGGCGAGGAGTACAACGGAGCGCCCATACAGATGAAGGGCAACTTCAACAAGTGTGCCTCGGCCACCTCGCAACCCCACTATCTGAGCTGGGCTCCGATCAACACCGCCGAGCCCGACTTCCACCATCCCGAGTGCTTCGGCGGGATAGTGCTCGACTGACCTGCATCCTCTTCGGGCGTGAGATGCGCCCGATACATTACATATTTATACACACTTTGTACACCTTTCACCATGGATAACATTGCTTTGTCGAAAAACTGTGTGGTGAAATATCTGGGCAAGGATCCCGCGATGTTCACCCGTGCTGACATTGTTGACTTTGTGGAAAACAATGGCATTGAGATGATCAACTTCATGTATCCGGCCGAGGATGGCCGGCTGAAGACGCTCAACTTCGTCATCAACAACAAAAAGTATCTCGAGAGCATCCTCACGGGAGGGGAGCGCGTCGACGGCTCAAGCCTCTTCTCGTTTGTGGAGGCCGGCAACAGCGACCTCTACGTGATACCCCGCTACAGCACCGCCTTCGTCGATCCGTTCGCTCCCGTGCCTACCCTGGCCATGCTCTGCAGCTTCTTCACCAAAGAAGGGAAGCCGCTCGACGCATCGCCTGAGCACACGCTGCGCAAGGCCTGCGAGGCATTTCAGGATGCCACCGGGCTCCACTTCGAGGCGATGGGCGAACTGGAATACTATGTGATAGCGCCGAGCGACGGCATGTTTCCCGCCACCGACCAGCGCGGCTACCACGAGTCGATGCCCTTTGCGAAATTCAACAACTTCCGCGCCCGCTGCATGCACTATATCGCCCAGACCGGCGCGCAGATCAAATACGGCCACTCGGAGGTGGGCAATTTCACCCTCGACAACATGGTCTACGAGCAGAATGAGATAGAATTTCTGCCCGTGCCGGCCTGCGACGCCGCCGATCAGCTGATGCTGGCCAAATGGGTGATACGCAATCTCGCCTATGCCGAGCACCTTAATGTGACCTTCGCACCAAAGATCACCACCGGTAAGGCCGGATCGGGGATGCATGTGCATATGCGCCTTACACGCGACGACGGCTCCAACGCCCTGCTCAATGCCGCCGGCACCGACCTCTCCGATGACGCTATGCGGCTGATAGCCGGACTGATGGAACTTGCTCCCGCCATCACCGCCTTCGGCAACACCAATCCCACGAGCTATTTCCGCCTTGTGCCCCATCAGGAGGCTCCTACCAATGTGTGCTGGGGCAAGCGCAACCGCTCCGTGCTGGTGCGTGTGCCCCTGGGGTGGACAGCTAATACCGACATGAGCGCCATCGCCAATCCGCAGAGCGCCGGAGCCGGCGACTGCGTCACCTCACAGCGTCAGACCATCGAAATCCGTTCGGCCGACGGGTCGGCGCATGTGCAGATGCTGATGGCAGCGCTTGCCGTGGCCGCGCGCCGCGGATTTGAGAATCCCGATGCACTCCGCGTGGCCGCCGACACCTTTGTAGATGTCAACATCCATTCGCCCGAGGCTGCCGCCCGTGTGGCATCGCTGGCCCATCTGCCCGCAAGCTGCGAGGAGAGCGCCGCAGCCCTCGAGGCGCAGCGCGAAGCCTTCCAGGCCAAGGATATCTTCCCCGAGGCTATGGTGACAGCCCAGATAGAAAAGCTGCGCCGCTACGGCGACAGCGACCTGCACGAACGCATACGCCGCGACCCCTTCGTGATGAAAGATCTCGTGCAGGAGCATTTCCATTGCGGATAATCCGGATTTTTGTGCGGATTATTTCGCATTTCCATTGCGGATAATCCTGCTTTTTCATGGTGGTTGACCCGCTCTGAGAAGCCTCAAAACCTCATTTCGGCAAAAAAAATGCATTTTTGATGCATTTTTTTGCCGAAAAATTTTGCAGATATAAAAAAAGTGCATACCTTTGCAGTGTTGAAAGACGAACCACTTGAAGATTCGCAATCGACAAAGAGAAAGTTTGACAAATGGCGATTTAGTGTAGTGGCCTAGCACGCCACCCTCTCACGGTGGAGACCAGGGTTCGATTCCCTGATTCGCTACTCGCCTGAAAAGAGCGCCCGCTTCACTGCGAGCGCTCTTTTTCTATTTAATATATCCGCAACCGTATGGAGATGATAAAATTATCTTTGCCGCATTTGGGAGGCCTCGAAAAGCAGTATGTCGACGAGGCAGTGGAGTCGACCTGGATTGTGCCCCTGGGCCCGTTTGTCGATCGCTTCGAGCAGGAGCTGGAGGCCTATCTGCATGCGCCTTATGTGGTGGCGCTATCGGCCGGCACCGCCGCCATACATCTGGGCCTGGTGATGGCCGGAGTGAAGCCCGGCGACGAGGTGATATGTCAGAGCCTCACCTTTGCGGCCAGTTGCAACCCTATCGTGTATCTCGGCGCCAACCCGGTGTTTGTCGACAGCGAGCCCACGACATGGAACATCTCTCCCCGTCTGCTCGAGGAGGCTATCCTCGACCGCAAGAAGCAGACCGGACGCTATCCGGCGGCCTTAGTGCCTGTGCATCTCTACGGCATGCCCGCGCAGATGGATGAGGTGATGGCCATAGCGCGCCGCTACGGCATTCCGGTGGTGGAGGATGCCGCCGAGGCCCTCGGCAGCTCCTACCGCGGACGCATGTGCGGTACCATTGGAGAGTACGGTGCCCTTAGTTTCAACGGCAACAAGATGATCACAACCTCGGGCGGCGGAGCGCTGATCTGCCCCGACGAGGAGGCCGACCGCAGGGTGAAATTTCTCTCCACACAGGCCCGCGAGAACCGTCCCTACTACTATCATACCACCATCGGCTACAACTATCGCCTGAGCAATGTCTCGGCCGCTATAGGGTGCGCCCAGATGCAGGTGCTGGCCGACAGAGTGGCACGCCGCCGTGCCATCCATGAGCTGTATGCCCAAGGGCTGGCCGATGTGGAGGCCGTCACGGTGCACTGCAACCCTTCGGAGGATGTCAGCAGCAATTTCTGGCTCACTACCATACTGCTTGACCCCGCCAAGGCCCGGATGACACCCGACGAGCTGCGCGTTCACCTGCTCGAGCGCGGCATCGAGACACGCCTGGTATGGCGCCCGATGCATATGCAGCCGGTCTATGAGGGGTACCCCTACTACGGAGGCGATTGCGCAGAGCGCATCTTCGACCGCGGACTCTGCCTGCCGAGCGGCTCTATCCTCACCGATGAGCAGATTGCCACGGTGATTGCCGAAATACGCGGCGCCGTGTGAAAACCATTTATCTTGCCTGGGTGTTACAATTTTATATAAACGTATAAATTCAGCGGATTATGTTTGCAACCGACCTCGACGATACCCTATTCAGTGAGATGGACTATGTGCGTTCGGGCTATCGTGCCATAGGGCACGAGCTTGAGCGTCACGGCGTGATGCCGCAACAGGAAGCAGTGGAGATACTCGAATCGGCCGAGGACTCTGCCCGTGGATTTGACAATCTCGCCGCAAGGATATGGATGAAGCATCCCGGATCACCCTTCACCGACACATGGATGGTGGGCGTCTACCGCACCCACAAACCCGACATACACCTTCTGCCGGGAGTGGAGGAGATGCTCGAGCGCATCAAGGGACGCGGCATAGAGATCGGCATCATCACCGACGGCCGCTCCAACACGCAGCGCGCCAAGATCGATGCCCTGGGCCTGACCGACTTCGTGAAACCCGAAAATATCATCATCTCATCGGAGATCGGTGCCGACAAAACCACCGAAACGCCCTTCACCACCCTTGCCGCGCGCAACCCCCAGGAGAAGCGTTTCCTCTATCTCGGCGACAACCCAGCCAAGGATTTCCGCTGGCCCAACGCCCTCGGTTGGACCACCGTAGAGCTGCTCGACCCCGATTTCATCCACGTGCATCCGCAGGAGATCGACGTCCCTGAGGAATACCGCTCGGCCTACATCATCAACGCCATCTCCGAGCTCTCCGAGCTCTTCGACAAAATGTAGCCCCGCCGCAAATTGTCGTTTTCGATTCATGGCTTTGCCCGGCATTTCCTAACAGTAGGACGCCAAATTTGACACATCGGCAATAATAGCAAATCCCCCGTCGGCGCGGCCGGCGGGGGATGAATATTTGATTGCAGATTGGCTTATTTGATCAGATACTGGGAGGAGATGCTCTCGTTGGTGTGCACGCGACGGATGGTGTCGGCGAAGAGTTTGGCCACGGAGAGGATGGTGGCCTTGCGGCACTCCTTGTTGAAGGGGATGGAGTTGGTGAAGATCATCTCGGTAAGTCCGCAGTTGTCGACGCGCTCGGAAGCGGGGTCGCTCATGATGGCGTGCGAAGCGAGGGCACGCACCGATTTTGCTCCCTCGGAGAGCATCAGGTCGGCGGCCTTGGTGATGGTGCCGGCGGTGTCGACCATGTCGTCGATGAGGATTACGTTCTTGTCTTTGACGTCGCCGATTACTGTCATTGTAGCTACCACGTTGGCTTTAGCGCGCTGCTTGTGGCAGAGCACCAGGGGCACGTTGAGGTACTTGGCGTAGCTGTTGGCACGCTTGGCGCCTCCTACATCGGGGGTGGCGATCACCAGGTCCTCGAGGTTGAGGCTCTGGATGTAGGGGATGAATACAGACGATGCGTAGAGGTGATCGAGGGGGATGTTGAAGAAACCTTGAATCTGGTCGGCGTGAAGGTCCATAGTGATCACGCGGTCGGCGCCGGCTGTGACGAGGAGGTCGCTGACAAGTTTGGCGGCGATGCTGACGCGGGGCTTGTCTTTGCGGTCCTGACGTGCCCATCCGAAGTAGGGGATAACGGCAATAACCGATTTGGCCGAAGCACGCTTTGCGGCGTCGAGCATCAGCAGCAGCTCCATGAGGTTGTCGCTGTTGGGGAATGTGGACTGCACGAGGTACACTTCACAACCGCGGATTGACTCTTCAAAGGATACTTCGAACTCACCGTCGGCAAAATGCTGTATGTTCATTTTGCCAAGCTCAATGCCAAGTTCTTTGCAGATTTCTTCAGCCATGTAGCGGCTTTTGGTACCTGCAAACACCTTGATAGGGGGTAAAATGGGATTCATATAGGAGTGTGGATGAATTTCACTGCAAAATTACGTATTATTTGGGACATGGCCGCACTGTTGCGCTTAAAAATTTTTATATACCGCGCCGGGGCGATGGGGGGTAACGGGCCGCGTGCTATTTTTCCGGCGCGGGGAGCGCGTGGCGGGCGTAGTTGTAACCCATGGCATCGTAGTGGCCTGTGAGGCTTGTGAGGCGCGAGATGAAGTCGTCGTAGTCTTTCGCGTC
>CAJLLX010000085.1 GCA_905207535.1 uncultured Muribaculaceae bacterium | reverse complement strand
CCCCGCGCCCCACGGCGCCCGCCGCCCGGCAGCAGCCATCCAAACCCAAAGCCGCCAACAACAAGACCCTCGACGAGCGCCCCGACCTGGAGGCCATCAAAGCCGAGGTATGCAACCCCTCGTCGCAATATTACTACCCCAAACTGATGGCACGGTATGAGAAAAACGAGACCATCATGGGCCTGAGCGACTACCGCCGGCTCTACTACGGCTACCTCTTTCAGGAAGATTTCAACCCCTACCGCCACTCGGAGGCCTCGACCAAAAACGAGAGCCTCTACTACAAGCAGGGGCACACCCGCGCCGAGCTCGACTCGATCATCACCTACGCTCACGAGGTGCTGGCCGACAATCCCTTCGACATGACGCAGATGAACTTCCTGATCTACGCCCTTCGCGCCCGCGGCAAGGTGAATCTGGCCAACATATGGCAGTATCGGCTCAACCATCTGCTGCAGGCCATAGTGTCGTCGGGCACGGGAGAGGACAAGGAGCACGCCTGGTATGTGATCGACCCCCGCCACGAATACAATATCATCAACTTTCAGAACGCCGTGGCCCGCAATCAGGAGTATGAGGAGCCATATTTCGACCGCATCGAGGTGGAAAAGACCGGCGCAAAGGGCAACAAGGAGACCCACACCTATTACTTCAATATCCGCAACCTGCTCGAGGAGTATTACCGAAAGTTTCCCGAGCCCGAGAGTTGACGATGTCACAGCAGAGGGGGAAAACGAGACGGTGGACGCACCATGGTGCGACAACGAGGAGGGGCAAGAGGGTGGAGGACGCACGAGCCGTGCGTCCCTACATAGCGGGGAGCAAACGAAGAAGCGCCTTATCATCACATTTTTTCAAACACCACACTGATCTATGCGAATCGGAGAGATTGACCTTGGGGAACGTCCGGTGATGCTGGCACCGATGGAGGATGTCACCGACCAGTCGTTCCGCCTCATATGCAAGGAGCTGGGAGCCGACATGACCTATTCGGAGTTTGTGTCGGCCGACGCACTGATACGCAACATCGCCGCCACCACCCGCAAGCTGCATATCGAGCCTGCCGAGCGCCCCACGGCCATCCAGATCTACGGCCGCGAGGTGGTGCCGATGGTGGAGGCCGCCCGGATAGTGGAAGCCGCGCATCCTGATGTGCTCGACATCAATTTCGGTTGCCCGGTGAAAAAAGTGGCCGGCAAGGGGGCCGGCGCCGGGATGCTGCGCGACATCCCCCGCATGCTCGAGATCACCCGCGAGGTGGTGAAGGCCGTCAATCTGCCGGTGACGGTCAAGACGCGCCTGGGGTGGGACCACAATCAGAAAATCATAGTGGACCTGGCCGAGCAGCTGCAGGACTGCGGCATACAGGCCATCACCGTCCACGGCCGCACACGTTCGCAGATGTACACCGGCGAGGCCGACTGGGAGATGATAGCCCGCGTGAAGGAGAATCCGCGGCTGCGTATCCCCGTGATAGGCAACGGCGACATCACCACCCCCGAGCGCCTCGTGGAGGCCTTCGACCGCTACGGAGTGGACGGAGTGATGGTGGGCCGCGCCGCCATCGGCAATCCGTGGGTGTTCTACGACATGAAGCAGACCATGCTCCACGGCTGCGTGCCCGAGCCGCTGACTCTGGAGCGCAAATTCGACATCCTGCGCCGCCAGATCGACGAGAGCATCAGCCGCATCGACGAATACCGCGGCATCCTCCACATACGCCGCCACCTGGCGGTGTGCTCGCTCTTCAAAGGGCTCCCCTACTTCCGCGAAACGCGCATCAGCATGCTCCGCGCCAACACCAAGCAAGAACTTTTCGACATCATCGCCTCCGTGCAGCAACGGCTGCAGCGCGGCGACTACAATACCGATAAAACAGACGATCTATGAGAAGAATATTCATCGCATTGACAGCAATGATCTGCGCCTTCAGCGCCGCCATGGCTCAGGAAGCCACCGACAGCACCACCGTGAAGCGCTATCAGGCCAAGGTGGGCGACTTCACCCGGCTCGATGTGGAAAACAGCTTCAACATCGACTACCGCTGCAGCAGCGACTCGGCGGGGTATGCCGTCTACTACACCACCCCGGCCCTGGCCGACAAGATCATATTCGAGAACAACAACAAGGGCAAACTCAGCATCGAGAAGCCCTTCCACCCCGCCGGCGAGCTCGACGAGGGGCTGCCGGTGATCACCGTCTACTCGCGCTTCCTCAAAGAGGTGCGCAACGGCGGCGACTCCACCGTGCGTGTGCTCAACATGCGCCCCACCACCGAGCTGAAAGCCGTGGTGATAGGCAACGGACGCCTGGTGGTGCGCGATCTGGAGTGTGAGAAGGTCGACGGAGCCATCAAGACCGGCAACGGCATCCTGGTGCTCTCGGGCCGCTGCGAGAACGCCTCGCTGGCCAACACCGGCACCGGCACCATCCAGGCCGACAATCTCGAGGCCAAAAAGGTGACGGCACAGTTTTTCGGCACCGGCACCACCGGCTGCTGGCCTGTGGATCTGCTGAAAGTCAAGGGGATGATGGCCGGCAAACTCTTCTACCGCGGCAAGCCCGGCAAGATCAAAAACTACAGCATGGGAGTGAAGATCTACACCCTCGAAGGGATGGAGTGGACCGGAGCCCCCGAGGCCGCTCCCGACCCCGAATCGGCCAAGGAGGAGGACACAGAGGAAAATCAGTGATAATCAACCGCTAAAACCGCTATCGCCATAAGCCACTCGCTGAAACAACGCACCGCCCGGTCGGTGAAATGGAATCTCATAGACAAGCTCACCACGCAACTCCTCTACGGCGTCACCGGGGTGATACTTGCCAATGTACTCGACAAGGAGGATTTCGGCCTTGTCGGGGCAATCCTTGTATTTCAGGCCTTTGCGTCGCTTTTCGTCGACTCGGGCTTCTCCTATGCGCTGATACAGCGCAAACACCCCTCGCGGCTCGACTACTCCACGGTGCTGTGGTTCAATCTCGCCATGGCCTGCGCCATATATGTGGTGCTGTGGCTGGCCGCGCCGCTCATAGCGCTCTGCTTCGACAACGACCAGAGGCTCATACCCCTGAGCCGCGTGATGTTTCTCAGTTTCATCCTCAATGCGGCCGCCATAGTGCAGACCAACCGCCTGATGAAGCTGATGGATGTGCGCATGGTGGCCGCCTCCAATGCCCTCGGGCTCACCGTGGGGGCGATTGTGGGCATCGGACTGGCGCTCACGGGGTTCGGCGCCTGGGCGCTGGTGTGGCAGACCATCACCATCAATGCCGTCAAGGTCCTCGTGCTATGGACCACATCGCGCTGGAGGCCTCTGTGGCGCTTTTCCATGGCCTCGCTGCGCAGCTTTTTCAGCGTGGGAGCCGGCATGATGACCACCTCGCTGCTCAACACCATCTTTCAGAACATCTACTCGCTGCTGATAGGCATGCGCGCCGGCCTGGTGCCCCTGGGCTACTACTCGCAGGCCGACAAATGGAGCAAAATGGGGATCACCACCATCTCGCAGACCGTCACCTCGGCCTTCCTGCCGGGGCTCTCGCAGGTGCAGGACGATCCGGAGCGCTTCGTGCGCGTCAGCACCAAGATGAACCGCTTCACCGCCTACATCCTGCTCCCCGCCATGGGGCTGCTGATGGTGTGCGCCGCGCCGGGGTTCCACTGCCTCTTCTCCACCAAGTGGGATGCCGCCATACCGCTCTTTCAGCTGCTGGTGCTCAGGGGGGTATTCACCGTACTGGTAGCGCTTTACAACAATTATCTCATCGCCCTGGCGCATACGCGCGAAGTGGTGCGTATGGAGACGCTGCGCGACGTGGCCGCGCTGGTGTTTCTCGTGGCCTGCTTCCCGATGATAGCCCTCTCCACCCCCTCCGACCCCGTGCAGGGTATCCGCATACTGCTCTGGGGGCAGATAGCCGCCTCGGCCATCACCTGGGGCGTGATGGCAGTGCGCACCTCGGCCATCATAGGCCGGCGCACCCTCCCCTTCATCGGCGACAACCTCCCCTATCTGCTGCTCACGCTCGCCACTATGGCCGCAGCGGCATGGGAGAGCACCCTGGTGGCCAACTGCTGGGCGCTTTTAGGCCTGCAGCTCGCCACCGGCGCCGGACTCTACCTGCTGCTCAACTATCTCTTGGGGAGCAAGGTGCAAAAAGAGCTTTTAGAGTACGTTTTCAAGAAGAAAAAAACATTTTAACAACGTCCAACCATAACTTTTGCGAAAAGTTAACTACCTTTGCAAATCATAGTCAGTACCCTCATGTCTGTAAACAAAGTGATACTTGTGGGAAACGTAGGCAAAGCCCCGGAGATGAAATACGTGGGCGACAGGCCTTATGCGCGGTTCACCCTCGCCACCTCCGAGCCGGCCTACACCGACGCTTCCGGCGCTCGGGTGCCCGAGATCACCGAGTGGCACAATATCATCATGTGGGACGACTTCGCCCGCACCGCCGAGCGCTACATCACCAAGGGCACCAAGCTCTATATCGAGGGGAAGCTCCGCACCCGCGTATGGCAGGACTTCAACGCCATCAAGCGCAGCGTCACCGAGATCATCGTGGAGCGCTTCGACATCCTCGCCCGCTCTCTCCCCGGCAGCGCACCCGCCGCCCCGGCCAACTGACACGGACACAATAATCAATCAATAATCCTCGGCCGCCACCGCGGCCCTGACACATTTTGCAAATGAAAAAAGAGAACTTAAAGGAGCATCTTCCCGCCGACCCGGCACCCGCCGACGGCTTCATGGCCGACGCCGACCCCGTGGAGCTGCCCGAGAACGCGTTTCGCGAGCTCGCCGACGACGAGACCTACCGGCCCATGATGCATCCCGCGCGGCAATACCGCGAAGTCACCGTCTACTCCGTCACGATGGGCCTGCTGCTGTGCGTGATCTTCAGCGCCGCAGCCGCCTATCTGGGCCTGAAAGTGGGGCAGGTATTCGAGGCCGCCATCCCCATCGCCATCATCGCCGTGGGCCTCTCGGGCGCACTTCGCAAGAAGGATGCCCTGGGGCAGAACGTCATCATCCAGAGCATCGGAGCCTGCTCGGGCGTGATAGTGGCCGGCGCCATCTTCACCCTCCCCGCGCTCTACATCCTTCAGGATAAATATCCCGAGATCACCGTCAGCTTCTTCCAGATCTTCCTCAGCTCGCTGCTGGGCGGCATCCTCGGCATCCTCTTCTTCATTCCCTTCCGCAAATATTTCGTGAAGGATATGCACGGCAAATACCCCTTCCCCGAGGCCACGGCCACCACACAGGTGCTGGCCAGCGGACAGAGCGCCGGAGCCGCCGAGGGCGGTTCGCAGGCCAAGACGCTGGTGATAGCCTCGCTCATAGGCGGTATCTACGACTATGTGGTGGAGACCTTCGGCTTCTGGGCCGGCACGCTCAACACCGCCGTCAGCTCGTGGGGCGCCGCCATCGCCGAGAAGACCAAACTGGTGCTCAGCTGCAACACAGGAGCCGCCGTGCTCGGTCTGGGCTATATCATCGGTCTGCGCTACGCCTTCATCATCTGCGCCGGCTCCTTCTTCGTGTGGTGGGTGCTGATCCCGCTGATGGGCACTTACGGCAACGAGACCATCGCCGCGATGAGTTCGCAGGATATTTTCTCCAACTATGCCCGCATGATAGGCATCGGCGGCATCGCCATGGCCGGTGTCATCGGCATCGTCAAGTCGTGGCCCATCATCCGTCAGGCCGTAGGACTGGCCGGACGCGAGTTCAAGGGTGGTGCTAAGGCTGATGCCAAGCCCGTGCGCTGGCAGTGGGACATCTCCATGAAGCATGTGGTATTTTTCATCGCCATAGCGCTGGTGGCAGTGCTGATCTTCTTCTGGTTCGGCGTGATCCACAGCTGGTGGCAGGCCTTCGTGGCATGGATCGTGGTCACCGTCATCGCCTTCCTCTTCACCACAGTGGCAGCCAACGCCATAGCCATCGTGGGCTCGAACCCCGTGAGCGGCATGACCCTCATGACCCTCATCATTGCCTCGGCCATCTTCGTGGCCATCGGCCTCAAGGGCCCGAGCGGCATCGTGGCCTCGATGGTCATCGGCGGCGTGGTGTGCACGGCGCTCAGCATGGCCGGCGGCTTCGTCACCGACCTCAAGGTGGGCTACTGGCTCGGCTCCACACCCCGCAAGCAGGAGCAGTGGAAATTTCTCGGCACCCTGGTATCGGCAGCCACCGTCGGCGGCGTGATCCTGGTGCTCAACAAGGTATACGGCTTCACCGGCGACAATGCCCTGGTGGCTCCGCAGGCCAACGCCATGGCCAAGGTGATCGAACCCCTCATGATGGGCGGAGAGACCCCCTGGATCCTCTACATGACCGGCGTGGTGCTGGCGCTGCTGCTCAACTGGCTGGGAGTGCCCGCGCTGGCCTTCTGCCTGGGCATGTTCATCCCGCTATCGCTCAACACTCCGCTGCTCGTAGGCGGTGCCATCGCCTACTTCGTAAGCAACAGTTCCAAAGATAAGGCCGTATGCGACCGTCGCCGCGACCGCGGTACGCTCATCGCATCGGGCCTCATCGCCGGCGGCGCCCTCTTCGGCGTATTTGCCGCCCTCACCCGCTTCTTCGGTTTTGAATACGAGAGCGGCATCTCTGAGGGTGCCCTCCAGATCTACGGCCTCATCGCTTACGGGCTGCTGATCGGCTACCTGTGGTTCGACAGCTGCCGCGTGAAGAAGTCCACTCGCTCCTGAACTAAAAAAAACAGCTTCAGAAAGACAGCTTCTAAACTGAAAGACAGCTTCTAAACTGAAAAGATAGCGGAGCCATAGACTCCGCGCCATTTGAATTACATTCCCCTTTGAGAACAGCGGCGTGCCCTCCCGGCGCGCCGCTTTCCAAGGAGGGGCTTCACTTCCCCCGGTTTTCGCATCCAATGAACAGAAAGATACTTGCACTCGCCATCCCATCCATCCTGGCCAACATCACCACTCCCCTCTTAGGACTGGTGGACACCGCCATCGTGGGCCACATGGGGAGCGCCGTCTACATCGGCGCCATCGCCGTGGGCGGGGTGATGTTCAACATGCTCTACTGGCTCTTCTCCTTCCTCCGCGGGGGCACCTCGGGGCTCACCGCACAGGCCTTCGGAGCACACGACAGCGGCGCTACCTCGATGGTGCTATACCGCTCGCTCGCAGTGGCCATAGGCGTGGGAGGGGTGATGATACTGCTTCAATGGCCGCTACAGATGCTTCTGAGCCGTTTTGTCGACCCCGATCCGGCCACCGGAGCGCTGGCTGTCAGATACTTCCGCATCCTCATCTACGGCGCGCCCGCCGTGCTCGGCACCTACGCCCTATCGGGTTGGTTTTTGGGGATGCAAAACTCGCGGATGCTGCTGGTGACCTCTATCCTCATCAATATCACCAACATAGCCGTGAGTCTACTGCTGGTTTTCGGCCTCGGATGGCAGATAGCCGGCGTGGCCACCGGCACCCTCGTGGCCCAGTGGACAGGATTCATCACCGGCCTCTGTCTGCTACGCCGTTACCGCCCGCGCATGCCGCGGCTGCGAGCGCTGCTGCGGGGCGCCGACCTCGCCCGCTTCTTCCGCATCAATGCCGAGGTGATGCTCCGCACGCTCTGCCTCATCCTGGTCACCCTATGGTTCACCAAGGCCGGAGCGGCCAACGGGCCAGTGATCCTTGCCATCAACACCCTGCTGATGCAGCTGTTTCTGCTCTTCTCGTTCGTGATGGACGGTTTTGCCTTCGCCGGCGAAGCCCTGGCGGGCAAATATGTCGGCGCCGCCGACTTCAGTTCGCTGCGCCTCTGCATAAGGCGCATCTTCGGCTGGGGTGCGGGGTTGGCAGCAATCTTCACCGCGCTCTATTTCTTTGGCGGAGAGTGGTTTCTGCATCTGCTCACCGGCGACGCGGGGGTGGTGGCGGCGTCGCACGACTATTACCTCTGGGCGGTGACGGTGCCCTTTGCAGGCTTTGCCGCCTTCGGCTGGGACGGCATCTACATCGGCGCCACCCTCACCCGTCAGCTGCTCATCTCCATGGCCGGCGCTACCGCCGCATTTTTCATCATCTACTTCTCGCTGCGCAGCCACATGGGCAACCACGCACTCTGGCTCGCCTTCATCAGCTATCTCGCCCTGCGAGGCATACTTCAGACCATCCTCTACCGATATCACAAATGGACAACGTAATCAACCTCTCCCGCCGTCTCGCGCTCCTGCTTTTGCTCTCCTTCGCCGCCTGCGCAGTGCAGGCACAGGAGCGAGTGGAGCGCGGCGAACCCGCCCGCGTCGACGACCCCAACCGATATATGCAGCTTGTGCAATGGGCCGACGAGGCCGTGGCCAAAAGCAACTGGCCTCAGGCGCTGGCATGCCTGCAGGAGGCCATGCGCACCGAGCCCTCCAATCCGCAAAATGTGCTGCTCCTCTCCAACATGGGGATGATCCACTTCTACGCCGGCGAAGACTCCATAGCCCTGCGCACCCTCTCCGAGGCCCGCGCCATGGCCCCGCGGTCGGTGGTGATACTCAAAAACCGCGCCCGAGTGCTCGCCGCAATGCAGCGGCCCGAGGATGCCCTCAGCGACTACAGCCTCATCCTGGAGATGGATTCCACCTTCGCCGACGCCTATCACGACCGCGCCTCGCTGCTGCTGCAGCTCGACCGCTATGACGAAGCCGCCACCGATGCCGCGCATTTCACCCGGCTGCGCCCCAACGACCCGCAGGGCAAGCTCCTCGAGGCCCTCATAGCCTCCAACACCGGCCACACCGAGCGCGCCATTGAGCTTTACTCCGACCTCATCAAGGCCAAACCCGACGCCGTGCTCTATTCGGCCCGCGCCATGTGCCGCCTCACCACCGGCGACCTCGCCCGCGCCGCCGACGACATAGCCCTCGGCCTCGAACTCGACGCCAACGACCCCGAACTCTACTTTGCCCG
>CAJLLX010000084.1 GCA_905207535.1 uncultured Muribaculaceae bacterium | reverse complement strand
GTCGAATTTTTCAAACATTTTCGCTAATATTGCATTTGCCCTTGGACTCTGCACCTAAAATATTTTTGAAAAATAAGCGCAATAAAAGGTTGAAGTATTGCCGGAATAAGCGCATTTTTTCATACCTTTGCACATTGAAATAGACCTCGCAAATCAGATCAATAGAAATGGCAGATAATAAGAATATCAAAACAGCCCTCATTTCAGTTTTTCATAAAGATGGCCTTGATGAGATCATTAAGCTCCTTAACGACAACGGAGTAAAATTCCTTTCCACCGGAGGCACCCGCGCTTTCATCGAAAAGCTCGGATATCCCTGCGACGCTGTGGAAGATCTCACCGGCTACCCATCGATCCTCGGCGGTCGCGTTAAAACGCTCCACCCCAAGGTGTTCGGCGGCATCCTCAACCGCCGCGACAACGCTACCGACCGCGAAGAAACTGCTAAATACGACATTCCCGCCATCGACCTCGTCATCGTCGACCTCTACCCCTTCGAGGATACCGTCGCTTCCGGTGCTTCCGAGGCCGATATCATCGAGAAAATCGACATAGGCGGCATCTCGCTCATCCGCGGCGCCGCTAAAAACTTCAACGATGTAGTCATCGTGGCTTCCAAGCACCAGTACGAGCCGCTCCGCGCTATCCTCGCAGAAAATGGCGCTCAGACCACTCTCGAGCAGCGCCGCTGGTTCGCCAAAGAGGCTTTCGCTGTCAGCTCTTCCTACGACAGCGCTATCTTCAACTACTTCGACAGCGCCTCGGAGCACCCCACAGCGCTCCGTATCGCCATCGACGGCGAGAAGGCCATGCGATACGGCGAGAATCCCCACCAGAAGGGCTACTTCTTCGGACGTCTCGACCGCCTCTTCGACCAGCTCCACGGCAAGGAGATCTCCTACAACAATCTCCTCGACATCGACGCCGCCACCTCGCTGATGGCCGAGTTCACCGAGCCCACTTTCGCTATCCTCAAGCACAACAATGCTTGCGGCGTGGCATCCCGCCCCACTATCCTCGAGGCCTGGAAAGATGCCCTCGCCGGCGACCCCGTATCGGCCTTCGGAGGCGTGCTCATCACCAACGGCACTATCGAGGCTGACACCGCCGAGGAGATCAACAAGATCTTCTTCGAGGTGGTCATCGCTCCCGACTACACTCCCGAGGCTCTCGGCATCCTGGAGCAGAAGAAAAACCGCATCATCCTGCGCCAGAAAGCCGCGCTCGACACCACACGCCAGTTCCGCTCGGTGCTCAACGGCGCACTCATGCAGGAGCGCGACCTCCACACCGAGACTCCCGCCGACCTCCGCACCGTCACCGCCCGTCCGGTGGATCCCGCGCAGATCGACGACCTCCTCTTCGCCAACAAACTGGTGAAGCACTGCAAGAGCAACGCCATCGTCCTGGCCAAAAACAAGCAGCTCTGCGCTGCCGGCGTAGGTCAGACCTCGCGTGTCGACGCTCTCCGTCAGGCCATCGACAAGGCTCACACCTTCCAATTCGACCTCCACGGAGCTGTGATGGCCTCGGATGCCTTCTTCCCCTTCGCCGACTGTGTGGAGATTGCCCACAATGCCGGCGTTGACGCCGTGATACAGCCCGGAGGCTCCATCCGCGACAACGATTCAATCAAATATTGCGACGAAAACGGCGTGGCCATGGTGATGACCGGCTTCCGCCACTTCAAGCATTAATACCACGGGCGGCGGGGTATCTCTCCCCGCCCCCTTACCACAACTTATCACAACCCCTTACACAGACAATGAGACTTTTCTCTCTGACCAAGGAGATTGCCATCGACCTTGGCACCGCAAATACCATCATCATTCACAACAACAAGATTGTGATTGACGAGCCTTCAATCGTAGCCCTCGACCGCCGCACCGACAAGTTGATTGCCGTCGGTAAGGAGGCACAGCTCATGCAGGGCCGCGAGCCGGAAGGCATCCGCACCGTGCGCCCGCTCCGCAAGGGCGTGATTGCCGACTTCAACGCCGCCGAACTCATGATCCGCGGCCTCATCAAGAAGGCAAGCTCGAAAAACAACTGGTTCTCCCCATCGCTCCGCATGGTGGTGGGCATCCCTTCGGGTTCTACCGAGGTTGAGATCCGCGCCGTGCGCGACTCCAGCGAGCATGCCGGAGGCCGCGACGTATACATGATTTACGAGCCTATGGCTGCCGCGCTCGGCATCGGCCTCGATGTGGAGGCTCCCGAGGGCAACATGATCGTGGATATAGGCGGCGGCACCACCGAGATCGCTGTGATCTCTCTCGGCGGCATCGTGAGCAACCGCAGTATCGACATCGCCGGCGACGACCTCACCGAAGATATCCAGGGCCACATGCGCCGCGCCCACAATGTGCGCGTGGGCGAGCGTACCGCCGAGCTCATCAAGATGAACGTGGGCTCCGCACTCACCGAGCTGGAGAATCCGCCGGAGGACTATGTGGTGCACGGACCCAACCAGATGACCGCGCTCCCCATGGAGATTCCCGTATCGTATCAGGAGATCTCCCACTGCATCGAGAAGTCGGTATCGAAGATCGAGACCGCCGTGCTCAATGCTCTGGAGATGACACCTCCCGAACTTTACGCCGATATCGTGCGCAACGGCATCTGGCTCGCCGGAGGCGGCGCCATGCTCCGCGGCCTCGACAAGCGCCTCACCGACAAGATCGGTATCCAGTTCCATGTAGCCGAGGATCCTCTGCTCTGCGTGGCCAAAGGCACGGGCGTAGCACTGAAGAATATCACCAACTTCTCGTTCCTTATACGATAATCACGCCTGTTACAAAACACAGACGATCAAGTTTAGGCTAAGTGCGCAATCTGCTTAACTTTTTTCTCCGCTACAGCTCGTGGTTTGTCTTTCTATTCTACGCCTTACTGAGCTGCTACCTGCTGTTTACGAGAAATCCCTACCAGCATCACGTCTACCTCACATCGGCCAATGCCGTGGCTTCGGGTATCTACGAAGTCACCGGCAATGTCACCTCTTATGTGGGGCTCCGCGACATAAACGACGACCTCCAGCGGCGCAACGCCGCTCTGGAGGCCGAAGTGGTGATGCTGCGCACTCAGAATAAGCACCTGCGGCAGGATATCCTTCAGGATTCGCTCCGCAGCCTCGACTCGGTGGGACGCTTTGAGTTTGTCATCGCTTCGGTGATCAACAACAGTGTCATCCGCCCCTACAACTATATCACCATCGACAAGGGCACGGCCGACGGCCTCGCACCGGAGATGGGAGTGATGGATCAGAACGGCGTGGTGGGCGTCACCAACGTGGTGGGCAAGCATCACAGCCGCATCATCTCGCTGCTCAACCCCAATTTCCGCCTCTCCTGCAAGCTCCGCGGCAATTCGGCCTTCGGTTCGCTGGTGTGGGACGGTCGAAATCCCTCAGAGGCGCTCCTCGAGGAGCTCCCCAAGCAGGTACGCTTTCACAAGGGCGACACCATCATCACCTCCGGCTACTCGGCCATGTTCCCCGAGGGGATCCCCGTGGGCACGGTCATCGGCTCCACCCGCGGCGAGGACGACAATTTCCACACCCTGCGCATACGCCTGCTCACCGACTTCACCACCCTCTCCACTGTCAAGGTGATCTCCAACCGCGATATCGTCGATATCAAGGAGGTAGAGGCCGAAGAGGTGCACTCCTCCAATCCCGCCGACGCAAGCTGACGCTCCTCCCGCGCCGGGCTCGCTCCATTCACATACAACTTTTTTTCACGAAGGCTCCGAGATGACTAAAGAGATACTCAAATTCGCACTGATGTTCATCGCACTCACTCTCTGTCAGGTGGTGGTGTTCAATCACATCTGTCTTTTCGGAGTGGCTGTGCCTCTGGTGTTCATCTATTTCATCATCAAGCTGCCGGTGACGCTCGGCGTCAACTGGGTCATGACGGTCTCCTTCCTCCTGGGCCTTACGGTCGACATCCTCTCCAACACTCAGGGCATGAACGCTCTCTGCTGCACTCTGCTGGCCGTGATGCGCATGCCGGCGCTGCATCTCTACATGCTAAGGCAAGACACCATAGCCAATCCCGAGCCTTCGCTCCGCACTCTCTCCGCAGCGGTGTTCATGAAATACACCGTCACGGTCTGCGCCATTTACTGCACTATGTTTTTCTTCATCGAGGCATTCGCATTTTTCGATTTCCTCGGCATGCTGCTCAAGATTGTCAGCTCCACTCTGCTCACATTTGTCATCATCATGGCCTTCGAGGGGTTCGTCTCCTCACGCCGATAATCTCCATCCCCGGCCTTCCTCCCCTGCCGGGATCAGATGAATAACAATGGGAAAAAATTACCAACTTGAAAAAAGAAAATTCGTAATCGGTGGCTTCATCGTAGTCATCGCCATCATATATCTCTTCCGCCTCTTCGCACTCCAGATCCAGGACGACAAATACAAGGACTACGCCGACAACAATGCTTTCCTGCGCAAGACTGTCTACCCCTCGCGAGGCATGATCTACGACCGCAACGACACTCTCGTGGTCTACAATCAGCCGGCCTACGACGTGATGATGATACCCCGCGACGTGCACGACTTCGACACCCTCGACTTCTGCCGCACGCTCGCCATCTCCCCTGAGGAGTTTCAGGCTCGTCTCAAGGCTATGAAAGCCTCCAAGAGCTACAGCTCCTACACCCCGCAGACACTCATTACCCATCTCTCGGCCAAGGACTACGGCAAACTGCAGGAGAAGCTCTACCGCTACCCCGGATTCTTCATCCAGAAGCGCATCCTGCGCGAATATGCCTACGATGCCGCCGGCAACGTGCTCGGCAACATCCGCGAGGTCTCCGACCGCGATATAGAGAACGACAGCTACTATCAGCCGGGCGACTATTGCGGCGACCTGGGCATTGAGAAGAGCTTCGACAGCTTCCTGCGCGGCATCAAAGGTGAGGAGATCCTCATCCGCGATGCACGAGGGCGCATCCGCGGCCGCTACGAGGACGGAGCACGCGACGTAGCTCCAGTATCGGGCAAAAATCTGCGCCTCGGCATCGACATCCGGCTCCAGGAGTATGCCGAGAGCCTTATGGTCAACAAGATCGGCGCCGTGGTGGCCATAGAGCCCTCCACGGGCGAGATTCTCTGCATGGTGTCAAGCCCCACCTACTCGCCGCGCACTCTCGTGGGCCGCGAGCGTGGCAAAAACTACCGCAATCTGGTCAACGATAAATACAAGCCGCTTTTCGACCGCGCACTGATGGGCGCCTACCCTCCCGGATCCACTTTCAAGCCCTCGCAGGGTCTGATTTTCCTCGAAGAGGGCATCATCGACCTCCACACTTCCTATCCCTGCTACCACGGATACATCAACGGCGGATTGCGCGTGGGGTGCCACGGCCATCCGTCGCCCATCGCCCTCAAACCGGCCCTCCAGACCTCCTGCAACGCCTATTTCTGCTGGGGTTTCAAGGCCATGATCGACAAGCGCTCGAAATACGGCTCCTCCGACAAGGCTTTCGAGGTATGGAAAAACCATCTCGTATCCCTCGGCTACGGATATAAACTCGGAGTGGACCTCCCCTCCGAGGGTCGCGGATTCATCCCCAATGCCAAGTTCTACAACAAGTGGTACGGCGAGGGGCGCTGGAGCGCCAACACCATCATCTCCGTGGCCATCGGGCAGGGCGAGATCCTCGCCACACCGCTCCAGATTGCCAATCTCTGCGCCACCATCGCCAACCGCGGATGGTTCATCACTCCCCACGTTGTGAAGGAGATTCAGGACACTGTCATCGACGAGCAATACCGCACCAAGCGCCATCCCACCATCGCGGCCCACTACTTCGACGACATCGCCGAGGGTATGCGCATGGCTGTCACCGGAGGCACATGCCGCCTGGCCAATCTCCCCGACATCGAGGTCTGCGGCAAGACCGGCACCGCACAGAATCCCCACGGCAAAGACCACTCGGCCTTCATCGGCTTCGCTCCCTACCACGACCCCAAAATCGCCGTCTGCGTATATGTGGAGAATGCCGGATTCGGAGCCACCTTCGGAGTGCCCATCGGCTCGCTGGTCATGGAGAAATACCTCACGGGCCACATCTCCCCCTCCCGCAAATATATCGAGGAACGCATGCTCTCCTCCAACACCATCATCTACAGCGGTGTGAAAAAGCACTGATCCTCTCCTCAAACAAACTGACACGCATCATGGAATCCCGCACCATACGCACATCATCATCCTCGCAGCGCAGCCGCGGACGCGTCTACCGCCGTCCCGGCGAGAGCGAATCCTTCCTCCGCAATGTAGACTGGTTCACGGTCATCCTCTACCTGCTCCTGGTCATCGCCGGAGTGTTCTCGATCTACGCCGCCAGCTACGACTACGACCACGCCTCGATCTTCTCCTTCGACGAGTTTTCCGGCAAGCAGATCCGCTGGATAGGGATGTCGCTGCTGCTCGGCCTGGTGCTCCTCATCATCGACGCCCGCATGTACGAGACCTACGCCTACCCGGTGTATCTGGCCATGATGTGCCTGCTTGTGGTCACTATCTTCATAGCGCCCGACATCAAGGGCTCGCGCTCCTGGCTGGTGCTCGGCCCCATGAGCCTGCAGCCCGCCGAGTTCGCCAAGTTTGCCACCGCTCTGGCGCTGGCCAAGCTCTTCAGCGGCTACAATTTCACTCTCAACGCCTCGCCGCGCAATTATCTCAAGGCGCTACTCATTATCTTCATCCCCATTGTCCTCATCCTGGCGCAGAAGGAGACCGGCTCCGCGCTGGTCTACCTCTCGCTCTTCTTCGTGCTCTACCGCGAGGGGATGAGCGGACTGGTGCTCTTCGCGGCCCTCTTCGCCGTGGTGATCTTCGTGGTAGCCATCAAATATTCCGAGACGATGGTGCTCGGCATCCCCTCGGGCGAGTTTGCCATCTTCTGCATGATCATGGCCATGACCGTGGGGATGCTCGCCCTCTATGTGCGGCGCTTCGAGGTGGCGCGCAATGTGCTCCTGTGGTTCGTCGGCGCCTCCGTCGTCGAGGCCGTACTCTCCATCTGGGATCTCGCCATCCCCGGCCGTGTATTCTTCTTCACCACCATCGGCATCGCCATGCTCTATTGCCTCTTTGAGATGCTCCGCCTCAAGGCACGCAAGCTCATGGTGACAGTGCTCGCCACCGTGCTCTCAGTGATCTTCCTCCAGTCGGTCAATCTGGTCTTCTCCCACATGATGCCCCACCAGCAGAAGCGCATCAAAGTGGCCCTCAACATCGTGGAAGACCTTCGCGGCGACGGCTACAATGTCAATCAGTCGAAAATCGCCATCGGTTCGGGCGGAGTCACCGGCAAGGGGTTCCTCAAGGGCACCCAGACCAAACTGAAATACGTGCCCGAGCAGCACACCGACTTCATCTTCTGCACCATCGGCGAGGAGGAGGGCTTCGTCGGCACCACTCTGGTGGTGTTCCTCTTCCTGATGCTCATACTGCGCGTCATCCACATCGCCGAGCGCCAGCCCACAGTCTTCGCACGCGTCTACGCCTACTGCGTGGCCTCCTATCTAATCTTCCATTTCTGCATCAACATCGGCATGGTCATCGGGCTCTGCCCCGTCATCGGCATCCCGCTCCCCTTCTTCAGCTACGGCGGCTCCTCGCTCTGGGGCTTCACCTTCCTCCTCTTCATCCTCCTGCGCCTCGACGCCTCCCGCCGCAACCGCCTCACCCAGTAGCCCCCTAAAGCCTCCCCCAAAACCCCTCCCAAAGGTCTCCAAAATTTCCCCAAAGCCTCACAAAAAGCCAATTTCCTCCCTCGGCACTGTGCCGAGGACGAAGTCCGACGGCCCACCGGGTTGCCCCACTTAGCGCTAAGCTCTTAGCCCTAAAAACCGCCTACCGGGCCTTTTTGCCCCCGGAAATCACCTAAATTTGCAGTTTTTTTTACAAGATTTTACTTGTTGTAAAAAATTTTTTTGTAGCTTTGTGTTGTAAAACATGCACTCTAAGCTATGTTGTTAAAATGATTAAGCGAGCACTTGACAAGGTAATAAGCGAAGACATGTCGGAAATCTGGGCCGTCCTCGACAACGACGAGAAGCGACGGATTATCGATGCTTTCAAGATACATGAATTTAAGAAAAATCAGCGCATCTACGCCGAAGGCGAGGAGCCGGAGTATCTCTGGTGCCTCCTCCATGGCAAGGTGAAGAAATTTAAGGACGGTGTAGGCGGACGTGTGCAGATACTCCGCCTCATCCGCTCCGTGCAGTATTTCGGCTACCGCGCCTACTTCGCCAAAGAGCGCTACAACTCATCCGCTGCCGCATTCGAGGCTTCGGTGGTGGGCACACTCCCCATGACCCTCGTGGAGGATATGATCAACAAAAACATCAAGTTGGCCTGGTTTTTCATCCACGAGCTCTCCCGCAACCTCGGAGGTGCCGACACCAAGATCGTCAACCTCACGCAGAAACACATCCGAGGCCGTCTGGCCGAAGCCCTCATCGTGCTCCGCGACCATTACGGCTACGAGGACGACAACATGACCCTCCGCGTCTACATGGCGCGCGAAGACCTCGCAAACCTCTCCAACATGACCACCTCCAACGCCATCCGCACCCTCTCCGGCTTCGTCACCGACAAGCTCATCACCGTCGACGGCCGCAAGATCTCCATCCTCAACGAGTCGGAGCTTCGAAAAATCTCAAAATACGGCTGATACCCTCTCGGCTCCGATGAAAGGCCTTGAGACACATCTTCCCATCAGCCAAGATACATCCTTGACCATCAGCCAAGATACCCCCTATAGTCCGCTGCGACAAAAGTGCGAACCCGTCTTTTGCCTGAGCGGACTTTTTCCGTTCTATCCCCCCTCCCTATTTCTCTCCATTTTTCCTTCTCTCTGCTATTTGACGTTGCCATGTGCCATCTAGGCGCAATTTTTGTTATATATACCTGTTGGATGAATTAAATTAATGCGTATTTCACTTGACCAATTCTCCGATGA
>CAJLLX010000083.1 GCA_905207535.1 uncultured Muribaculaceae bacterium | reverse complement strand
GGCCGGTATGCTTCACCGGCTTCCCTTTGCGGGCTTTTTCACGGGCTGCCTTCTTCTCGGCTTCGGCTTTCTTCTTGGCGGCAGCGCGCTCCTCCTTGATCTTATTCTGTTCGGCCTTGCGGGCGGCTTCGCGTTCGCGTTTCACCTGCTCGGCGGCCTCCTTGGCGGCTTTCTCCTCGGCCTGTTTGCGCAGTTTTTCACGCTCGGCTTCGTTGCGGGCCTTCTCCATGGCGGCTTTCTTGTCGGCTTCGGCTTTCGCGGCCGCTTTCTTGCGGGCTTCAGCCTCGGCTTTGGCCTCAGCTTCGGCTATGCGGCGTGCTTCCTCCTGCTCTGCAGCCTCCTGAGCGGCTTTCTCCTCGGCGGCTGCCTTGGCTTCGGCCTCCTCGCGGGCTTTGCGCTCGGCTTCGCGGCGTGCTTCCTCCTGACGGCGACGCTCTGCCTCGGCTTTGCGGGCCTCCTCGGCGATGATGCGGTCGAGTTCGGCATCGAGTTGGGCGGCTTCGGCCTCGCGGCGGCTCATGATCTGCTGCAGCTCGGCGCCTTCGCGCTTCAGGCGGTCTACCAGTATGCCGGTCTCACCCTGTTTCTTGACGAGTTGTGTTTTCTCGCTGTTGATTTCGCCGATCGAACGGCCCACTTTCTCTTTCAGCCCGGTCAGTTCGGCCCGGCGTTTGTCGAGCTGACTGCGCACACCCTTGATTTCGGCCGATTTGCGGTCGCGCCATTTTGAAAATTGCTTCAGCGACTGCATGCGGCGGTAGGCCTGGGCGAAGGAGTCCGACGAAAATATGAAGGCCAGACTGCTGGTCTGCTGGCTGCGACCCTGGGTGCGCCTGATGGCCTTGACATACTCGGCGGTGATGGCCGACAGATGGCGGTCGAGGGCGGCGATCGAGTCGTTGGTCTGGCTGATGCGACGGTTGAGCGAGTCCACGCGCTGGCTAAGCGAGCCGATGCGCACGTTGCACTGGTCTATCTCCCCCTCCAGGAGGGTCAGCTGGTTGAGCCGCTGCTCGGTCTCCTTAGTGTTCAGGGCTATTTTGCGCTTGGCTTCGCGTATCTCGCCGGCGTTGCGGCTCTTGGCCTGCTTCACTTCGGCTGCGGTGCGCGGTTTGCTGCTTTTTTTCTTTCCGGTGGAACTGTTGGTGCCCTTGCGGCTATTTTTGCTGGTCTTGCGGCTGCCGCTCCCTTTGCGGGTTGTGGTCTTCTTCTTTTTAGAGCCGGATTTCTTCTTGGAGGTCTGTTCGGTAGACACACCGAGCTGCCCGGCGGCGCTTTCCATTGCGGGGCCGCACAGCATCACCATGACCAACAGCCATTTTCCTATGATTGCACAGATGCGATACAACTTCTTTTTCTCCTTTAGTAGGTTCGTGTTGTCGATTGGTTTGCAGCCACCCGGGGCTGCGCTCTTTTCAGAGCTTGGTAAGTTTGCTTATCAGCGATTTGGCGTCGATGCGGCTGTAGCCCGAGGGCTGTTTCCAGCTGCGGCTCACGCCGGTATTCCATTTTGCCTGCGAAAAACTCCAGTCGAGGGTGGCGCTGATGTTTTTCCCTTTCACCATCCTGATGTCGGTGGTCGATGCAAAGGCCCCGGCCTGAGGCGTTTCCACCGCCTGGCTGTAGCTGGCAGTGGCGCTGTAGCGCTCCCCGGCGGCTACCGAGGCTGCCGCCACGCGGTTGGCGTCGGGCGACAGGATGAATCCGTATTCCAGACCCTCGGGATGTATCGAGGGAAGGATCATCAGCCCTTCAGGCGAATTGACAAACTCCAGAGCGGTCTTCAGGTCGCTCCGCAGGGTCCCTCCGGCCTTCCCCAGCAGGAATCCGCGCCCTAAGAGCAGATCCTGCACGGTCTCCACCGTCACTCCATACTCCCCGAACACCTTCTCCAGACTCTCCGAGAGGTATGCCTTGTGATAGCGGTCTACCACGTGCACCGAGTCACGGTCTACGAAGGCCGACGCTACCTCAAATCCGAGCATCCTCACCGACAGACTGATCCACTCGCCCCGCTTCATGGCGGCGCGGGCGTTGACGCTGAGATTTTTCGGCGCAGTAAGGCTCAGGCGCACAGGCATCTGCACGTCCTCCCACCAGCCGTAGCTGTTGCACAGCTCGGTATACCGCTGCGAGGGAGTCTGCTGCGATATCTCGGCAGGAGTTTCAGTCGGGAGCGTGGCTTTCGTTGCCTTCTTTCCTGCCGAGCACGCCCCGAGCATCCCCGCCATCGCTATCGCGGTCACCATCCCCATTATTCCCCTGTATATCTTCATTCCTTTCATTCGCTATATCTTCTCTATCTCGCTATATGTTTGTATATCAGTTGCTAAACATCGGTATATAAGTCACTATATATCTATATATCAGTAGCTATATCTTTTTATGTCCCCACCCCTATTGACTACAATCTACAACTTACCATTTAAGCTCTAAGCTCTCAGAACTAAGAACTACTCATAGAAGTGTGTCCTGTTCTTCACCTTCTTTTTGAGCAGCGCATTGTCGGGGTCGAGCTTCAGCGCCCGCTCCCAGAAGTCTACGGCAGCCTTGTGGTCGCCGTTCATGTAGTATATATCCCCGGCATGATGCAGCACATCGGCCTGCGGGTCCTCCGATTCCAGCGCCAGGGCTCTGTCGATGTACTCCTTAGCGCTCTTATAGTCTTTCTTTTTGAAAAATATCCACGCATAGGTGTCGAGCGCGGTGTCGTTGTCGGGCTGCTGCCTTACGCAGATGGCGCTCATCTTCTCGGCCTTGTCGAGGTCCTGCCCGGTCTCGGCCAGATAGTAGGCGCAGTTGTTGAGGGCCAGCAGGTTATCGGGATTCACCTCCAGGGCGCGGTCGTAGTATACGAAGGCCGAGTCGGTGGTGCCCATCTTGTAGTAGGTGTCGCCGATCGAGCACAGCACCGCCGAACGCAGCTCGTCGTCGCCGTCGCGCACCTCGGTGAGGGTGCTGTCATACGCCGCTATCGCCTCGCTGTTGCGGTCGAGCAGCGCCAGCATGTTGGCGGCGTAAAACATCAACGCCGCGTCGCGCGGGATGTATTTCAGCCCCTTGCGGGCCGTCTCCAGAGCTTTTTCGTAATCTTTGGCCGAGGCGTAGAGGCTCACGGTGCCGCGCCACCGCTCGGCTTTCGAGGGATCGGTATCGGTGGCATATTCCTGCTGCTCGGCGGCTCCGCGGTAGTCGTTGCGGGCCACGAGATACGACGAGTAGAGATCGCGCACGCTCCCTTCGTGGGGATATTGCTCCAGGAGGGCGTCAAACAGCTCCTGAATCCGTCCCTGCTGGGTGCTGTCGTTGTAAAGCTGACGCACATAGCTTGAGAAGATCTCCAGTTTCACATCCGGGTCGAGCCCCTCCTGCTTCACGGCCTGAAACACCTCGCGGTCGAAGGCGGTGGAGTCGCCCCGCTCGCGGTAAAACTCCGCACGCTTGTAGTATCCGATGCCGTTGGTGGGGTCTATCTCGCAGGCGCGGTTGTAAAGCGCTATGGCTGAGTCGGGTTTGCCTATCGCCATCATCACATCTCCGGCATAGAGCGTGGTGGTGGCATTGGTGCCGGTGGCGCTCAGCAGGCTGTCCATCTCACGCATCGTGGCCGTGGTGTCTTTCAGCGCCATCAACGAGCGCACTTTGTGCGATGTCAGCCCGAGGTCCATCCCCTCGGCGCGCTCCAGGCGGTTGAGCACATCCACCGACCGCCGCAGGCTCAGGCTGTCGCCGGCACTCTGCAGCGCTTCGGCGTACCGCAGCGTTACATTCGGTTTGTGAGGATTGAGCGAGTCGAGCGTCTGCCATACGCGCACTGCCTCGCGCGCGTTGCCGAGCTGATTGTTGACCACTCCGTAGAAGATAGCGCTGTAGTAGTCCGACGGATGGAGGTCGAAGTGGCGGCGCATCATGGCGTATCCCTTCCGTGCAAGCGTTGTATCCTCCTGACCCAGTGCCATGTAGTAGTATCCGAGGGTCATCCCCGGCTGAGTGTCGGTTGAGTCGAGCTCCACGGCTCTTTGCAGCAGCTCGAAGTACGGGCCGTCCTCGCCGAGCGAGTTGCGGCGCATCGCCTCCATGAACATGTAGTCGCTTTTCCGTTTGTCGGCACCCGCCTCCCAGCTCTCCGCTTTCTCTTTTTGGCCATGACGCGGACGGGCCGCTCCCGAGGGCAGGAGCACCAGCGCGGCCATTATCAACACCGCACACACCACCGGTATTTCACGTACTTTCAACTTCATTGCTGCAAAGTTACTCATTTTTCCCATTATCTCCACATATTTCACGGCTTTCGGCGCGGCGTCATTGCACGCCGGTATGGCCGAAGGCGCCGTCGCCTCTTTCGGTCTCGTCGATGCGCTCCACCGGCTCCCAGTCGACGCGGGTGTAGCTGGTGATCACCATCTGGCATATCCGCTCCCCATCGTTGACCGTAAACGGCTCATTGCTAAGGTTTACGAGTATTACGCCTATCTCTCCGCGGTAGTCGCTGTCGACGGTGCCGGGGGTGTTCACCAGCGAGATGCCGTGCTTGATGGCAAGTCCGCTGCGTGGACGGATCTGACACTCGTACCCCTTCGGAAGCTGCATATACAGCCCTGTGGGGATCAGTTTTCTCTCCAGCGGCCCGAGCACCACCGGACCATCCGGCAGAAAAGCACGCACATCCATCCCCGCTGACCCCGGTGTGGCATACGCCGGCAGCGGATGGTGACTTCGGTTTATAATCTTTACTTTCAGAGTTTCCATAATCGTATGTTGTCAGATATTATAACGTTTTCACACTCCCCGCGGGTTCGCACTACGGCTTATACTTCTATGGTCATCCCCTCGTTGGCCGCGATGGTATCGGGAAATATCGCACGGGCCTCCTGAAGGTGCTGTTGCTCATCGTGGTACGACTTGGAGTAATGTCCGATCACCAGCCGCCCGGCGTGGGCATCCCGGGCCACCTGCGCCGCCTGCTCGGCCGTGCTGTGGCCGTAGAGTTCGGCCTTCGGGGCTTTGTCGGAGGCATATGTCGCCTCGTGGTAGAGCAGGTCCACGCCGTCCACAAATTTTGCCGTCTCCGCAAGATACACCGTATCAGAGCAGTAGGCGTAGCTCTTGCTCGGATCGGCATCTGATGTGAGCATCTCGTTGGGTATCACCTTCCCTTCGGGGGTCACATAGTCGGCTCCCTCCTTGATGGCTTTCATCTGCGACACAGGCACCTGGTGAAATCTCACCATATCCCCACGGATGTGACGCGGCTTCGGCTGCTCGCGAAAGAGAAATCCCACATCGTCCACGCGGTGGCGCAGGGGAAACGATTCCACCGTCAGGCCGCCGCTGTCGAGCAGCAACTGCCGCTTCGTAGGGTCTATGATGTTGAATTTCAACTCATACGACCGCTCGCGGCAGAAAAAGTCGATCATCTCGCCCAGTATTTTCGCCCCTTCGGCAAAGGTGTGCACCGTCACAGTGCCCCCCACATCGTGTAGGGCGAGGGTCGACAGCAATCCGGGCAGCCCCAGGCAGTGGTCGCCGTGGAGATGGCTCAGAAATATGTGGTTGAGGTGCGCGAATTTCAGCCCCGCACGCCTCATGGCCAGCTGCGCCCCTTCGCCGCAGTCGATCATCAGCAGCTGGCGGCGGTATTCCACTACCTGGCAGCTCGGCATATGCCTCATCGACGGCGTCGCCGATCCGCATCCTAAGATATGTACCTTGAATTCGCTCATCTGCTCGTCCTCATTTACTGTTGCATAACCTGATTAATGCACTACAAACTTACTAATATAAACGCTAAGAAGCAAGAGTGGCCCCCACTCTTGCTTCTTAAATTATTTGAAATCGGCTTATTTCAGCATCGCTTTTTTGCTAACCTGCTCGCCCGAGGCGTCGGTGACGGTCACTATCACCATTCCCGACAATCCTTCGAGGTCGATGCGGGCGCTGTTGCCGCTGATCTCGGCGGGAGCGTTGAGCAGCGCGCCGCTCGGGCTGTAGACCTTCACGTCGGTGATCTCGGCGCCCGAAAGCGCTATGGCCGTGCGGGTAGCGGTGTTCATGTTCAGGCTCAACTTGGCATCGACGGTGGCATCCTCAAGGCCGCTGCTGTCCTTGGCCGTGAAATAGAGGTCGTCGCTGATCTGCTTCTCCCTCGAGTCAAGGATGGCGGCGATATATTTCGCGCCGGGTGTGGCCTCGGAGAAGTCAAGATATACGTGTACCGGCTGGTGCACTTCCTTCTCATAGGCTACGGGGTCGGTCTTGACGGCACCGATCACTTCGCCGGTTTTCCCGTCCCAGATTGCCAGAAGCAGATAGTCGGTCACGTCGGCGCTCGCGCTCACCTCGGCTATGAAGTGGAGGCTCGACATCTCGGCGGCGCTGTTGTCACCCTCCAGCGTGAAACTGTGGCAGGTCATCTCGGCTGTCGGATCGTTGGGGTCGCGGGTCACGCTCACGGCGTCTACCACGTCTATCAGCGTCATACCTTCGTCAGATACATCTATAATCACGAAGTAATACTCTTTGTCGAGCTCAAACGAGCTGCTGTAGTAGGTGAAATTGAAGGGGAAACTGAAGGTCTCGGTAGTCCCGGCGCCCACATGGATGGCGTTGGTGTTGTCGTCCATCGCATACACTCCGTACTGGTCGTCGATCAGCGCCACGGTCACATTGTAGTCGAGATCTTTTTTCGTCGGATTCTTCAGCGTGAAGCCGTAGGTGCTCTGCTTGCCGTAGTAGAGCGGGGTGAGCACCATCGAGGTGACGATTCTTGGCTGCTGGGTGCTCTCGTCTACCACCTGCACGGTGCCGAAGTTGTAGAGTATCTTGTTGGTGTCCGGGTCATAGAGCACTCCGATATAGTCGGTGTTGGCAAGGAAGCCATACTGGTAGTCGAGCGTGAACTCTACGGTGCGCTCTATGCTCTTTTTCGATTCTACAGTGAAGGTGGTGGAGGTGCTGGAGAGCGCCATGACATATCCCTGATAGTCAATCAGGGCCACGCCTACCTTCTGGCTTACGGTGGCTGCGGTGCCGTTGTAGATGGTAGCGGTGTAGGAGCCGGGCTGACCGCTGATCAGCTCGCCGTTGAAGGCGGCCTGCTGGATCTCAAACTCCTCCGAGGGCTCCTGACCTATCGCGGGCTCGCCATCGGTCATCTCTATCACCACATATTTCTTGCTCCCGTTGGCCACCAGTGCGGGCATCCAAGCGTCGTAGCCGTCCTCGCGGGTCATTAACCGTGCACGGTAGGTGCCGTCGGCCACGGTCGAGGGGATGGTCATGGTCACAGTCTGATTGCCGTAGTAGCTGTCGAGGCTGTTGCCGCGGGTGCCGGTGACGGCCATCTGCTTGGTGCCGCTCGTAGTTTCCTCCAGCTCAAGGCCGAAGTAGAGGGTGGCTGAGGCATAGCTCATGTTGTACCATCCGGCGTAGCCGTTGAGTCCCGAGGTGGTAAGGGTGATGCTGTTGCCGCTGAGAGTGGCGGTGACGTCGCCAAACTGGGTGAGCTGCACCTGCGGGCGTTTAGACCCTTCTACCGGGCGCTGTATACCCATCACTGCGGCCTGCGAGGTGTTGTAGCCGCCGTCGTAGCCGCCGGTGCCCTGACCCTCGGGGTTCAGGGCGTCGATGGCGAAATATCCGTCATAGAAGCCGTTCCAGCCCCAGTTGAAGTGGAACAGTCCTTTCCCGTCGTACCCGTCGCACACGAAGGCATGGCCGCCGTCGGGCGCCTGACCGGAGTAGTACATAGGGCCTACGTTGGTCAGGTTGTCGATCAGCATCTGCTCCCACTCCTCCAGGCTGTAGTTGTCGCGCTCATAGAGCCATGCCCCCTGGTCGTAGCTGAAATTGTCGATAAGCGCCTTGAGCATATCCTGATCCATTGCGCCAGAGCCGCCGGGCGAATACTGCATGTTCACGGCATAGCCGCAGCTCACCATCAGCTCGGCCACGGCCTCCTTCTCCTCCGTTGTCGAGGCGCTGTACATGTAGTTGTCCTTCATCTTGGCCCAGTCAAACTCCACTTCGAGGCTGCGGGTCAGCGTCTCGCCGTTGTAGGTCACCGAGCCGGTGCCCTTACCCTTGGCGGGATACTCGAAGTAGTTCATCACCTGCGCCATGGCTGTCGCCACGCAGCCCGTAGGGGTGTGCGATTCGCCGTAGAGCGGGGTGTACAGGTTGTACGGGTCCAACTGGTCCCAGGTGGTGGTCAGCAGCGGCCCCACGGAGCCCTTGGTCGTAATCTTGCTGCCGGCCTTGGCTGCCGTGCTCTCCTCACCCTGCATTTTTACATACGCGGGTGTCGTTGTCTGCTCATTGGCAGCCGCAATCTGTGCGGCATACTCCTCGAGCCACCATTTCATCTGCGGCGGCATTTTCTCGGGGTCCGCCTTTCCGGTGCCATAGCCCAAAAGCGGAGCCGCCTTGTCGTCGGCACCGGCCAGTATCCACGCCCCCTCAGCCGACGCCACCGGCCCCATGGCCTCGGCGCTCCCGAAGAGGTACGCCGCCGGCTTGCCGTCGGCGGTCTCTATCGTCTTGATTAGCTGAGGATTCTCCCGTGCTATCGCCATAGCACGAGCCGGGCGGCTTCCTGCTCCCTCGTTCCCATAGATGCGGGCAAGAGCCTCCTCCGGCGAGAGGGTCGCAGCCATCGCTGCCGAAGTCCCCACTGCCATCGCCGCTATCGCGGCCAATACTTTCTTTTGCATCTTCTTTATCCGATTTTTGTTTATTTACAGTTATCTCCCCCTCCCCTCCTGTCCAGTGATCACGCGAGCTCGCGTGATAATCGCCCCTGTTTCCCATCTGCACTGTGCTGAGGACGTAGTCCGAAGTCTCCCCCTCCCCTTCCCGCGGCAAAGGTAAACAAAAAATCTCAAAATCCATGCACTTTGCCGCCATTTCCCCCGTTTCTCTCTCCATTTGTCATCCTCATCCCCTTTACACGCGGCGGGGGCGCTGCGGCGGGATTTCTCCCGGCCACAGCGCCCCCGCTGTTTTCATCTGTCGCTTTCGGGCCTTTATTTCACTGCAAATAATTCCCTTTAATTCCCTTCCAGTATCCCAAATGTCGGGTCAATGTAAAAATT
>CAJLLX010000082.1 GCA_905207535.1 uncultured Muribaculaceae bacterium | reverse complement strand
CGTCAAGCCATATGTCGTATGACTGGTCTGTCTTTTCAAAACGAACCATCTCAAAAAGATCGTCCAACCCCTCGGGAAGGCACATCCATATTGCGTCTGCGGTTTTCATACCGCAAATTTAACACTTTTCCCAAAATCCATGCACCGCTCTTTCGGCTTGTGCCCGATAAAGCAACATATCCCCGCTACCTCGGTGTCGGTGGCGACAATTTCCTCTCCTCTACCGAGAACGACGGCAACCACGTTTGGCAGCTCGTCACACCCGAGGAGCGCAAACAATATGTCATCGACCATGCCGGCACCGACGAAGGCAATGCCACTTGGATGATTCCCTGGCAGGACTTCGACCGCAACAACCAGCGTGGCGGTGAGAACTGGATTCTCAAGACCAACGGCGGTATCAACGAGACTGCCGGTATCAACTACAACTCCTGGCGCCACACACGTAACAATTCTCACGGTTACGTGCACTACACCACCCTTACCGGTCTCCCCAACGGCACATATAGAGTGCGCGTCCAGGGATTCTTCCGCGAAGAGTGGAACGGCGACATCTACTGGTATCGCTACGCAGCCGGCCACACACCTCGCCACTGTTACTACTTTGCCGGCGCTTCCGAGCACCTCTTCATGCATGCCGCCGACCCCGGCTTCAAAACAAAGCCTTGTGAAAACCATCCCTGGATGCAGAGCGCAATCGCCGGAAATGTCTTTTATGCCGATGATTTCAATACTGTTGGACATGCTTTCCGCAGCGGCCTATACACCAACCCCGACATCACTGCTATCGTAACCGACGGCACCCTCACCCTGGGCGTCAAGAAGCTCCACGGCTCGGGCTGGGACGACCTCTACTACGACAACTTCCAGCTCTTCTATGAGAGCACAAGCACCGAAGGCGCAGAAGACCAGCTCAACTCGTTCATGGAAAGCGAAATGGCCACACTCGAAAACGATATGGCCACATATCCCTACAACTACATCGCCTCTGCCATGGAGAAATTCGGCGAAGTTTCCGACATTAACTCACTCCGCCTCGCCGACCTCGAATATGTCAACTCCGTTTACGGCACTTTCGTTAAGCGCGACATCGACAACTTCCACAAGACTTATGCTCTTGCACAGGAAGAAGGTGTTGAGGACCTCGAGCACTACATGAACCGCTTCTACTCCCTCCAGAACAACGACGAACTCAACACCCTCCTCCGCGACCTCCGCTATGCCCGTCGCCGCAACGCAGCCGAGCGCCATGAGGATGTATTCGCCGGCAATGTTCCCGCAGCAGGCGAGTTCTACCTCTACAATGTAGGCCAGAAGCAATTCCTCTGCGGTGGCTCCGACTGGGGCGCACACGCTGCCCTCGGCGTGCCCGGTAATCCCGTTATTCTTGTTGAGGCCGATCCCGCTAACCTCGGATTCTTTATCGACAGCCAGCTCTACAATGGCGATAACAACCACTTCCTCAACTACCATGGCTACATGGATGCCAGTAAGAACGACAATGAAGTTTGGCAGTTCGTACCCGTTGAAGGTAAAGAGGGTGTATACAACATCATCCAGAAGGCTAATCCCGACAAGTGCATCTCCTACGATCCCTATGCTGCTGTCGATGCCGGCCAGAGCGATGAGACTACTATCAGCACTGTAAGCACCGCCTCCCATGACGACCTTGACGCACAGTGGAAACTTGTCACCAAGGCCGACCGTCTCGCCCTCATGGAAGAGGCTTCCGCCAAGAACCCCGTTGACGTATCGTTCCTCATCCAAAGCCCCAACTTCAACAAGCGCGAAAGCAAAGATGCCTGGACGATGACCGATTGCGGCGTTTGGGATGGCGGCGGCAATCACTACGACTACCTGATTGAATCCTGGGACAAAGGGTCTTCTGAACTTTCCCAGACCATCGAAGCTGAAAATCTTCCCGAAGGTGTATACAGCATCCACGTTCAAGGCTACTACCGCAATGGCAAACACCTCCGTCAGCCCTTCAATGAGCCTAAGCGGTTTGCAGTCCTCTATGCCGGCGAGCAGACCACCGATGCAGTCAACGGCGCTCCCGATTTCCGCGCCCCCGGCGACCCCTCCTACGCTGAGACACCCCTTGTAAACATCCTGGAAGGTGCCAACAAGCTCCCCGGCGAAGGCACTGATGCTTACAATGAGAGCGAAGAATTCCATTCGCCCGATGCTTGCATGCAGGCTGTAAGCGCCTTCAAATTAGGCCTCTACAACAACATGGTTGCCATCCACAAGTACAGCGCCGACACCCCCCTCAAGATTGGTGTCAAGAAGACGGAGCGCGCCGAGACCCCCGACTGGACCGTTACCGACAATTTCCGTCTGAAATACTACGGCAAGGGAACCATCACCGGCATCGAAGGAGTCGAGGCTGAGGCTGCTGCCGAGGCTGAGGCTGAGGCTAATGCTCCGGTATACAACCTGCAGGGTATCCGCGTAAGCGACACCACAGTGCCGGGTATCTATATCCGCAACGGCCGCAAATTCGTTGTGAAATAAATGGCGCTGCAGCTACTCTGCGCAGCTACACACTAAACAAACCATAGTTTTTCGGGACGAGGTGCCCCCCTGCGGCACATCGTCCTTTTGTTTTTTCCCTCGGGTATTGCTAACTTTGCACTGCCGCAACGGGAAGTCTCCACGCCGCCGGTACACACGGCCGGTGCGTCCTGTCCCAAACTAACCATACGATATGAAAAAACGGATACTGAAATATATCATGGCGGCCATTTTCGCCCTGACCGCCGGGGGGTCTGCGGCTCAAACGCCCGCTGCGCCTGCCCAAACGGCGGCTGAACGCGCCGACAGCGTGCAATGGCACTTCGGACTTGTGACGGTGGCTCCGGGCCGCGAGGTGTATCAGCTCGAAGGGCACACTGCCCTGCGCATACGCAACAGCGCGGGACTCGACTTGGCGATCAACTGGGGGGTTTTCGACTTCGCGTCGCCCAATTTCATCTACCGGTTTGTGAAGGGGGAGACCGACTATATGGCTGCGGCTTATCCGTTTGTGTTTTTCCTTCAGGAGTATATCATGGCCGGGCGAAGGGTGGAGGAGCAGGAGCTGAACCTCACGGCGGAGCAGAGCCGCCGGCTGATGGAGCTGGTGGAGGAGAATCTGCGCGAAGAGAACCGCACCTACCGCTACAACTATGTGAAGGACAACTGCGCCACGCGGCCGCTGGCGCTGGTGGAGCGTGCTGCGGGGATGCCGATAGTGCTCGGAGGGGAGGAGCCGGAGGCGGGGACCACATGGCGAACGGAGATGACATCGTATCACGCACGCTATCCGTGGTATCAGTTTGGCATCGACCTGGCGCTGGGCGCGGGGATAGACCGCGACATCACCGCGAGGGAGCGCACGTTTGCGCCGGTGAGGCTGGAGCATGAGCTCGAGGGGGCGTGTTTTGTGAATCCTCAGGGGGAGAAAGTGCCGGTGATAAAGGGGACGGCGGTGCTGGTGGAAGGGCCCGAGGAGGGGGTGCAGGATGATGCCACTCCGTGGCCTCTGACCCCGGCTGCCACGGGAGTATACCTGCTCACGGCCACGCTGATCATCAGCTGGTACGACATCAGGCGGCGGAGGATCACGCGATGGTTCGACACGATGCTGTTTGGGGTGCAATTTCTGCTCGGGTGTCTGCTGACCTTTCTGATTTTCGTGTCGGTGCACGAGGCCACGTCGCCCAACTGGCTGTATCTGTGGCTGAACCCGCTGAGCATCATCCCGGCGGTGGGAATATGGATAAAAAAGTGTAAACGTGCGGTATTTTGGTATCAAATTTGTAACTTTGCAGCGCTCATACTGCTCCTTGCCGCTCACCGCTATTTCGGGCAGGCGCTGAATGTGGCGTTTCCGCTGTTTATGGCGAGCACAATGGTGAGATCGGGGACGGAGATATATGTGCTCGGGGGGAGCCTGCCGAGGAGGGGATAGGCATTATAGGGCCAGTAGGCCCAATGGGAAACCGGGGAACGAGGAAGGGGAAACCGAAATGGAGGACGCACCATGGTGCGTCCCTACAAGTGAACGGAAGCTATATATAGAAGCAAAATATAACGATGAACCGCCGGAATATCACATCGCGCCTGGCATTGCTGCTTGTGACCACCATAAGCAGCATCACTATGTGCGCCCAGACTGCGACCGCCCCCACGGGGCGTCCCACGCTGGTGGTGGGGATAGTGATTGACGGCCTCTCCAACGACTATCTCGAACTGCTGCACGACCGCTTCGGCAACGGCGGCTTCCGCCGGCTGATGGAGCAGGGGGTGACGATCGCCGATATGGACTACGGCACGCCGCTCGACGCCGCAGCATCCGCCGCAGTGATCTTCACCGGCGCCTCCCCCTCGGTCAACGGCGTGAGCGCCGCGGGAATCTACGACCCCGAGAGCCACAGAGTGCGCTCATCGCTACTCGACCCCGAGACCACCGGCAATCACACCGAAGAGACGGTGTCGCCCCGCAGCCTCACAGCGTCGACCGTGGCCGACGAGGTGCGAATCGATGCCGGAGGGCTTGGCTACGTCTATGCCATCGCTCCTGACGCCGCTCAGGCGGTGATCATGGCCGGACATGCCGGCAACAGCGCCTTCTGGGTGAACGATATCACCGGCAAATGGGCCACCAGCAGCTACTACAAAGACCTCCCCGCACCTGCGCAGAACGTCAACCGCCTCAATCCGCTCGAATATCGCCTCGACACTCTGCAGTGGACCCCCTCGGTGGCCGTAGAGAGCCTGCCGGGACTCCCCTCTTATAAAAAACTTTACCCCTTCCGCCATATCTTCTCGCGCGCGTCGACCTCGCGCTTCAAAGCCTACCGCAATTCGCCGGTAGTGAACGCCGACATCACCACTCTGGGCACCGAGTACATCAAATCGCTCACCCTGGGGAAGCGCGAGAGCATGGATATGCTCAATCTGGGCTACACACTGCAGCCCTTCATGTACGGGCGCGACGCCGACAACCGTCCGGAGCTGATGGACAGCTACCTGCGGCTCGACCGCGATCTGGAGCGCCTCTTCGCCGCCATCGACCGCGAGGGGCCGGGGATGGAGCGCACGCTGGTGTTCGTGGCCGGCACACCCATCACCCGCCGGCAGCGCCGCGACGACGACAAGTGGGCACTCCCCTACGGCGAATTTTCGTCGAAGAAGGCCGTGTCGCTGCTCAACATGTATCTGATGGCCATCTACGGCAATGGCGAGTGGGTGAAGGGGTACCACGACGGGCAGCTGTACCTCAACCACAAGCTCATCAAGGAGCGTGACAAAAATCTGGAAGAGCTGCGCGAAGAGAGCGCCCGCTTCCTCACCCGCATGAGCGGCGTGGGGGACGCGTGGACCATCGACGACATCATAGACCGCCGCGCGTCGGAAAATCCCGAAGCGATGCGGCGCAACACCCATATAGCCTCTTCGGGCGACGTGATAGTGAGCATCCTGCCCGGCTGGCAGGAGGTGGACGACGACGACAACAGCGACGACCGTCCGCAGACCACGCAGCGCGCCGCCTCGGCCCTGTCTCCGGCCTTTATCCTGGCTCCCGGAGTGAAAGCCCAGAAGATCACCGCCACCGTCGACGCCCGCGCCATAGCCCCCACCGTGACGGGGCTGCTGCGCATACGCTCGCCCAACGGCGCTGCATCCGCCCCCGTGCGCCTGCAGAAGTGAAGCAAGATTCACACCCCGATACACACACATCAGGCAACTCAGGCACCCGGCCGGGAGGAGAGCGATCACCGATTCCCCCGCACCGGGAAGCACCGTATCGGCGCTACAGCCGAGAACTTTCACCCCCTCACACACGTATAATAAAAAACGAACGAAATATATAATGTCACTTCAAACATTTCTAAGCAAACTTTTCGGCAACAAGTCGCAGCGCGACCTCAAGGAGATCAAGCCGATAGTTGATAAAATCAACGCTCTCGGCCCGGGCCTCAAGGAGCTCACCAACGACCAGCTCCGCGGCAAGATCGACGAGGTTCGCGCCGACATCGCCGCCGCCATCAAGGCCGACGAGGATGCCTCGGCCGAGCTCCGCGAGAAGGTGGAGACCCTCCCCTTCAACGAGCGTCAGCCCCTGTGGGACGAGATCGACAAGCACGAAAAAAATGTGCTCGACATCATCGAGGATAAGCTCAACGAGCACCTGCCGATAGTATTCGCCACCATGCGCGAGACCGCCGCGCGCTTCGCCGCCAACGACACCGTGGAGGTGACCGCCACACAGCTCGACCGCGACCTCGCCGCCGAAGGGCGCGAGTTTGTCACCATCGAGGGCGACAAAGCGATATGGAAAAACCGCTGGATGGCCGGCGGCAACGAAATCACCTGGGACATGGTCCACTACGATGTGCAGCTCATAGGCGGCGTGGTGCTCCATCAGGGCAAGATAGCCGAGATGGCCACCGGCGAGGGCAAGACCCTCGTGGCCACCCTGCCGGTGTTCCTCCGCTCGCTCTCACGCAAGGGAGTGCATGTGGTGACTGTCAACGACTACCTCTCCAAGCGCGACTCGGAGTGGATGGGTCCGCTCTACATGTTCCACGGCTCCACGGTAGACTGTATCGACAAGCATCAGCCCAACACACCGCGGCGCCGCAAGGCCTATGAGTGCGACATCACCTTCGGAACGAACAACGAGTTTGGTTTCGACTACCTCCGCGACAACATGGCCATGGCTCCCGAGGATATGGTGCAGCGCAAGCACTACTACGCCATCGTCGACGAGGTGGACTCGGTGCTTATCGACGACGCCCGTACGCCTCTGATCATCTCCGGTCCCGTGCCCAAGGGTGACGACCAGATGTTCAACGAATACAAGCCCAACGTGGAGAAGGTGGTGCTGGCGCAGCGCAAGCTCGTCACCCAGATACTCGCCGAGGCCAAGCAGAAGATCACCTCTGAGGACAAAGAGGTGCGCAAAGAGGGCGAACTGCTCCTCTTCCGCGCCTTCAAGGGCCTGCCCAAATACGGACCTCTGATCAAATTCCTCAGTGAGGAAGGTATGAAGAACGCCCTGCTGAAGACCGAGGCCTACTACCTGCAGGACAACAGCCGCGAGATGCCGGTGGTGACCGATCCGCTCTACTTCGTCATCGACGAGAAGAACCGCTCGGTGGAGCTCACCGACAAGGGCTTCGACGTGCTGACCGACAGGAATCAGGATCCGCAATTTTTCGTGCTGCCCGACATCGCCGCCAAGCTGTCGGAGCTGGAGCATGTGGCCGACCTCAACGAGCGTCAGCAGCTCAAGGACGAGGCGATGGCCGACTATGCCATCAAGTCGGAGCGCGTGCACACCGTTACCCAGCTGCTCAAGGCCTACACCCTCTTCGAGAAAGACAATGAATATGTGATCGACGACAACAAGATCAAGATCGTCGACGAGCAGACCGGCCGCATCATGGAGGGACGCCGCTACAGCGACGGCCTTCACCAGGCCATCGAGGCCAAGGAGGGCGTGAAGGTGGAAGCCGCCACGCAGACCTTCGCCACCATCACCCTGCAGAACTACTTCCGTATGTATCACAAGCTGGCCGGTATGACCGGTACGGCCGAGACAGAGGCGGGCGAGTTCTGGGATATCTACAAACTCGACGTGGTCACCATCCCCACCAACCGCCCCGTGGCGCGCATCGACATGGACGACCGCGTGTATAAGACCAAGAAAGAGAAATACGCCGCCGTGATCGACGAGATTGTGCGTCTGCGCGACGCCGGTCGCCCTGTGCTTGTGGGCACCACTTCGGTGGAAATCTCCGAGCTGCTCAAGCGTATGCTCGACCTCCGCAAGATCGACGCCCAGGTGCTCAACGCCAAGCTCCACCAGAAGGAGGCTCAGGTAGTGGCCCTCGCCGGCCGCGCCGGCACCGTGACCATCGCCACCAACATGGCGGGCCGCGGTACGGATATCAAGCTCCCCAAAGAGGTGAAAGATGCCGGCGGCTTGGCCATCATCGGCACCGAACGCCACGAAAGCCGCCGCGTCGACCGCCAGTTGCGCGGACGTTCCGGCCGTCAGGGCGACCCGGGTTCGTCGGTATTCTACGTATCGTTTGAGGATCAGCTGATGCGCCTGTTCGCCACCGACCGCGTGATGAAGATGCTCGATACCCTCGGCCTGAAGGAGGGAGAGATGATAGAGAGCAGCATGGTGACCAAGGCCATCGAGAACGCTCAGAAGCGCGTGGAGGAGAACAACTTCGGCATCCGCAAGCGCCTGCTGGAGTATGACGACGTGATGAACAAGCAGCGTACGTACATCTACAACCGCCGCCACCACGCCCTGCTCGGCGAGCGCATCGGCATCGACATCGCCAACATGATCTACGACCTGATAGAGAATCTGGTGGTGTCGTACGACCAGCCCACCGACTACGAGGAGCTGGCCATGGAGATGATGCGCGTGCTCACCCTCGAGCTCCCCTTCACCGAGAAGGAATTTGCATCGATGAGCCGCGAGGAGAAGATAGAGCGCCTCTACGCAGCCGCAAACGAGACCCTCGACCGCCGCAGCCAGCGCATCATGGATGTGGCCATGCCGGTGATTAAAGACTGGGTGGAGAACCGCGGTGCCACCGGGCGCATCATCGTGCCTCTGACCGACGGCAAGCGCATCTTCCATCTGCGCTGCGACATCCAGGAAGCCTATGCGAGCGACTGCCGCAGCATAGTAAAGGAGTGGCATAAATCGATCCTCCTGGTCACCATCGACGAGCTCTGGAAAGAGCACCTGCGCGAACTCGACGACCTGCGCCAGAGCGTGCAGAATGCCTCGTACGAGCAGAAAGATCCTCTGGTGATCTACAAAGTGGAGTCGTTCCACATCTTCGAGGCGATGCTCAACAACCTCAACCAGAAGACCCTCGCCGCCCTGATGCGCGGCCAGATCTACGTGCAGCCCGCGCCGCGCCCCATGGCCACCAATGTATCGGTATCGGGCGCCGCTCCCGCAGCTCCGGCATCTCAGCAGGCACCCGCACAGGCACAGCAGCCTCAGGCTCAGGCACCTCAGGCCCCCCAAGCCCCGGCACCCGCGCCCAAGATCGACAAGGCCATGCCCGAGCGCCGCAACGACTACTCGCAGTACACAGCCTCGAAGGAGAGCCTCCCCGGCGAGAACGCCCAGCGTCAGGCCATGGCCGGTGCCACCCCGCAGCGCAAGGTGCAGCCGATGAAGGCTGCTCCGAAGATCGGACGCAACGACCCCTGCCCCTGCGGTTCGGGAAAGAAATACAAAAACTGCCACGGCCGCAACGCCTAACCCCCTAAAAATCGACATCCAAGCTCTAAGATCTAAGACCTGAGCCCTAAGAACTAAAAAACTATGGCTAACGACAACAATAATCTCAATCCCGGTGGCGAGACGCTCAAC
>CAJLLX010000081.1 GCA_905207535.1 uncultured Muribaculaceae bacterium | reverse complement strand
CCTGGCCCTCGAGAAGCAAGGCCTGATCCCTGAGCAGCCGAAGAAGACGGATGCCTTTGTCGTCGCGCTCGGCGAGGCGGCCAAGGCCCCGGCGTTCACGCTCCTGACGAAGCTGCGCCGCGCCGGCCTCAAGGCTTCGATGGACTATGCGGGCCGCAGTATGAAGGCCCAGATGAAACAGGCAAACAAGGCAAACGCCCGCTTTGCGCTGATCATCGGTGAAGATGAAGTCAAAGAATCCTGTGTCATGCTCAAGGATATGGAAAAGAGTGAGCAGCAGAAGGTTTCTTTTGATGCAATTATAGAAAAGCTATGTGCTGAGGTGAAAGGTTAATGGAAACATTACAAGGTATGAAGCGCACCCATCATTGCGGTGCCCTTCGCAAGACAGACGTCGGCCAGGAAGTCGTGCTCTGCGGCTGGGTCTCCCGCCGTCGTGACCACGGCGGACTGATCTTCGTCGACATGCGCGACCGCTCTGGCTTCGTCCAGGTCGTATTCGACGAGGCTGCCATGAACGAAGGAACGTTCCACAAGGCAGAGTCCCTGCGCAATGAGTTCTGCATCGCCGTCCGCGGCAAGATCCGTGCGCGCAGCGAGGAGACGATCAACCCGAACATCGAGACGGGCGAGATCGAGGTCGTCTGCGCCGAGCTGCGCATCCTCAATCCGTCGAAGACGCCGCCGTTCTACATCCAGGACGGCGTTGATGTGGACGAGATGGTCCGCCTCAAGTACCGTTATCTCGACCTGCGCCGCCCGGAGATGCAGAAGAACATCATCCTGCGTCACCGCGTGACGAAGATCATGCGCGATTTCTTCGACCGCAACGGCTTCCTCGAGATCGAGACGCCGATGCTCTGCAAGAGCACGCCGGAAGGCGCTCGCGACTTCCTCGTCCCGAGCCGCGTCAACCCGGGCGAGTTCTACGCGCTGCCGCAGTCCCCGCAGATCTTCAAGCAGATCCTGCAAGTCGCCGGCTTCGAAAAGTACTTCCAGATCGTCCGCTGCTTCCGCGATGAGGACCTGCGCGCCGACCGCCAGCCGGAGTTCACTCAGCTCGATATCGAGATGAGCTTCATGGATCAGGATGATATCCTGACGCTGATGGAGGAGATGATCAAGGAGCTCTTCAAGAAGTCCATCGGCGCCGACGTCCCGACGCCGTTCGAGCGCATGGAGTGGGATACGGCCATGGACAAGTACGGTTCCGATAAGCCGGACCTCCGCTTCGACATGCCGCTCATGGACATCTCCGAGTACGTCAAGGGCTCGAGCTTCAAGGTCTTCAACTCCGTCATCGAGAATGGCGGCATGGTCAAGTGCATCAAGGTCGATGGTTATGCGGACATCCCGCGCCGCCGCCTCGATGACCTCGTCAAGTTCGTCCAGGTCTACGGTGCGAAAGGCCTTGCCTGGATCCAGTACACGGAAGACGGCATCAAGAGCCCGTTCAAGAAGTTCTACGAGGATGAGACGTTCGCCAAGATTGCCGAGGCAACGGGCGCCAAGACGGGCGACCTGCTGCTCGTCGTCGCCGACAAGCGCCTCGTCGTCGACACGGCGCTCGGCCAGCTCCGCCTCGAGATGGGCAAGGAGCGCGGCCTCATCGATCCGGACAAGCTCCGCTTCCTCTGGGTCGTCGACTTCCCGATGTACGAGTGGAGCGACGAGGAGCACCGCTTCAAGGCCATGCACCATCCGTTCACGGCTCCGCGCGACGAGGATATCGACCTCCTCAACACGGACCGCATGGGCGATGTCAAGGCCAAGGCTTACGACATGGTCCTCAACGGCGTCGAGATTGGTGGCGGCTCGCTGCGTATCTACAACGCCGACCTGCAGGAGAAGGTCTTCGAGTCCCTCGGCCTCACGCCGGAGCAGGCTCATACGAAGTTCGGCTTCATGATGGATGCCTTCCAGTACGGCACGCCGCCACATGGCGGTCTCGCATTCGGCCTCGACCGCCTCGTCATGCTCATGGCGAAGCGCCCGTCGATCCGCGACGTCATCGCCTTCCCGAAGACGCAGAGCGCGCGCGACGTCATGTCGAACGCTCCGTCGCCTGTCGATGAGAAGCAGCTCCGTGAGCTCTCCATCCGCACGGCCGTCAAGAAAAAAGAGAAGAAGGAGAACTGAGTCTCCTGCGTATTCAGGGGCATCTGCTCTCTGAAAGAATCCCGAGTACCTTTCGAGGTGCCCGGGATTCTTTGCATATTGGCCCAATTTATGATAGAATCTATCTTATATCATGAAGGGCCGCAGCCTGCGGTCTTGTCTATGGGAGGGTAACAACGTGCCGAAGAAGATCGATATCCTCGGGGTCAAGGTCGACCCCGTCACGATGGATGAAGCCGTCGCCCAGGTGGAGACGTATATGGATGAGATGAGCGGTGTGCTCGTCGCCACGGCCAATGCCGAGATGATCATGCGCGCGACGCATGACCACGAGCTCATGAAGATTCTCAATGATGCCGCTCTTGTCGTGCCGGATGGGGCGGGGACGGTCTGGGCTGCGCACCACCTCGGCCACGAGATGCCGGAGCGCGTCGCCGGCTACGACCTCGCGCAGGAGCTCATGCGCCGCGCGCCGGAGAAAAAGCGCCGCATCTTCTTCTTCGGCTCGGCGCCCGGTGTGGCAGAGCTCGCCATCGCGGGCTATGACGGTCCAGTTGCCGCGGGGCAGCTTGACTTCGGCGTCGGTGTCGGCGCCGTTGAAGATCACTTTGATTTCTTCCCATTCGTCGCCGTTGGCGTGATCAAGGAGCGAGTAGCTGATGAGGTTGGGCTCCTTGGTGCGGTCGAAGCGGATGTGGCGTGCGATGTCGTCGGCCGAGGTCATGCGGAAGGCGGGATGGGCCTTGCGCAGGGCGATAAGTTCTTGATAATAGCGGAATTGGTCGGCGTTGAGGCGCTTGAGTGTCCAGTCGATGGCGTTGATGCTGTCGGGCGACTTATAGGAGTTGTGCACGCCCTTTTTGTCGCGGAAAATCTCCTCGCCGGCAAACATGAAGGGGGTGCCCTGCGAGGTGAAGACTATGGTCTGGGCCAGACGGGCGGCACGCATGCGCTCGGAGTCGGTGGCGGCGGGCATGGAGCGGCGCAGCTTGTCGGTGAGGGTGAGGTCGTCGTGGCAGGAGACATAGTTGATGATCTGCTGCGGCGACGAGGCGTAGGGAAATTTGGAGTTGTTGCCCTTGGCATAGTCTACCTGCGGATGGGCCGTGGAGGCCACAATGCCGATCTTCACGGTCTCTTCGAGGCCCGGCTTGCCGGTGGCGAAGCCTCGGTCGGCGGCGTCGGAGTAGTGCCCCTTGACGGCGTCGCGGATGTCGTCGGAGAATACGGCGATCCCCTCCATTTTAGCCACATTCTCCTTGAGGGCGCGGCGCTCGGGGGGCAGGGGAGAGTCGCCGGCGGTCCACCCTTCGCCGTAGACGAAGATCGAGGGGTTGATCTCCTTGAGTTCGCGGGCCACGCGGCTCATGGTGGCGGTGTCGTGGATGGCCATGAGATCGAAGCGGAAGCCGTCGATGTGGTATTCTTTAGCCCAGTGTTTCACCGAGTTGACGATAAAGTCGCCCATCATGGAGCGCTCCGAGGCGGTCTCGTTGCCGCATCCCGAGGCATCGCTGTAGGTGCCGTCGGGGCGGTGGCGGTAGAAGTAGCCGGGAGCGGTGAGCGAGAAGTTTGAGCCGTCGTTCTCGGCGGTGTGGTTGTAGACCACATCCATCACCACCCCTATGCCGGCATCGTGGAGCGCTTTGATCATCTGCTTCATCTCGGTGATGCGCGCTGCGGGATTGGCGGGATTGGTGGAGTATGACCCCTCGGGGGCATTGTAGTTCTGCGGGTCGTAGCCCCAGTTGTAGCCGTTGGAGGGGAGCTGGGTCTCGTCGATGCTGTTGTAGTCGTAGGAGGGGAGGATGTGCACGTGGGTCACTCCGAGCTGCTTGAGGTGGGCTATGCCGGTGCTGTCGCCTTCGGCCGACGTGGTGCCCTGCTCGGTGAGGGCGAGAAATTTGCCCTTGTTGACTATTCCCGACGTGGGGTGCATGGAGAAGTCGCGATGGTGCATCTCGTAGAGCACGGCATCGTTGATGCTGCTCAGCTCGGGTCCGTGGTCTTCGTCCCACCCCGCGGGATCGGTAGCGGCGAGGTCGATGATGGCTGCACGGCGTCCGTTGGTGCCCACTGCCTTGGCCCATATGCCGGGAGTCTCGTCGAGCCACTTTCCGTCGGCGTAGATGCTGAAAGTGTAGTATTTACCCATCGGCGCCGGGGCGATGGAGGCAGTCCAGGTGCCCTGCTCGGCGCGTGTCATGGCTATCTCCTGCGAGGGCGCCCCGCCGCGGTCGAGGTCGTAGATGCGAAGCGTCACCTTCTCGGCCGAGGGGGCCCAGAGGCGGAAGCGGGCGGCGCCGTCGGGGGTGAGTGTAAGCTCCTGCTCCCCACCGGTGTAGGCGGGATAGTCGAGATACTTGGCATCAGAAGGTGGGTAGGCACCTGTGTCGGCCGCTGTGGCCGTCAGGGGCACAAGGGCGGCGGTGGCCATCAGGGTGCCGGCGCAAAAATCTATCATCTTGTGTCTCATTTTTGAGATATAATAAGGTGTATTAGCCCGAATGTGGCCGTTGTGGCAACGTGGAAAATGCGGGCGTTGTAAGTGTAAGGATATAATCTGTTTGCAAAGATAAAGATTTTTGGATGAATCGGCAATCTGTAGCTTAAAATTCTACAGTTAGCAAATTTAACATAAGCCGAAAAAATATGTGCAACGTACATATAAAAACAGTCAATCATCGCGGTAGCGGGGGCGAAATGATGAAAAATATAAAGCGAACCGTTAAAATTAGCGACTACAAATAAATGCAAAATACAAAGTTTATCCGTTTTTTTTATTGCTGATACAAAAAAAATCGCTACCTTTGCGGTCTAAAACCGAAAAGTATTGACAATTCATAATAAGGCAATGAACCTTGAAACTGTTAATCTCGATTTGATTTTTGAGACAAGCTGGGAGGTATGCAACAAGGTCGGAGGCATCTACACGGTGCTCTCTACCAAAGCACTGACGCTGCAGAACCTCTATAAAGACAAGACTATCTTTATCGGTCCCGATGTGTGGACCGCAGACAATCCCTCGCCCTATTTCACCGAAGTGCCCTCGGTGCTGCGGCAGTGGAAGGAGAAAGCCGAGCTCCCCGCAGGGGTGAGCGTGCGCGTAGGCCGCTGGAATGTGCCCGGCAAGCCTATTGTGGTGCTGGTGAAATTCGACGGCATGTATCAGCAGAAAGATTATTATTATGGTGAGATGTGGGAGCGCTACCATGTAGACTCGCTCCACGGCTACGGCGACTACGACGAGGCTTGCGCCTTCGGTCTTGCCGCCGGCATTGTTATTGAGAGCATCTGCAATCACAAGCGCCTCCGCCACAAGAACGTGCTGGCCCACTTCGACGAGTGGACCACCGGTATGGGCCTCCTCTACACCCGCTGGAAAGTGCCCTATGTCGGCACCATCTTCACCACCCACGCCACCTCTATCGGCCGCAGCATCTGCGGCAACGGCAAGCCCCTCTACGATTATCTGAAGGGCTACAACGGCGATCAGATGGCCGAGGAGCTCAACATGCAGAGCAAACACTCGCTGGAGAAAGCCGCAGCGCATGCCGCAGACTGCTTCACCACGGTGAGCGACGTCACCGCCGCCGAGTGCGAGCAGCTGCTTGAGCGCCGTCCCGACGTGGTGACCCCCAACGGCTTCCAGAGCGACTTCGCTCCGGTGCGCTCCAAGGCCCGCAAGGCCCGCGCTGTAGCCCGCGAGGCCCTGCTCAATGTGGCCGGGCGACTCACCGGCCACCGCGCTCCCGACGACACATTTATCATCGCCACCTCGGGCCGCTGCGAATACCGCAACAAGGGTATCGACGTGTTTCTCGACTCGGTGAAGACCCTCGAGACCGCCCACCCCGCCGCTCCGGTGCTCGCCTTCATTCTGGTGCCCGCATGGGTCAAGGCTCCGCGCCCCGACCTCAAGGCTCGCCTTGACGGCACCGACACTGCCACCACTCCGCTGCCCGAGCCGATCAACACCCACGAGGTGAACAACCCCTACGACGACGCTATCCTCAACCGCATGCGCCAGCTCGGCTTCGCCGGCACCAACGCGCAGGCCGGCGCTCCCGTGCAGGTGATCTACATGCCCTGCTACCTCAACGGCAACGACGGCGTGCTCAATATGGAGTATTACGACGTGCTCGCCGGCCTCGATGCCACCGCTTTCCCCTCCTACTACGAGCCCTGGGGCTACACCCCGCTGGAGAGCGTGGCCTACGGCGTGCCCACCATCACCACTTCGCTCTCGGGCTTCGGACAGTGGGTGCTCTCCGAAGGCCGCAACGGCTTCGACAACAGTGGTGTGGAGGTTATCACCCGCACCGACTCCAACTATGGCGATGTGGTCAATGCCGTAGCTGCCAAGCTTCGCACTCTGGCCGACGCACCGGCCGAGGAGCGCGAGAAGGCCTCGAAAGCTGCCCGCGAGACTGCCGAGAAGGCCGAGTGGAACTATTTTATCACCTATTATATAAAGGCGTTCCGCATGGCCCTCGATGCTGCCGACTCGCGTCGCGGCTAATAGACTAAGCCACACACTTTTGGGAGATATATCCTGCTTGCATAAATAAAAATCAGTAAAGAAATTATATAAATCTTCTTATGAAACTTCAAGTTAGCAACACTAACGCACCTACATGGAGAGACCTCACAGTCACCTCCGATCTGCCCTCGAAGCTCAAACACCTTGAGGAGCTTGCCAAAAACCTCTGGTGGGTATGGAACAGCGAAGGCAAATCGCTCTTCCGCGACCTTAACCCCGACCTGTGGCGCTCGTCGGGCGAGAATCCTGTGATCCTTCTCCAGCAGCTCTCCTCCGAGCGTATGGACGAGATCATGGCCGACAAAGCCATGATGGACCGCATCGACCATGTCTACGACATGTTCAAGCAGTATATGGCCAAGCCTATGCGCAAGGACATCCCCTCGGTAAGCTACTTCTCGATGGAGTATGGCCTCTGCAACGCTCTGAAGATCTATTCGGGCGGCCTCGGCGTGCTCGCCGGCGACTATATCAAGGAGGCTTCGGACAGCTGCGTGCCCATGACCGCCGTCGGCTTCCTCTATCGCTTCGGCTATTTCACTCAGAGCCTCAGCGTCGACGGCCAGCAGATTGCCAACTATGAGCCCCAGAACTTCAACCAGCTCCCCATCGAGCAGGTGATGGAAGAGAACGGCCGCCCCATGATCCTCGAGGTGCCTTACCCCGGGCGCACCATCTACAGCCACGTTTGGCGCGTGAATGTGGGCCGTATGAAGCTCTACCTGATGGGCACCGACTTCGACATGAATTCGGAGTTTGACCGCGTCATCACCCACCAGCTCTACGGCGGCGACTGGGAGAACCGCATCAAGCAGGAGTATCTCCTCGGCATCGGCGGTGTGCTCATGCTCAAGAAGCTCGGCATCAAGAGCGAGCTCTACCACTGCAACGAGGGTCACGCCGCTCTGCTCAACCTGCAGCGCCTCGTAGACTATGTGCAGGAAGATCACCTCGACTTCAACGTAGCCCTCGAGCTGGTGCGTGCATCGGGTCTCTACACCGTGCACACCCCCGTGCCCGCCGGCCACGATTACTTCGACGAAGGTCTCTTCGGCAAATATATGGGCGAATTCCCCGCCAAGCTCGGTATCTCGTGGAACGACCTCATGAACATGGGTCGCGAGAACCCCAACACCAACGAGCGCTTCTCTATGAGCGTCTTCGCCCTCAACACCTGCCAGGAGGCCAACGGTGTGAGCTGGCTCCACGGCGAAGTATCCAAGAAGATGTTCGCCGGCATCTGGAAGGGCTACAACTGGGAGGAGAGCCACGTGGGCTATGTGACCAATGGTGTGCACATGCCTACCTGGGCCGCCTCGGAGTGGAAAGAGTTCTATATGGAGCATCTCGGCCCGGCCGTGTTCGAGCATGCCGACGATCCCGAAAACTGGAAGGGGATCTTCAAGTGCAAGGACGAGGAGATCTGGAACATGCGCATGACCCTGAAGAATAAGTTCATCAACTTCGTCAAGCGCGACTTCAAGGCCAAGTGGCTCGCCAACCAGGGCGATCCCTCGGCAGTGATGAAGATTGTGGACAAGATCACCCCCAACGCCCTGATCATCGGCTTCGCCCGCCGCTTCGCCACCTACAAGCGTGCCCACCTGCTCTTCACCGACCTGGAGCGCCTCTCGAAGATTGTCAACAACGAGCAGTTCCCCGTGCAGTTCGTCTTCTCGGGCAAGGCTCACCCCGCCGACGGCGCCGGTCAGGGCCTGATCAAGCGCATCATGGAGATCTCGCGCATGCCCGAGTTCCTCGGCAAGATCATCTTCCTTGAGGATTACAACATGATCGTGGCCAAGCGCCTCGTCACCGGCGTGGACATCTGGCTCAACACCCCTACCCGTCCCCTCGAGGCATCGGGTACATCGGGCGAGAAGGCCGAGATGAACGGTGTGCTCAATTTCTCCGTGCTCGACGGCTGGTGGTACGAAGGCTACCGCTTCAACGAGAAGGCCGGCTGGGCTCTCACCGACAAGCGCACCTACACCGACCAGGCTCAGCAGGATAAGCTCGACGCCGCCACCATTTACTCCATGCTGGAGAATGAGATCATACCTCTCTACTTCGCCAAGAACTCCAAGGGCTACTCGCCCGAGTGGGTACAGTATATCAAGCGCTCCATCGGCGACATCGCTCCCCACTTCACCATGACCCGCATGATCGAGGACTACATCCATCGCTTCTACGACAAGGAAGCAACCCGCTTCCGCAAGCTCTCGGCCAACGACTGCGCTCTGGCCAAGGAGATCGTGGCATGGAAAGAGAAAGTGGCCGCCGCATGGGATGGCATCAAGGTATTCGACGTAGAGTCGTCCGACATCTCCAACGCCGCCACCGGCAGCGACTTCAATGTCCGCGCCATCATTGACACCAACGGCCTCGGCAAGGACCTCGGTCTGGAGCTCGTAGCCTACAAGAAGGAGAACGGCGAGGAGAAATTCTGGTTCACTCGCCAGTTCGACGTAGTGAAAGAGGAGGGCAACGTGCTCACCTATCAGCTTCACGACAAGCTGCGCGACGCCGGCGTCTTCCGCTACGGCTACCGCCTCTACCCCGTCAACCCCAACCTGCCCCACCGCATGGACTTCGCCTACACCCGCTGGATCTGATCCCGCCGGTGTGACTGACTGTAAAATTTATAGACAACACAAGTGTCTATAGACATCACAAGTCTACCGACAATACATTAAGGTCTTCCGACCTTACATACACTCATAGCTCAGGGCGCATGCGAGCAATTGCTCGCATGCGCCC
>CAJLLX010000080.1 GCA_905207535.1 uncultured Muribaculaceae bacterium | reverse complement strand
GGGGCCGTAGACACTGAAACCGCGGTGGATGGCCGACATGCGCCTTACGCCTGCATTGTAGAGCCGCTGCATGGTTCCGATCCAGAGGTCGAGATCGGGGTTGGCGGGATTTTTCACGAATACCGCTACACTGTCGGCATGAGGGGCGAGGGCATCGGCGATCTCCTGCACGGCAAAGGGATTGGTGGTGGTGCGTGCTCCGAGCCACAGGGCATCGACGCCCGCCTCCAGAGCCGCTTCGACATGCGCTGCCGAGGCCACCTCGGTGGCCACTGGGAGTCCGGTGGTGCGCTTTACCTCCTGAAGCCATTCAAGGCCCTCGCTGCCACACCCTTCGAAGCATCCCGGGCGTGTGCGCGGCTTCCACAGTCCGGCACGAAACATGTCGATGTCGCACTGATCTTTCAATTGGCGGGCCGTGGCGAGAGTCTGCGCGCGGCTTTCGGCGCTGCAGGGGCCGGCGATGACCACCTTGCCTCCGGGCCGCTTGGGCTCGATGGCCGGTGTGATGCCGGGCATCATGTCGCAGTCTGATTTGCAATCTGTTGCTTCGTGGCGTTGCATACCGGGTGGGGATACTTGGGTGTTACACATGCAGCACGCGGAGCGCGGTGCTGTGAGTGCAAAGTTAGCTATTTTTTCTCAACTTGCCGCCAAATAGATACGACGAAGCGTCCGATGAGCTCTGCCTCAGAGGGCGAGTCGCCGGACGCTTGCGTTATTCCTGATATGCTACCGGCCTGAGATAGCCGGAGTTAAGCGCTCCTTTAGTTTGCGGGCACGAAGATCACGATACGGTTCCAGTTGTTGGTGTCGTAGGGCTGCTGTGCGCTACCTTCGGCCTCGATGGAGAGACGATCCTTGGCAATGCCGTAGGTCTTGGTGAGTGCATCGTAAACGGCCTGTGCACGACGCTCGGAGAGAGCCTTGTTGTAAGCCTCGGTGCCGGTCTTCTTGTCGGCATAACCCTTGATGACTACATTGAGTGCGGGGTTAGCTTTGAGGTATTCGGCGGTGTTGTAGACGTTGACCATCTCCTCGTTGGAGATACGTGCGGAGTTGATAGTGAAGCGTACGGTCGACATCATAGGAGCTGCTGCAACGGCTGCTTCGGGGCAATCGGGCTGCTGCACGGTGGGGCAGGGGAGCTGCGACTCGGCTGCTGCGAGAGCGGCTGCTGTGGCAGCGAGGTCGCCACGGAGGGCATTGACCTGATTGTTAAGCGAGTTGATGTAAGCCAGATCCTTGCATGCGTTGTAGGCCTGATAGTTTACACCTCCGAGATTGAAGGAGAAACCGCCTGTGGTCTGGATGTTGATGTCGATTGGTTTGTCGTAGGCGTAGTTGTTGAAGTTGTCGCCGTAGAACGAGGCGCGGCACTCAGCGAAGAAGTCGACATAGCGGCAGAGGCGGAAGCGGAGCTGGATACCTGCCGATACAGGGAGTGTCCAGGAAGTCTTGCGGGTGGCGCCGTTCTTGCGGATGATGTTCGACTCGTTGCCTTTGTAATCCCATGTGTATGTGCCGCCGATACCAATGTAAGGTATCACGCTGACTGGACGCGAAGCGTTGACGCCGCCGAGGGAGTTGCACATATCCCACATGAAGTCGAAGTTGAGGTTGCCTTATTTTGCTTTGCTGTATACGTCGTTATCCCAGTGCATTGCGCCGTAGTAAGCGCTGAAGCGGAAGCCCAGATAGGGTGAGAACCAGCGGCCTGCGCCGAGATTGTATGTGGCTGTGATGTGGCGTTTTGCCTTGCCCTCGTCGAGCTTGTTCTCAAGCATGGGGACGTCGATGCCGGCGCCGAGCTGGATGAACCAGTTGTCGTGACCGCTAACGGAGTAATTGGTCTTGCAGTTGACTGCTTCGCCAACGGCGATGGTCTCTTCTTCGACGACCACAGCATCCTGTGCTTTAGCAGACTGTGTAGCTGCGAGGGCTACACAAAAAGCTGCCATGATTAATACCTTCTTTTTCATCTCAAATAGAATTTAGTTTACAAAATAGTATAAAAAATATAAGACTGACAGCTGAGGGATGAATTGAAGCGTTGAAGTGTTGTTGTTGAACTCCCTCGGAGCACTGACTTTGCTTGAATAACGCCTGTATGGAAAATTTGGTTCAGTTTTTTCAGTGTTAAATATGGCCTGAGGCCGTCTCAGAGGCTTTAGGAGGGTGTTCGAGCGGGTGAAAGGGGGCGGAAATCCCGGTGCATTTGCTGCTCCTCCCGGAGTAAGGGGGACTTCGGACTGCGTCCTCAGCACAGTGCTGTTGACGCAATTTTTTCGGAGTATACAATAATAAAAGCGAGAGGCGGAAATAAAAGCGATAGGCGGCTCAATAAAAAAAGCGAGAGCCGGATTCCTCGCGGAGCAGCTCTCGTTTTTAGCATCTTCGCAAAGGTAGATGCGACAAACCTAACATAAACACGATTTAATTCTTTTGTGCAACAATCTTTTTTGAGCACTAATTCAATAATACTAACCCTAAATAAATTCCTTAAAATCTAACAAATCCTTTTGCCTTTAATCCGTCTCAACACACGGTCTTGGTGTTGTGACGATGCAAAATTAGTGCATATGCAGCCTCTTGTCAAGAGGTGGCGGGCCTGATATGGTGCATGTATAGATGAATATAGACGTTTATTTTTATTACAATGCAGAATATCAGACTTTTAATGTCAGAAGTGTATATTAGAAATATAGATGGCTGTGTGGGAAATTTTCAGGGATATAAGGGGATGGATCACCCATGGGAGGGGATGCCGGCAGTGAGAATCTCCATGAGTTTGCGTCGGTCGGAGACGCGGATTTCTCCGGGGTCGTATTCGATGATGCCCATATCGCGGAGATTGTCGAGAGCGCAGATCAGCGACTGGCGCGGCACGCCGAATACGGTGTACATATCTTTGTGGCGACACTCGAGCATGATGTCGGTGCCGTTGTTTTGTGTCAGGGCTATTATCCAGTAGCAGATGCGCTTCTCGAGCGAACCGCTTGTCAGGGCGAGGACGCCCTCTACGGACAGTTGTGCGTTCATGGAGAGGAGGTTGAGGTAGTTGAAGAGGAAGATCGGGTCGCTGGTGATGATGCGCATGTAGTCGTTTTTGTCGATCTGCACTATGCCTACATCGTTGAGCGCCACAGCTTCAGCGAGATAGTGGGTGATTTTGCCGAAAAAGAAGTCGGGAGCTATCACATCGGGAGCATTGAGGGTCTGACGGACACGGAAGCGGCGTGTTTCGTTGGTTATGGTAAGACTCACAGATCCACTGATGATGCATTTAAGGTGTGTGCAGGTCTCTCCGGCAGTGACAATGGTCTGGCCCTCGGTGTATTTGAGGAAATGAAATTTGTATTTGCCTATTACTTCTGAAATCTTTTCGTGGGAGGCTCCGGCAAAGAGGGGCAGGCCCATGATGGTATCGTACATGCTATCCATAAAGTGTTTGAGTTTTAGCGTGTTATGGCGTTACATCTGCGCGGCTGCGTGATGAGGAAAGTGCGCGGAAAGATGCTGCCTCGCATTGCGCGGCAGCATGGGAGTGACCGCTGCTTTTAATTATAACACTTTAAGTTAGTAAAAGTTAACGGCTTTGCTTCGTGTAGCGGTAAATCTGATAGGAATTGATGGTGTTGTGCCAGGCCACATAGGCGGCCGGAGCGATGGACACGACTGGATTGAGATAGCTGAGAGCCAGCCAGATAGCGAGCACGGTGTTCTTTTGGCCGAGGCCCTGGGCTGAGGAGATGACATCGCCGTAGCGTCGGCCGATAAAGCGGCCTGTGGCGAACTGCAAAATGCAGGTTATCAGCGATGTGACGGCCAGCAGGATGATAACGCCGATCATCGAGGCGGGCTCTTTGAGGACAAAACTTACGGAGTTCCCTACCACGATGATAAGCGCCACTGCCCAGATGTAGAACGACAGCCCCTGGTTGTTGGCCAGTTTGGAGTGGGCCCTTGGGGCGAAGCGGGCCATGAGGAACGCCAGAGCGAGAGGGGCTAAGATGATGGGCGAGACAGTGGCGGCGATGTAGCGGAACGACTCAAAGAACGATTCCGGGGGAGTGGGGCCTGAAGCAGCTCCGGCTACATCGGCGAGCGATGCCGAGAGGTCGGCCTGCGACATCCATGAGAGCAGGAGCGGTCCGAGCAGAGCGACGGCGAGATTGCTGAAGAGGGAATAAGTGGCGACTTTGGATACAGATCCTCCGAGCATGCCGGTGATGACCGGGGCGGCGGTGGCCGTAGGGCAGAAGATGCAGATGAAGGCGCCCTGGGCTACAAGTTCGCTGAACGGGCGTATGATGAGGTAGGCGGCGACGGCGCCTACCACCTGTGCCAGCAGCAGCCAGCCGATGTAGCCGCCGATGTGGAGGTCGCGCGGGCGCAGACGGCAATAGGTGATGAGGAGCATCACGAAGATGATGTATTTGGAGAGGAAGGCCACATAGCCGATGTAGTTGTGGAGCACTACGCCGAGGAGCATGGCGATGGGGAGCATCCAGGGCTTGATATGCTGGCGAAATGAGGCGAAGGTCATATGCAGTAAAATATATAAGCAAACAAGTTTCTGTAGCCTAATGTGAGGCAGGATAGGGAAAGAGGTGAAGAGGGGAAAGAGGGAAAGAGGGGAAGCAAGAGAGATGAGCCGGAGGTAAATGCGCGAAGGCGTGCCGCTGACATCGGCGGGGATGTCGTGGCACACCTTCGTGGCATTAGATCTCTATATCATAAGCCCTGGAGAGGGCCTGGATAGGCAATATAGGCCGGATAGGCTCGATAGGGCCAATAGGCCCAATGGGCGGGGAATTAGGCGAACTTGGAGAAGTCGACGTTGTGCATGTCGCCGGTGTTGGCGAAAGCGGTGTGGAAGGCGTAGGCTGCCTGGAGGGTGGTGGGGGTCTGTCCGCCCTTGGCGAGTTTCAGGAAGTCGCGCAGCAGGGGACGGTAGTCGGGATGTGCGCAGTTTTCGATAATCTCGTGTGCACGCTGCTCGGGGTCCTTGGCGCGGAGGTCGGCGATGCCCTGGTCGGTGATGAGGATATCTACCGAGTGCTCGCTGTGGTCGGCGTGGGATACCATCGGCACGATGTTGCTGATGAGACCCTCCTTGGTGACCGAGGGGCATGAGAAGATGGAGATGTAGGCGTTGCGGGTGAAGTCGCCCGAGCCGCCGATGCCGTTCATCATGCGTGTGCCCAGCACGTGGGTAGAGTTGACGCAGCCGAAGATGTCGGCCTCGAGGGCTGTGTTCATGGCGATGACGCCAAGACGGCGGATCACCTCGGGATTGTTGGAGATCTCGGCCGGACGCATGAGAATCTTGTCGTGGAAGAAATCGAGGTCGGCGAACAGCTGCTTCTCCACTTCGTCGGAGAAGGTCATGGAGCATGTGGAGGCAAATTTGCACTTGCCTGCGCGGAGCAGCTCAAGCACGGAGTCCTGCACCACTTCGGTGTACATCATGAACGAAGGCAGCTCCTTGTCCATGCACAGATAATGGAGCACGGCGTTGGCCACGTTGCCCACACCGCTCTGCAGGGGAAGGAACTCCTTGGGAATGCGTCCCTTACGGTATTCGCTGATGAGGAACTGCACCACGTTGGCACCGATCTTCTCCGACACGGCGTCGGGTTTGGTGAAGGGCTTGACGCCGTCGAGCATGTTGGTGCGCACTATGCCGCGCACCTTCGAGGGGTCGATCTTGAGTGTGGGTCGGCCTATGCGGTCGTTGGCGGCATAGATGGGTATCTCGCGGCGATAGGGAGGATCGGCGGGGAGATATACGTCGTGCATGCCCATGAGCGAGTGGGGCAGTGCCTCGTTGAGTTCGATAAAGATGTTCTTGGCTCGCGGAGCATAAGTGGGGATGTTGCCCAGGCCGCAGCCGAGGAGCACCTCGCCGTCTTCGGAGACGGCGGCAGCCTCGATGACGGCGACGTCGATGTCGCCGTAGAAGCCGTAACGTGTCTCCTGTGCCATCTCGGAGAGATGACGGTCGAAGTAGTGGGTATCGTGAGCGTTGATGCGCTTGCGGAGGTCGGGCGTGTTCTGGTAGGGGGCACGCATGTTGATAGCATTGTTGCGTGCGAGGATACCGTCGACGTGGTCGCTTGTGGAAGCGCCGGTGAAGATGTTCACTTTAAATTCCCTGCCCTGTTCGTGCTCGCGGGCGGCTTTGTGAGCCACCTCTTCGAGGATAGATTTGGGCACGCCGGGGGCGGTGAATCCGGAAAGTCCGATGGTGTCACCGTTTTTAATCATTTCAGCCGCTTCTTGAGCGGTGATAAAGTTGTAAGCCATACCAGATTATAAGGTAATGTTAAGTTTAAGTTCAAGAAACAGAAAAGCCGGTTGGCGCAAAAAAATGTGCAGGGCGGAGTTGTCGGAACGCCCTGATTTTGCTAAATTTGCACAAAATTAGAGATTTTGCCGCCATTAGACAAATTTTGAGATGATGTTTTTGAACACAAAAGCGCCGGCGAGGCTCGCGAAGGGCTCCGCACGCATCTCAAAGGCGGCATCAAAGCATTGAAGAGATGAACGATAGCACCGCCGCCCGCAGCGCCGGGGCCGCAAAGGCCGCAGAATGCGCTGACAAAGGGCTGAAAAAATTGTATATAGAGACATATGGCTGCCAGATGAATGTGGCCGACAGCGAGGTGGTGGCCTCGGTTATGGGTATCGCCGGGTACGAGCCCGTGGAGAGCGCCGAGGAGGCCGATGCCGTGATCCTCAACACCTGCTCCATCCGCGACAACGCCGAGCAGAAGATTTTCTCGCGCCTGCAGTATCTCGGGTCGCTGCGCCGCCGCAAAGGGGGCCGGCTGATAATAGGAGTGATAGGGTGTATGGCCGAGCGTGTGAAAGATACGCTCATCAGCGACCACGGGGTGGACCTCGTGGCCGGTCCCGACGCCTATCTCGACCTTCCCAATCTCATCTCGGCCGTAGAGGCCGGTGAAAAGGCCATCAATGTGGCCCTCAGTACCACCGAGACCTACCGCGACGTGATCCCCAGCCGCATCGGCGGCAACCGCGTGAGCGGATTCGTGAGCATCATGCGCGGGTGCAACAACTTCTGTTCCTACTGCATAGTGCCTTACACCCGCGGGCGCGAGCGCAGCCGCGAGCTGGAGAGCATCCTGCGCGAGGTGGCCGACCTCAGGGAGCGCGGATTTCGCGAAGTGACCCTGCTGGGGCAAAACGTCAACAGCTACCGCTACACCGCCGCCGACGGCACCGTGACCGATTTTCCCGCGCTGCTCGCCGCCGTGGCCGAGTCGGCTCCCGATATGCGCGTGCGCTTCACCACCTCCCACCCCAAGGACATGAGCGACGACACGATAGAAGTGATTGCCACTCACCCCAATATCTGCAAGCATATCCACCTGCCGGTGCAGTCGGGTAGCAACCGCGTGCTCAAGGCCATGAACCGAAAATACACCCGCGAGTGGTATCTCGGCCGCATCGAGGCGATACGCCGCCGCATCCCCGACTGCGGCATCTCCACCGACCTTTTCACCGGATTTCACGACGAAACGGAGGAAGACTTTGAGGAGACCCTCTCGCTGATGCGCGAAGCTGCCTTCGACTCCGCCTTCATGTTTAAATACTCCGAACGTCCCGGCACCCTCGCCGCCCGCACCATGCCCGACAATGTGCCCGAAGCAGTGAAAATAGAGCGCCTCAACCGCATGATAGCCTTGCAAAACGAACTTTCGGCCGCGTCGAACCGCCGCGACGTCGGCAAAGAGTTTGATGTGCTCGTCGAGGGCCGCTCGAAGCGCAGCAGCGACCGCTGGATGGGGCGCACCGAGCAGAACAAAGCCGCCGTATTTCCCGCCGGTCCCTTCCGTGCCGGCGACACCATCCGTGTGCGCGTCGTAGACAGCTCCAGCGCCACCCTCCTCTGCGAGCTCGCCTGACCGGGCTCGGGGCTGCACCCTGAAGGCTCGCTTTTAAAACTCAGACGCTGCCACATTGACGCATAATGCGCATCGTATGCCGGCGTTTGTTTAGTGCCCGGTGTGCGCCCGATGTGCCCGATGTGAATGCGACGTAGCGCGACGTGGATGCACCCTAGATGAGCTGTAAAAAAAATAATTGGGGAAAAGTTTGGAAAAGTCAAAGGAAATGTCTAATTTTGCACCCCGAAGAAGGGACAGATTCGCCGTTCTCTTTTGCCTCAGAGAGGCTAAGAGGCAATTGCCCGGAGAGGTAAATCGGCGATCAGATCTTCTTTAGAATCAGTTTTTTGGAGCGATGCTCGAGTGGCTGAAGAGGCACGCCTGGAAAGCGTGTATACGCCAAAAGCGTATCCCGGGTTCGAATCCCGGCCGCTCCGCATGGTAAAACGCTGACAGACAGACACAATAAACGTCATCAGTCAGCGTTTTACTTTTATCTATAAGCCGCGAATGGCATTAAAAAAAAGGGCACAAGCCGAAATTCCAGTGCATATGTTAAATCGAGGTCGAGAGAATGTTAAATATTCAGGCGTATAGCTTGACGAGCCGGAAGATGAAAAAATCACGGTCACGAACACCACGCATCTGGGAGCGGAAGATCTTGACCTTAGAGTTGAAGGCTTCGGCCGAGGCATTGGTTGCGCGACGCCGGAAGTAGTTTAGGATAGTGGGGGCGTGGTTCTTGAAAGTCTTGATTACAGAGCGAAAGTTGTTGTTGGCCAGAGCTGACACCTTTTCATACCATTCGTTCATTTTACTCATGGCTTTTGTCGGAGAGATTTTGGAGTTGAATATGCGGCGCAAATCCATAGCCAGGCGGTATGCGGCTTTAAGTATGGGATAGCGTTTGAACAAAATGTTTGCGCGATGACGCTGTATGTCAGTCCATTTATTCTGCGACATCATAAGCGTGTGCTTGCTGCGGGCAAGTATCTGGCGCATGGTCTCGCCGTTGGAGTAAGTAACAGGAGGCACAGATTTGTCACGGTCGTTTTCTTCGGCGATAAGCTGACGGCGTATGTCGATACGGATTTCATCGACAGCCTCGTTGTAAACCTGCTGCACGTGGAAACGGTCGTTTACCACATGAGCGTTATAGAAAACCTCAGCGGCGACGAGCATCATTGACGGCGACAGATCACATGTTACCTCCTTGACCTTTCTTCTCAGGGATTTGCCCATCGCTCCAATGAGTGCGGAAATAATATCATCGCTTTTAGTGCCCGGGATTGCAGCGGCGAGAGTGCCTCTGCCACCGTGTCCGTCCTTATTGGTAAGGAATGTCCATACCTCGCCGTTGCTCAGGCAGGTCTCGTCAAGGCTCATGTGCGGGCCGATGTTGGCGGCGTTGAAGTAAAAACCACAACTGAGTTCGTTCTCGCACCACTGGGCGTAGCCGCTCAGCTTATTGCGGTATAAGTCAGCGAAATACTTGCCGTTGACGCAGTACATCTGCGCGATATGTTTAATCGACAGAGCCGTTGTCTCCA
>CAJLLX010000079.1 GCA_905207535.1 uncultured Muribaculaceae bacterium | reverse complement strand
GTCCTTGGGCTTCTGAGCCGAGATGGTGCGGAGCATGGCTATGGCCTCCTCCATGCTGCCGTCTTCGGCAAGGATGCGGGCCTCCTCCACGGTCTGGGCCGACAGGCTCATGCCGCCGGCCAGCATCGTCAGAGCTATGATTACGTTCAGTTTCATATCGTTATGAGTCACTTTTTTCACTTTGTTATGGTCTCAGATGCGCACTCCTTTCGAGCCCAGGGGGTAGAGGATGTGCATCAGAAGGTCGAAAAACAGCGCGTAGGGGTCCTGGCGCGAACCGTTGCCCTTCGAAGCGCCGTCGAATTCGCGCAGCCGGTCGAGCACCTCTATCACCTGCCAGGCGTTGTAGCTGCGCATCACGGCCGTCACATCTTTCAGCTGATACGTCGACGAGAAGCCCAGCTCCTTCATCAGCCCGCGCTCCGACTTGTCGGGGCAGTAGAGGGCGGCCAGCGCATTGGCGAAGAGGTTGAATATCATTGCCGCTAAGGGCTGCACGGGGTGGGCCTTGGGGTTGCCGCTGTAGTTGCGGTAGATGGCCATCACTTTGGTCACATCCTTCGCCGCCAGCGCGCGAGAGAGCTCGAAGGAGTTGTACTCCTTCGACACGCCGATATTGCGCTCCACGGCCTCGGGGGTGATCATGGCGCCGGCGCCGAGGGTCGAGGCGAGTTTGCCCACCTCGTTGTAGAGGCGGCTGAGGTCGGTGCCCACAAAGTCGCAGAGCATCGCCAGCGCCTTCGAGTCGACGGAAAGTCCGTAGTTTTTGATGAAATCGTTGACCACCGTCGGCACCTGGTTTTCGCGCACCTTGGCAGCCTCGAAGCAGATGCCCCCGCCGGCCTTCACGGCCTTGATAAACTCGGCACCCTTGGCCTTGGCACCTCGATAGCACACGCAGAGCACCGTCGACGGCATCGGATTGGCCACATAGGGCGCCAGCGGAGCCAGAAAGTCGGCACCCTTGGCCTGCGCCTCCTTGACTATCACCACCTGACGCTCGCCGAGCATCGGGTAGCGCCGGCAGGCGTTCTCTATCGGCTTGGCGTTGTCGAGGTCGGGGGCGTAGAGCACCGTGAGGTCGAACGGACGGTCGTCCTCCGGCACCAGCGCCTCAAACAGCTTCACCAGCTCGTCGACATAAAATCCCTCCTCGCCGTGTATCATATACACCGGCGCCGGACGCCCGGCCCGCAGGTCGCGGCTGATGCTGAGGAATGAAGGGGTTTCTGCCATTTGGTTTGTAGGTTTGAAAATTTCCACGTAAATTTACATACTATTTTCCAAACGGGAAAATCCCGGCACATATTAAACGACAATATTTACAGCTTGCCAACGGTATTTACAAAACTTAACCTCCCCGAGGCCCCGATACAGATGCGCGACGACCCCGACGGCGTCACCCGCGTCTACTGCCCCCTGCGCCGCCGCTTCGTGGCCCTCACCCCCGAGGAGTGGGTGCGGCAGCAGTTTGTGGCCCACCTCACCGCCGACCTCGGCTATCCGGCTCCGCTGCTCGCCAACGAAGTGGCCATCACCCTCAACTCCACCTCGCGACGCTGCGACACCGTGCTCTACTCCCCGCAGGGGCTCCGCCCGCAGATGATCGTGGAATATAAGGCGCCCCACATCCGCATCACCCAGAAGGTCTTCGACCAGATAGTGCGCTACAACAGCGTGCTCCGCGTGCCCTACCTCATCGTCTCCAACGGCCTCACCCACTACTGCTGCCGCATCGACTACACCACCCCCCGCGTCACCTTCCTCCCCACCATCCCCCCCTACTCCGAGCTGTGATTCCTCCCCGCTCAAAAACACTGGCACAGGCATTAGGGGCGCAATATTTGTAGGTCACGATGTTGTAGTCTGCAGCGCTCATGCTACCGGCACTGAGCAGCCCGGCCACGAGGCCAAGGAGCCACTTGAAGTGTTTCTTCATGATTATAGCTTAAATTTTGATTACTAATTGCTTATGAAATGTCAAGGCCGCCCCTCCCCGGCGGTCGGAGGCCGGGGACAGGCGGCGGAGTATGCGGGATTTTACTTGTAATTGTCGGCCATGGAGCGGATTGCGTCAAAGATGCGGTGGTCGGCATCCGACAGGGCGCGTCCGCGGCGAGCCATCATGCGCGTAGCGGTGTCGAAAAATTTCTCCATCGGCAGGGGGGTCGGTGAATCCGGCGGCGCCACCTTCGCTGAAAGAGGCGATAAAGTTGCGCGGGAAGCCCGAGCCGTGGATATTGACACCCACACCCACCACAGTGGCGGTATTGAACATGGTGTTGATGCCCGCCTTCGAGTGGTCGCCCATGATCAGGCCGCAAAATTGCAGCCCCGTGCGGAGGAAGCGGTGTGAGGGATAGTTCCACAACTTGATTTCGGTGTAGTCGTTTTTGAGATTCGAGGCCACGCAGCCGGCGCCGAGATTGCACCACTCGCCTATCACGGCATTGCCAAGGAAGCCGTCGTGGGCCTTGTTGCTGAAGCCGAACATCACCACATTGTTGAGCTCGCCGCCCACCTTGCACCAGGGACCGAGCGAGGTGCCGGGATAGATCTTTGTGCCCATGTTCACCGTAGAGTGCTCGCCCAGCGAGATGGGGCCGCGCAGGCAGCTACCCTCCATGATATCCACATGGCGCCCAACGTAGATGGGGCCGTGGGATGCATTGAGCACCACGCCCTCCACTATAGCACCGCTCTCGATGAACACCTGCTCGGGATCGCCGATCACCGTGTTGCTGCGGGGTATGCTCTGCCCCTCGCGGCGGTGGGTCAGCACCTGGAAGTCGTCTTCGATCTGGCGGCCGTTGAGCAGGAAGATGTCGTAGAGATTCTCCACGGCGTCGACCTTGTCGGCAAATTCCTTCGCCCCTTCGCAGCTGCCCTGCAGGGCGCGATACTGCGCTAAGGTGCCGCGCATGGCCAGCAGCACGCGGTGGCCGCTGCGGGTCTCGCCGCAAAGAGTCTCACCCGGCTCCAGAGCTTCCACGGCCTTCGCCATGTCAGGTGTGGCCACCACATGCGATGCGACGAACACATTGTCCTCGGCCTCCACCATCGGAAATTTCTCGGCCAGATAGTCGGCGGTCAGATACGAATAGTTGCCGGGGAGAAAAATCTCCCATTTGCGGCGCAGAGTGTTGATGCCCAGCAGAAAGTCGGCTACAGGGCGTGTATAGCTCATCGGAAGCAGATTCTCGCGCACCGCAGGCACGTCGAAGAGTATTACATTGATCTGTTTCATAATCCCTCGCGTATTCTTGTTTATGACTTGTTTAATCTGTTTTTATTATATGAGCAAAATTAGTAATTTTGCGGATAAATAGCAAACATCCGATGAACTATATTGAGACCGAAATAAAAGGGGTATGGGTGATTGAGCCGCGCTGCTTCGGCGACGGGCGCGGATACTTCATGGAGACCTTCCGCCTCGAGGAGTTTCGCGCCGCCATAGGCTGCCCGGATCTCACTTTCGTGCAGGACAACGAGTCGTTCTCCACCCGGGGTGTGCTCCGGGGCCTCCACTTGCAGCGCGGCGCTCATTCACAGGCCAAACTGGTGCGTGTGTCGCAGGGGCGGGTGCTCGATGTGGCTGTCGACCTCCGGCCCGGCTCGCCCACTTTCGGCCGACATGTGGCCATAGAGCTTTCGGCCGAAAACCACCGTCAGCTTTTCATCCCCCGGTATTTCGCCCACGGATTTCAGGTGCTGAGCGACACGGCGCAGTTCCAGTACAAGGTCGACAACCTCTACTGCCCCGAGTCGGAGGCCACCCTGCGCTTCGACGACCCCGATGTGGCCGTAGCCTGGCCCATCCCTCCGGCTGAAAGCAACCTGAGCCCCAAAGACCTCCGGGGCCTCCCCCTCGCCGAGATCGCTTCCCTGGTCACCGCCTTCTAATCCTCTCCCCGCCAAAAACATCAACAACACCGTGCTGAGGACGCAGTCCGAAGTTCCCCAAAATACCCTATGATATGAGACCCCTAACCCCCACCGAGACACAAGCGCTCGAGCTCAACGGCTGCCGCTGCGCCGACTGGTCGCTCGTCAGCGTCGCCGACCCCTTTCGTCCGGCCCACTACCGCGACGTCAGCTTCTCAGGCGCCGTAGCCCTCGGCACCACCGAGGGCATCGTGATGCGCGAAGGGCGCATCCCCATGGCCGCCGGCATCTACAGCGCCACCATCCACAATTGCACCGTCGCCGACGATGTGCTCATCAACCGCATCGGCAACTACATCGCCGACTACACCATAGGCCGGGGCACGGTGATCGAAAACACCGCCTGCGTGGCCATGACCGGAACCTCCTCCTTCGGCAACGGCACCGAGGTGTCGGTGCTCAATGAGACCGGAGGCCGCGAGGTGCCCATCTGCGACTGCCTCTCGGCCCATGTGGCCTACATCATCGCCATGTACCGCCACGACAAGGCCCTCACCGACCGCCTCCGTGCTCTCATAGCCGACTATGCGGCCTCGCGCACCTCCTCCACCGGCACCATCGCCGAAAATGTCACCATAGTCAACGCCGGAGCCATCCACGATGTCTACATCGGCCCCTCGGCCACCATCCGAGGCGCCAAGTCGCTTCGCAACGGCTCGATAATGTCGGAGCCGGCCGACCCCGTGCTCGTGGGCGACAATGTCATGGCACGCGACTTCATCATCTCGGCAGGAGCCACAGTCGACGAAGGTGCGGTAATCCTCCACACATTCGTAGGGCAGGCCACCGAACTGACACGCCTCTTCTCGGCCCACGATTCGCTCTTCTTCGCCAACTGCGCCTGCGAAAACGGCGAGGCCGCGGCCATCTTCGCCGGACCTTACACCGTGACCATGCACAAATCGAGCCTGCTCATCGCGGGGATGTTCTCCTTCCTCAACGCCGGCTCGGGCTCAAACCAGAGCAACCACATGTACAAACTCGGCCCTATCCACCAGGGTGTGGTAGACCGCGGCTCCAAGACCACCAGCGACAGCTACGTGCTCTGGCCGGCCCACATCGGCGCCTTCTCGCTGGTGATGGGGCGCCATGTCAACCATCCCGACACCTCGCGCCTCCCCTTCAGCTACCTCATAGAGAACTCGGGCATCCCGCATCTCGTGCCGGGTGTCAACCTCAAGAGCGTGGGCACCATCCGCGACGCCATGAAGTGGCCCAAACGCGACAAGCGGCGCACGCCCAACCGTCTCGATTTCATCAATTTCAACCTTCTCTCGCCCTACACCGTCAACAAGATGATGGACGGAGTCTCGCTCCTCAACGCCATCGAGGCCACCTCGGGCGAGACCTCCGACCACTACTCCTATCAGGGGATGGTCATCAAGGCTTCAGCACTCCGCAAGGGACGCGAATACTACGCCATGGCCATCGACAAATTTATGGGCAACTCGGTGCTCAAGCGCCTCGAGGGTGCCCCCATCCGCGATGAGGAGGACCTCCACCGCCGCCTCGCTCCCACCACCGAGGCCGGAGCCGGCGAGTGGCTCGACCTGGCCGGACTCTTCGCCCCCAAGAGCGAAATCAAGGCGCTCTGCGCCGACGTCAACTCCGGCGCCGTAGACTCGCTGGAGCAGGTCAACGCCCGCTTCCGCGCCCTCGCCGAGAGCTACTACGACATGGAGTGGACATGGGTCGCCGCCAACTTCCGCCGCTGGTGGGGAAAGGATGTCTACGACCTCACCTTCGCCGACATCCGCGCCATCGCCGACCGCTGGCGCGACAATGTGGTAAAACTCGACCGCATGCTCTACGACGACGCCCGCAAGGAATTCTCCGCCGTCTCCCGCATCGGCTTCGGCCTCGACGCCTCCACCGACGGCAACCGCCGCAACGACTTCGAGCATGTCCGCGGCGACTTCGAGCGCGATTCCTTCGTGCGCATGGTCCTCGACCATATCGACACCAAATCAGCGTTACATGATGATCTGATCTCCCGTCTTCCGAAGTAGGGTTTACGTCAACCGGGGCGTAATGTTATCCCTATTTTACCATAGAACCACAGAAACATGAAATATTTTTTATCTGCCGGCGAGGCATCGGGCGATATACATGCAGCGCCGCTGATGCGGGCACTGCGACAGGCCGACCCTGAGGCACAATTCGTCTTCCTCGGGGGCGACGAGATGACCGCGGCGGCACGGGAGAGCGACCCGGAGGCCACGCCGGTGATACACTACCGCGACATGGCCTTTATGGCCTTCAGCGAGGTGCTGCGCCATCTGGGCCAGATCTTCGGCAATTTCCGCACCGCCCGCGCCGCCCTCGAGGCCACCCACCCCGATGCGCTGATCCTCGTGGACTATCCCAGTTTCAACCTGCGTCTGGCCAAGGCGGCTCATGCCATGGGGATACCGGTCTACTACTACATCTCGCCGAAGGTGTGGGCCTGGAAAGAGTGGCGCGTCAAGGATATACGGCGCTACTGCCGCAAGGTGCTCAGCATCCTCCCCTTCGAGGTGCCATTTTTCCGCAGCAAGGGGATGGAGGTGGAGTATGTGGGCAACCCCTCGGTGGAGGAGGTAGACCGCAAAGAGGCCTCGCTGCCGTCGCTCACCGACTTCTGCGCGGCTCACGGCCTCGATTCCGAGCGCCCCATCTTAGCTCTCGTGCCGGGTAGCCGCCGAGGGGAGATACGCAACAATCTGCCCATCATGCGCGACGTGGCCGCCCGCTTTCCGCAGCTCCAGCCTGTGGTGGCCGGTGCTCCGGCCATCGAGCGCAGTTTCTACACACAGTACACGTCGCTGCCGGTGTTGGAGGGCGCCACTTTCGAGCTGCTCCGCAATGCCTCGTGCGCCCTGGTCACTTCGGGCACGGCCACACTGGAGACCGCCCTGCTGGGCACACCGCAGGTGGTATGCTACCGCGCCAACGGCTCGCGCCTGAGCTACAACATCATGAAGCGCCTCATCAAGTGCCTCTTCGTGTCGCTTCCCAATCTGATTGCCGACCGCGAGATAGTGCCCGAGATGCTCGTGCACCTCTGCACCGTCGACGCCGTGGCCGACCGTCTGGCGCAGATCGTGCCCGGAGCCCCCGGCCGCCAAGCCATGCTCGACGGCTACGCCCTGATGCGCTCGCGCCTCGGCACCTCCGACGCCCCCGAGCGCGCCGCCAATGTCATCTTTTCCGACCTCAAGGCGCTTGGCCGTTCCGGAAAATAATCGTATATTTGCACAAAGGCTCCCCGCCCAAGGGGTGCCAGGCAACTGAATATCAATCTCTTTTTTTCTTAAATACGGGTGGCAGATAAAAACGCCAACAGCAAACTGATGGCCCAATACGCCGAAATGAAGAAGAAGCACCCCGACGCGGTGCTTCTCTTTCGCGTGGGCGACTTCTACGAGACTTTCGCCGACGATGCCATTACGGCATCGGAAATACTCGGCATCACGCTCACCAAGCGTGCCAACGGCTACGCCTCGCAGGTGGCGCTGGCGGGATTCCCCCACCATGCGCTCGACACGTATCTGCCCCGACTGGTGCGCGCCGGCAAGCGCGTGGCCATCTGCGAGCAGCTCGAGGACCCCAAGACCGTCAAGGCGGGCAAACTGGTGAAGCGCGGCATCACTGAGGTGGTGACCCCCGGCGTGGCGCTCAACGACAATGTGCTCGACCACCGCGAGAACAATTTTCTCGCCGCGGTGCATTTCGCCAAGAGCTCACTGGTGGGCGTAGCCTTCCTCGACATCTCCACCGGCGAGTTTCTCACCGCCGAGGGGCCCGCGGAGTATGTAGACAAGCTCATGGGCAACTTCTCACCCAAGGAGGTGCTGGTGGAGCGCGGCTGCCGCGAACGCCTCGAGAGCGCCTTCACCGGCCGCTACCTCTCCTTCGACCTCGAAGACTGGATCTTCACCGAGCAGGCGGCCATGGACCGGCTGCTCAAGCAGTTTGAGACCACCTCGCTCAAGGGGTTCGGCATCCACAATATGCCGGCGGCCATCATCGCCTCAGGCGCCATCCTGCATTATCTCGACATCACCCGCCACACCCAGACGGGCCACATATCGCGCCTGAGCCGCATAGAGGAGGATACCTTCGTGAGGCTCGACAAATTCACGGTGCGCAACCTCGAGCTGCTGCAGTCGCTCGGCGACGAGGGGAAGAGCCTTCTCGACGTCATCGACCGCACCGTCAGCCCTATGGGCGCACGCATGATCCGCCGCTGGGTCTCCTTCCCCCTCAAAGATCCCAAGGCCATCAACACCCGCCTCGACGTGGTGGAATATTTCTTCCGCACCCCCGACCTGCGCGACCTGCTGCAGGAGCAGATGGAGCGGATCGGCGACCTCGAGCGCCTCATCTCAAAGGTGGCGGTCAACCGCATCACTCCCCGCGAGATAGTGCAGGTGCGCCTCGCCCTCGAGGCCATCGTGCCCATCAGAGAGGCGCTGGCGCAGACCGACTGCGAACCCCTGCGCGCCATGGCCGAGCAACTCAATCCCTGCTCGCTCATCTGCGAGCGCATCGCCAAGGAGATAGTGGAGGATGCCCCCAACGCCCTCAACCGCGGCAATGTGATCCGCGAGGGGGTAGACAGCGAGCTCGACGAGCTGCGCCACATCGCCTTCCAGGGGAAGGACTACCTCCTGGAGATACAGCGCCGAGAGAGCGAAGCCACCTCCATCCCGTCGCTCAAAATAGGCTACAACAGCGTCTTCGGCTACTACATAGAGGTGACCAACGCCCACAAGGATAAGGTGCCCTCAGAGTGGATCCGCAAGCAGACCCTGGTCAACGCCGAGCGCTACATCACCCAGGAGCTCAAAGAATACGAGGAGAAGATCCTCACCGCCCAGGAGAAGATCGAAATCATCGAAAACCGTGTCTATCAGGCGCTTGTCACCCGGCTGGCCGACTATGTCGGCGTCATCCAGACCGATGCGCAGATCATAGCGCGCCTCGACACACTCCTCTCCTTCACCCGAGTGGCCCTGGAGAATCACTACTGCCGTCCCGTAGTCGACGATTCGCTCAAAATCGACATCCGCGAGGGGCGCCATCCCGTCATCGAGAAAGAGCTCCCCATCGGCACACCCTACATCTCCAACAGCGTGGACCTCGACAACGACGGCACCCAGATAATGATGATCACCGGCCCCAACATGTCGGGTAAATCGGCCCTGCTCCGCTCCACGGCCCTCAATGTGCTGCTGGCGCAGATCGGCAGCTTCGTGGCCGCCGAGAGCGCCCATATCGGCGTGGTCGACAAGATTTTCACCCGCGTGGGAGCCTCCGACAATATCTCCTTAGGCGAGTCGACCTTCATGGTGGAGATGAACGAGGCCGCCTCGATCCTCAACAACATGAGCCGCCGCTCGCTCATCCTCTTCGACGAGCTCGGCCGCGGCACATCCACCTACGACGGCATCTCCATAGCCTGGGCCATAGTGGAATACATCAACGCCTCCCCCCTGCGCCCCAAGACCCTCTTCGCCACCCATTACCACGAGCTCAACGAGATGGAGGCCTCCTATCCCGGCGTGGTCAACTACAACGTCTCGGTCAAGGAGATCGACGGCAAAGTGGTATTCCTGCGCAAACTGGAGCGCGGAGGTTCGGAGCACAGCTTCGGCATACATGTGGCCAAGCTCGCGGGGATGCCGCGCGACATCGTCAACC
>CAJLLX010000078.1 GCA_905207535.1 uncultured Muribaculaceae bacterium | reverse complement strand
GAACTGTGCAATAGTTCGTTAAATTATTTTTCGACTATTTTATATCAAACTCGGGAAAGTTACAATGCCGTTGCCCTGACCTCTTGCCCTAAAAATTCTGCAATTTGTTAATCCACTGATTATCAGCGCTCACCCTCCCCGCAAAGTTGCCGAAAAGAAAAAATGTGATACTTTTTAAATACATTTTCGCTTGGATATTTGTAAATCAGCATTTTGCATTGTATCTTTGCACTTACAGGAAATTGAGAAATTTCAGCTGAATCGCTTGGTATCAGTTTTTTTGACGCCTTGCGACCTGAGGGTCCCCCTCCCTAAAGCGGAAGAGTCCGCTCATGAATACTGATGAGGAATTTTAAATTTTGTAGCTGTACTCGCATTTTTCATTCTGAAATCCGCCACTCTTTTATCAGTCCAGGAAAAATCGAGCATTTTTGACCACTCAGGAAACACCTTGGGGTGTGGACGGGTTGCAAATCTGCCGGTTATTGGACTTGGCGCTTGGCGGTGCCTCAGAACTGACCGGTTGCAATCCTTTGTTCCACACCCCTTTCTCATTTCCCTCATTACGACGCTTACCCGGCTACATGTGCACATCCCCCTCTGTTTTTTAGGATGATGCCGACTGAAAGGGAAGCTTATTGAACTACGGCACGGCGCACTGCGTGTGGCGCCACTGCCACCTCAAATGCTTGTACATTTGCATATCCATTGCTTATTTACACATATTTGATTCGCAGTAATAAAGGCTATTACTGAATTGATTGACTGGTAATATTACTATGTATCCGGGTAAGGGAAGTCGTGAGATTTTCCTTATCTTTTTTTATATCCTCTTCGCTTTCAGTTTCTCATTTCCACTTTTTTATGCTAATTTTGTGGGTATGAACCACAAGCTTTTCACCATCTTTGCCTCCCTCTGGCTCCTGCTCCTTTCGGCATGCTCCGAATCGGGCCAATTTCGCATCAACGGCATCGTCGACGGATTCGGCACCGGCAATCTCCGCCTCATCTACCTCTCCGGAGGCTCGGTGCGCTCTGTCACCGCCACCGCGGTCGACGGCAAGTTCATGGCCCTCGCCCAGGCTGACCATCCCACACTCATCCGCATCTACACCTCTCAGGGCGCCGTCATCGGCCGCCTCATCGTGGAGCCGGGACAGACCGTCGACCTGCGTATCAACACCACCGACCCTGCCGACATGGAGGTGGAGGGCAGCAAGGAGTCGGAGCGACTGGCGGAGTTCCTCGCCAAAAATGCCAAAGCGGTCCGAGACCACGACACCGCAGCACTCAATGCCGCCATTGTAAAGGAAATCAACGACCACCCCGACCGGCTCCTCTCGGGAGCACTCCTCACCGACTTCTACGACCCACGAGGCCGTGAGACTGAGGCACTTAAGCTCATCGCCGCACTCCGCCCCGAGGTGGTGCGCAATCTCGAGATGGCTTCCTACCGCGAGCTCATCGCCCCGCTCACCGTCCCCCTCGATTCCATCTCTATCCCCTTGGAATTCAAGCTCTTCTCCACCGCCGACTCCCTCGAGCCGGTGCGCATCTCTCGCGCGGCTGCCAATCTGATCATCATCGCCGACGACGCCCAGCGTAGCGCCGATTCCATCACCTCGGCTCTCTCCACCCTCACTCCCGGACGCAGCGCCTCCGACCTCGCCATCATCTCCATCTCCACCGACCGCGACACAGCCGCCTGGCACTCGGCAATCCGCCAAAATCCGGGCGATCCATCCCCCCTCATCTCGCGCTATTGGAGCCCGGCGCCCTACAGCATCCCGGCGCTCGCCGGCGCAGCGCCCGCTTCCACTCCCTGGTTCATTGTCGCCGACTCCACTGGAGCCGTGCTCTATCGCGGCCCCTCGGTCAGTCGTGCCCGCCGATTCATCCCGCCCGTCAAAAAATCATAAACCTCTCATTTCAAAGGCCATGCTCGTCAAAACCTACGGTGCCGCCCTGCAGGGCATCGACGCCATATCCATCACTATCGAAGTTGTCACCGACGCCGGATTTCAGTATGTCATGGTCGGACTGCCCGACACCGCCGTCAAGGAGAGCGCCGAGCGCGTCATGGCGGCCATACAGCAGAGCGGATTCAATTTCCCCCGCAAAAAAGTGGTAGTCAACATGGCTCCCGCCGACGTCAAGAAGGAGGGCTCGGCCTACGACCTCCCCATCGCACTCGGAGTCCTCGCCGCCGACGAGCAGATCGCCCACGACAAGTTCGCCGACTACCTCATCATGGGCGAACTATCCCTCGACGGCACCCTCCTCCCCGTCAAGGGCGTCCTCCCCATGGCCATCATGGCCCGTGCGGCCCACATGAAGGGGATGATCGTCCCGGCTGCCAACGCCACCGAAGCCGCCGTAGTCAATAATCTGCAGGTCTACGGCATGACCAACCTCCGACAGGTCATCGACTTCCTTCAGGGCACCGCCACGGTGGAGCCCACCGTGGTCAACACGCGCGAGGAGTTTTCACGCGCCTTTCAGAGTTTCGACTGCGACTTTGCCGACGTCAAAGGCCAGGAAAGCGTCAAGCGCGCCCTCGAAGTGGCATGCGCCGGAGGCCACAACATCCTCCTTGTTGGCCCTCCCGGAGCCGGCAAGTCGATGATGGCCAAACGCATACCCTCCATCCTCCCTCCGCTCACACTCAGCGAAGCACTCGAAACCACCAAAATCCACTCCGTAGCCGGAAAACTCAAGAGCGGATCCATGCTCATGACCACCCGACCCTTCCGAGCTCCCCATCACACCATTTCACCCGTGGCCCTCGTCGGAGGAGGCACCAATCCCATGCCCGGCGAGATCTCACTCGCCCACAATGGCGTCCTCTTCCTCGATGAGTTCCCCGAATTTTCCCGCACAGTACTCGAAGTGATGCGCCAGCCCCTCGAAGACCGGCACATCTGCATCTCCCGAGCCAAATATTCCATCGACTATCCCGCCGGATTCATGCTCGTGGCCTCCATGAACCCCTGTCCATGCGGCTACTACAACCATCCCACCAAAGAATGCACCTGTTCACAGGCCCAGGTGCAGCGCTATCTCGGCCGCATCTCAGGCCCGCTCCTCGATCGCATCGACCTGCAGGTAGAGATCATGCCCGTCCCCTTTACCGAGCTGCAGAGCCTTCAGCCCGGCGAATCATCCGCCGCCATCCGCGCCCGCGTTACCCGCGCCCGTGAAATCCAGGCCGCCCGATTCGCCGACACCCCCGGCATCCACTCCAACGCCCAGATGACACCCCGCCTCCTCGCCCGCTGGGCCCGTCCCACCCCCGAAGCCATGTCCATCCTCGAGCACGCCATGACCCGCTTCGACATGTCCGCCCGCGCCTACGATCGCATCCTCAAAGTCGCCCGCACCATCGCCGACCTCGATGCTTCCGCCGATATCCTCCCCCATCATATCACCGAAGCCATCTCCTACCGCTCCCTCGATCGCTCCACCTGGGGCCTCAAATAGCCCCGTCCAGTTATCACGCGAGCTCGCGTGATAATCCTCCTCCCTCTCTTCCCGCTATAATATTTTTTAACAATCGCTGCCCGCTACCTTCCCGGCTTTTTTTGTAACTTCGTGATTTCGCCACATTTGGCCACTCCCCGGCAGGAATTAACCCCCTTCTACAATGATCACTAAACGCAAACTACATAAAGCCTGGCTCATAGTGAGGAAGACATCCCTCAATGCCGACCTCCTCAAGTTTTCCCGCAATTTCATCAAGACAGTGCGCGGTAAATACAAGCGCGATGCATCCATCCCCATTCCCTTCCCTACCACCCTCTCGCTGGAGCTCACCAACAAATGCAATCTACATTGCATCACCTGCCCGCGCGAATACGATTTCGGCAAGAAGCTCGTGATGGGCAACATGGACACCGCTCTCGCCAAGAAAATCATCGACCAGACTTACCCCTACGTCCAGTCGATGGGCCTCACCGGTATGGGGGAGACCCTTTTTGCGCCCAACCTCGTGGAGGTGGCCAAATATATCAAATCCAAGAAGAAAAGCATCGTCATTTTCATCTCCACCAACGCCAACCACCCCGGCTTTATCGAGCGAATCACCCCGGTGTTGCCTCATATCGACACTGTACAGATCTCAATCGACGGCGTCGGAGACACCTACGACACTATCCGCCACGGCGGCACTTTCGCCAATCTCGACGCCAATCTCCGCGCTCTCACGCCTCTGGTCCGCGACCGCGATATCGACCTGATGTTCAACATGGTCATCACCAAAAAGAACTTCCGCGACATGCCGGCGCTGGTGAAATATGCCGCCGAGCATCACGTAGGGTTCGTCAATTTCACCTACTTCAATCTGGCATGCGCCACCTCCGTGCCCCTCGACTATTACAAATTTTTCTCCACTCCCGAGTTTCTCGAGGTCGTAGTCGCTACCAAGGCCGAAGCGGCCCTCCACCCCGAGATTGAGGTCACAGGCCTCGATTTTCCCGGCGATCCCGGCATCCGCAAATGCCCCCTGATGTGGAATCATTTCCAGATCAACTACGACGGCAAGGTGCCCCCCTGCTGCGCCAAACCCTTCACCGACGAATACTGCTTCGGCGATGTCACCCAAAAGCCTGTCATCGACGTCCTCAACTCGCCTGAGGCGCAAGCCCTCCGCGCCACATGGGTCAGCGGTAAGCCCCATCCTTTCTGCGCCAAGTGCCACTTCGTCCATCTCTGATCTCCCCTTGTCGCCTGAAGCCTCCGCCCCCATGAGTGATATAACCGTAAAATTTGTGGAATTCTGGTCGTCGTTCGACCCGCATCACAATCCCCTTGTCGATGCCCTCGCGGCGCGTCATCGCGTAACGGTGCTCGACGCCGCCTCGCCCGACACCCCCGATATCCTCTTCTATTCCCGCTGCGCCGGTAAAGGCCCGTCGCACTACGACTACTCCGGCTGCATCAAGGTCTATTTCACCGGCGAGAACGATATCCCTGACTTCAACGAGTGCGACTACGCCATCTCCTTTCACGCCATCTCTTTCGGACCGCGCCATCTGCGCTTCCCCCTCTACTTGTTCTATCAGTATGAGCGGGCGCTCAATCCGCCCCCTATCAGCGACGACGAGGCCCTCGGCCGCGGATTTTGCTCCATGGTGCTCCGCAACTATGGCGACTGCGACCCTATGCGCCTGAAAATCATCGACGCCGTCGATGCCTTCCGCCCGCTGGCCTACGGAGGGCGCTTCCGCAACAACACCGGCGGATGCGTCGCCGATAAAATCGACTTCCTCCGCCATTACAAATTCAATCTCGCGCTCGAAAATTCCATGGTGCCCGGCTATGTCACCGAAAAGATTGTCGACGCCTTCGCAGCGCCCACCGTGCCGATCTACTGGGGCAGCGACATCGCCAAAACCGACTTCAATCCCGAAGCCTTCGTCAATGCAGCCGACTATCCCACCATCGATGCCCTCATCGACAGGCTTCGCAGGCTCGACAGCGACGACAGCGCCTATCTCGCCATGCTCCGAGCACCGCGGCTCACCTCCGATCACCGCTTCACCGACCGCCTCACCGATTTCCTCGACCGAATCGCCACCACACGGCAATCCTTCATCATCCCCTACGCCGAAAGCGCCCTGCGCCGGCGGCGCGCCGCCCTCATGCTCCCCCTCTATTCCAGCCGCCTCTTCCGCTTCCTCGCCCGCCTGAAGTCCAAATCCTAAAGCCTCCCCCCTAAAGCCTCCCCCCGGCTATTTCACCATGCCGAGGAAGGAGGCCGGGATGGGGGTGGCGAACTCCATCAGCCTACGGCTCATGGGGTGGATGAAGCTGATGGTGCGCGCATGGAGGCAGAGACGGTGGATGGGCGAAGTCTTGGCCCCGTAGCGGCGGTCGCCGGCTATGGAGTGCCCCAGGTCGTGCATGTGCACGCGGATCTGATTCTTGCGCCCTGTCTCCAGCTCCACTTCGGCCAGGGTGTAGCCGTTGGCCGATTTGAGTGTCTTATAGCGGGTTAGGGCAAGCTTCCCCTCCTCGGGGTTGTCGGTAGAGTAGACCAGATGCTGCGAATTTTCAGCCAGATAGCTGCGCACCTCGCCGTCGGCGGGGTCGAGTTTCCCTTCGGTGACGCACACATACTGGCGGCGGCGCACCATGTTGTTCCAGTTGTGCTGCAGCCGCTCTTTGGCTTCGATAGATTTGGCCATCAGCATCAGCCCCGAGGTGTGCTGGTCGAGGCGGTGCACGATGAAGAGCTTGTTGGAGGGATCCTTGGTCTTAAGATACTCGCGCACAATGCTGTAGGCGGTACCCTCCTTGATCTTGTCGGTGCCCATGGAGAGCAGTCCGTACCCTTTGTTTATGACGATGATGTCATCGTCTTCGTACACCAGCTGCAGGCGCCGGTTGTAGAACACCACGAAGGGGCGGGTGAAATTGACTTTCACCTCGTCGCCGGGCTGCAGGGGGAGGTTAAACTGCTTCTGCACCTGCCCGTTGACCATCACCTGGCCATATTTGAGCATCTCTTTCACGGTGGTGCGCTTCTGGTCGGGCATCGAGGCGATGAGAAAGGCCATCAACTCGGCGGGAGCCTCTGGGGCATAGGTGCGCACCACATCGGGTGTGAACCGGCGCTTCTCAGCGCCCGGTTTTGTGGGAAGTCTCTTCATATCAAGCTGTTATTTTTTTTTGGCACGCGATGTGCGGCGGGGCTTGGCGTCCTGGGCCCGCACTATCTCCATAGCCTCTTCGAGGGTGAGGGCGGCGGGGTCGGCTACCGTCTTGGGTATCTTGTAGTTACCCTTCTTGTAGGAGATGTATACGCCATAGCGCCCGTTGAGGATCTGCAGGTCGGGCTCCTCGTCGAAGGTCTTGACGAGGCGGTTGGCCTCGGCCACGCGCTTGGCATCGATCAGTTCTATGGCCTCGTCGAGGGTGATGTGGGCCGGCGACATCTCCTTGGGGATGGACACGAATTTGCCGTCGTGCTTCACATAGGGCCCGAAACGGCCGATAGCCACGGTGACGGGCTTCTCTTCGTATTCGCCGATGTTGCGCGGGTATTCAAAGAGCTTGAGCGCCTCCTCGAGGGTGATGGTGCTCACCGATTGCCCTTTGAGCAGAGAGGCAAACTGAGGCTTCTCCTCCCCCTCGCCGTCGCCGAGCTGGATCATCGGGCCGAAACGCCCGATTTTCACCGACACCTGTTTGCCGGTGGCGGGGTCTTTGCCCAGCACGCGCTCGCCTACCTTGTGCTCCAGGCGGATGTTCATGGCCGAGTCTACCGTGGGGTGGAATTTGGAGTAGAACTGCTCTATCTCGCTGTTCCAGCGCAGTTTGCCCTCGGCGATTTCGTCGAATTTCTCCTCGATGCGGGCGGTGAAGTCGTAGTCGAGGATGTCGGGGAAGTAGTCGGTGAGGAAGTCGTTGACCACCTCGCCTATGTCGGTGGGTATCAGTTTGTCGCGCTCCGAGCCTACGGTCTCGGTGCGCTCTGTTTCGGTGATTTTGCCATTGGCGAGGGTCAGCACGGCGTAGGAGCGCTCGGTGCCGGGCTTCTCGCCCTTCTCCACATATTCGCGCTGCTGGATGGTGGAAATGGTGGGGGCGTAGGTCGACGGGCGGCCGATCCCCAGCTCCTCCATCTTCTTCACCAGCGAGGCCTCGGTGTAGCGCGGCGGCTGCTGGGTGAAGCGCTCGGTGGCAATGAGCGAGCGCAGGGTCATCACATCGCCCTTGCGCATGGCGGGGAGCATGCCGTCGGTGGTGTCGTCGGCTGCGTCGTCGTCGCGGCTCTCGATGTAGACATTGAGGAAGCCGGGGAAGGTGATCACCTCACCCTTGACGCTGAAATGCTCCGGACGCGACGCCGGCTGAATCTCCACTGTGGTCTTCTCTATCTCGGCGTCGGCCATCTGCGAGGCCATGGTGCGCTTCCAGATCAGCGAATAGAGGCGCTTCTCCTGGGGCGTGCCGTCGATGGTCTGTTTGTCGACGTATGTCGGACGGATAGCCTCGTGAGCCTCCTGAGCGCCCTTGGAGCTGGTGTGGTAGTGGCGCACCTTGAGAAATTCCGACCCCATGGCCGAGGTGATCTCCTTGCTGATGGCGTCGATGGCCAGCGAGGAGAGATTGAGCGAGTCGGTACGCATGTAGGTGATGTGTCCGGCCTCGTAGAGGCGCTGAGCCACCATCATGGTCTGGCTTACAGTAAATCCGAGCTTGCGGGCGGCCTCCTGCTGCAGGGTGGAGGTGGTGAAGGGGGGAGCGGGCGACTTTTTCACAGGGCGCACGGCCACATCGGTCACGGTAAAGGTGGTGTCGGCGCAGTCGCTGAGGAAATCGCGGGCTGCCTCCTTGCCGGTGAGACGGCGAGAGAGCTCGGCGTTGACCTCCTCCCCGGCGGGAGTAGCCAGCGTGGCGTTCACGCGGTAATATTCTTCAGGCACGAAGCGCTTGATCTCGTTCTCGCGCTCCATGATGAGCCTCACGGCCACCGACTGCACGCGGCCGGCCGACAGCGCAGGTTTGATTTTCTTCCACAGCACCGGCGACAGCTCGAAGCCCACGATGCGGTCGAGCACTCGGCGGGCCTGCTGCGAGTCGACCATGTTGAGGTCGATGGTGCGCGGATGCGCTATGGCATCGAGGATGGCCTGCCGCGTGATTTCGTGGAAGGCGATGCGGCGGGTGTTTTCGGGCTTCAGTTTGAGCACCTCGTAGAGATGCCAGGCTATAGCCTCTCCCTCGCGGTCCTCATCGGAAGCGAGCCACACCATCTGTGCCTCCTTGGCGGCCTTGCGAAGGTCTGATACGAGCGCCTTCTTATCGTCGGGGATCTCATATTCAGGCTCGAAGCCATGGTCTACGTCGATGGAGAATTTGTGCTTGCGCAGATCGCGTATGTGGCCGTAGCTCGACATGACGGTATAGTCGGGGCCGAGAAATTTTCCGATTGTTTTAGCTTTTGAGGGGGACTCTACTATGACGAGGTTCTTAACCATGGTGTTGCCTGTAAAAATTTCTTTTAATTAATGTGTGGCGGAGAAATCGCGGCAAAATTAGCGAAAAATTTGCGTATCTCACAAATTACCCGCGATTTTTAGCAGCTCAAGGCACGGAAACGGGGGATATGCTGCCAGAGCACAGGCGCGGCATCCGGGAAGCGGACACCGCGCCTGTGTATTCTTTCTTCAATCACCGAAAATGAGTCGGAAAGCGGTCAGAGCAGATGGTGCTGCTCTTTCTTCTCGATTTTTTTCAGACGGTGATGGATGCGGTCGAGCTCATGAACGGCCAGGATACCGGTGACCACCGTAGCGGTCTGAAGGATGAATTTTGCAATGGCCAGTGCATGGTGGCAGCGGCGGCAATGACGATAAGTTTCCATAATTTCGGTTGTTTAATCTCAGTTGGTTAGTTTTAGTTGTCGGTCGGGGGAGAGACCTCAGCGCCCGGGCCGCGGTCTCTTCGCGATTCAAAAGTATAACACGCCGTGGGCGTGGATGTTTGCTCCCCGAGAGTTAAAAAAGATGTAACGCCCCGGCGGAGTCTCACACGATAGTTCACAGTCGTTTACAGCGGTTTTGGCAAATTAACATGCAGGGCAACCGCATCAAAATAGAGAGATTTATTTGCGACTCGTTCCTCATTGAAT
>CAJLLX010000077.1 GCA_905207535.1 uncultured Muribaculaceae bacterium | reverse complement strand
CGGTGAGAGCCGCCACCGGACGTCCGGCGGCATCGCGCATGCCGGTGACCGACAGCCCAAGGAGCTGGGCGTCGCAGTCCTCCACCGCCTTGGCTATGCCTGAGGCGCTATAGTCCTCGGGAGCGCAGGCCACGAGGAGGAAACTCGCCTCGGGCTGCTGCGGCCAGATGGCCTCGAGCTGCTCCGGGCGGCTGAGAGAGCCGGAGATGAACTGCTTCAATATGTCGTGTTGCTGATAATTCACTTTGAGACGTTGTATGCTTCGTTATATAGCGGGCGTGCACCGCTGCCGGAGGCCGAAAAATGGGAGCCCGGCGGGAAATATTCACTTGTCGGCAATAAATAATCGCGATTTTATTGGTGCACTCTTGAAATTTCTGAGTAATTTTGTGGCCAAATATCCGTGAAGCTCCGCAATCCGGAGCTGACGGGTACAAAGATACAGAATAATCCCTTTTTAGTGAAAACAAACAGAGGGTTATTAAAGATTTTTAGACATTGGAAGCCGCCGTACGCCATAATAGCCACGCCCCTGCGGCTCCGCGAATAGAAATGGAATATGACAACCAATCTGAGCGTAAATATCAATAAAGTAGCCACCCTGCGCAACGCCCGCGGAGAGAACACCCCCGATGTGAGCCGTGTGGCAGTGGATATCGAGCGCTTCGGCGCCGACGGCATCACGGTGCATCCCCGCCCCGACGAGCGCCACATACGCCGCGAGGATGTGTTCAACCTGCGTCCGCTGATCAAGACCGAATTTAACATCGAAGGGTATCCCACCCCCGACTTCATGAACCTGGTGCTGAAGGTGAAACCCGAACAGGTGACCCTCGTGCCCGATGCCGCCGACGCGCTCACCTCGTCGGCCGGATGGGACGTGGAGCCCAACCTGGAATTTCTCACCGGCATCATCGACACCCTGCGCGAGGCCGGCATCCGCAGCTCCATCTTCGTGGGCACCGACTGCGACAACATCCGCATGGCCGCCAAGACCGGCGCCGACCGTGTGGAGCTCTACACCAAGCCCTACGCCGACGAGTATCCCCACGACCCTGAGAAAGCCGTAGCTCCCTATGTGGAGGCATCCAGAGCCGCCCGCAAGGCCGGACTGGGAGTGAACGCCGGCCACGACCTCAACCTCGAGAATCTGCGCTACTTCAAGGAGCAGGTGCCCTTCCTCAACGAGGTGTCCATTGGCCACGCACTCATCAGCGACGCCCTCTACTTAGGTTTCCCCGAGACCATCCGCCGCTACAAGGCCTGCCTCAAGTAGTCCCCCAGCAAATCAATCACCGTCAAACACCACAATAGCCCAACCGTCAACGACAATGACACTTCTCGACGCCGCAATTACCGGCACCCCGGCGACCAACGCCATGAGCCAGGCCGCAACCACCCAAACCGAACTCTCTCTGTGGGATCTCTGCCTGCAGGGAGGCCCGCTGATGATAGTCCTGGCCATCCTCTCGGTGGTATGTATCTATATCTTCATAGAGCGTGCCATAGTAGTGAACCGCGCCGCCAAAGAGGACACCACCTTCATGAAGCGCATCCGCGACTACATCCACGAGGGTGAGATAGAGAGCGCCTTCAATCTCTGCAAGAAAAACGGCTCCCCCTACTCGCGCCTTATCGCCAAAGGTATCAGCCGCATAGGCCGCCCCGTCAACGATATCCTCGCCGCCGTGGAGAACACCGGCAACATCGAGATCGCCAACCTCTCGAAGGGGCTCCCCTGGCTGGCCACCACCGCCGCCGGTGCGCCGATGATCGGATTCCTCGGCACTGTGATAGGTATCGTGCAGGCCTTCTACGCCATAGCCTCACAGGGCACCTCGGCCAACATCTCCACCTTCTCATCGGGCATCTACACCGCCCTTGTCACCACCGTAGCCGGCCTCGTGGTAGGCGTTGTGGCACTTTTCGCCTACAACTACCTCGTGGCGCGCATCAACTCGGTGATGAATCTGCTCGAATCGAAATCGATGGAGTTCATGGACCTGCTCAACGAGCCGGCCATCTAATCCTCCGACAGCAACAAAACAAGATATTACCGTGCTGAAACGACAACAACAACTCATGGCGGCCTTCTCGATGGCGTCGATGACCGACGTCATCTTCCTGCTGCTCATCTTCTTCATGGTGACCTCCACCTTCGTGTTTCCCACAGGTCTGGAGGTGAACCTGCCCCAGAGCACCGAGCAGAGCGCCATCAAACCCACCACCCGCGTCTATATCGACGCCGAGGAGCGTCTCTACGCCTCCACCGGCGAGGAGCAGCCGCAGCCCCTTGAGGCCGACGCCCTCGTGCCCTTCCTCAATCTCGCCCAGCAGCAGGATTCGGCAGGCTTCATAGCGCTGTATGCCGACGAGAAAGTGCCCTACGGCAAGATCGTGGAGGTGCTGTCGGCCGGAGCGCAGCACAATCTCCATATGGTGCTGGCCACCAAGCCGGTAGCCACTCCCCTCCCCACGTCGGCACCCGTCACCCCGGTGCCCGTGGCCGATGTGGACAACAACGCAGCCGCAGCGCCCGCAACGTCAAACTAAAACCGTAACCCAATTGACTAAGGACCGCATATATGCCATAGCCGGCACAGTGATATTCCATCTCATTGTGCTTCTGGCCATTATCTTCACCTGCCTCACATATCCTCCGGCCGGGTGGAAGGAGCTTCCGCCCCAACCTTCGGAGGAGATAGTGTTCGAGCCGGTGGAAGATCTCTATGCCTCGGGCGAATTTGTGCGCACCGGCGACATCGCCGACCCCGTGGCGCCCGTAGATGAGCCGGCGCCGAGCGACGTCACCGCCGATGTGCCCACTCAGGATGCCCCCGACCTCGAAAACCATGGCGAAGCCGCCACACAGCCCAAGGTGACCACCTCCGAGCGCCCCTCGCCCGCCAAGGTGAAGAAAGAGCCCAAAGGCCCCACCAAGGAGGAGCTGGAGAAGGAGCGTCAGCGTCAGGAGGCCAAAAAGCAGCAGCAAACCAAGAAAAATGTAGCTCAGGCCACCGCCAAAGCCTTCGGAGGCGGCAAAGGGAAAGGCACTCCCGGCGCAGCCGAGGGGAGCGGCTCCAAAGGCAATGTGGTCGGCACCCCCGGCAACGGCCTCGCCGGGCGCACCATAGAGCATTTCACCTCGGTGCGCGGCAAAAAGCTCGGCACCATAGCGGTGAGGGTGAAGGTCGACTCGCAGGGGCGCGTGACCTCGGCAAGTTATTATGCCGCAAAGAGTTCGGGCACCGCTGCCGGCGATGCGCAGATGCGTCAGGCATGCGTGCAGCGCTCAATGGAGTGCAGATTTTCGGTGCTGGAGGGCTCACCCGTGCAAACCGGCATCATCACCTGGGTGTTTGAATAAAAGGGGCAGGGGAGACTGTGGGAGATGTAGGGACGCACGGCTCGTGCGTCCTATCCATCAATAAAAAAGACACTGGCTATGAAAGCGATAAAGGAAATGTGGGGCAATCTGTTGGCAGCGGTGCGACGGCCGCAGTTTTATGGATTTTTCATCTCGCTGGCGGCGGCTGCGCTGCTGGCGCTGGCATATTTCTATCCCGACGCCACCATGGGCAACGAGCTGCGTCAGCACGACATGCAGCAGGGCGCGGCCATCGGTCAGGAGGTGAAAGCCTACGCCGAAGCCACCGGCGAGGACGCTCCGCGATGGACCAACTCGCTCTTCTCCGGCATGCCCACCTTCCAGATTTCGCCCACATATCCCAGCGACTCGCTGTTCTCCTGGATTACAAAGGTTTACGGCGCAGGGCTCCCCTCCCCATCCAATCTGCTCTTCATGATGATGGCCGGATTCATCATACTGATGGCCGCCATGCGAGTGCGCTGGTACTACGGACTGATAGGCGCCGTGGCGTGGGGCTTCTCCACCTACTTCATCATCATCATCGGCGCCGGACACATATGGAAGTTCGTCACTCTGGCCTATGTACCCCCCACGATAGCCGGTGTAATCATGGCCTACCGCGGCCGCTGGCTCACCGGCAGCGCCCTGGCAGCCCTGTTTGCCATGATGCAGATCCAGAGCAACCACGTGCAGATGAGCTACTACTTCCTGATGGTCATCGCCGGGCTCTCCATCGCCTACCTCGTGCAGGCTATCCGCAAAAAAGATTACCGCCGCTGGCTCACCGCCACCGGTGCGCTCGCCGTGGGGGCCATATTAGCCGTAACGGCCAATATGCCAAGCCTCTACAACACCTACGAATACTCTAAAGAGACCATGCGCGGAGGCCATTCCGAGCTCACGGCAGCCGACGCCGGGGCCGCCGGAGAGAAAACCTCGGGCCTCGACCGCGACTACATCACCCAATACAGCTACGGGCGCTCCGAGACCTTCACCCTGCTCATCCCCGATGTGAAGGGTGGTGCATCGGCCATGCCGGTGGCCGGCAACATGCGCCCCACATCGGTAGCCGACGCCAAGGATGCCGACAAAGTGATGTCGCAGCTCAACGAGATGGAGCAGGGCTACGTGGCCAACTATGTCAGCCGCTATTTCGGCGAGCCTGAAGGGACCAACGGCCCGGTCTACGTGGGTGCTATCATACTGACACTCTTCGTGTTGGGTTGCTTCATAGTGCGCGGACCCATAAAATGGACGCTCCTTGTGCTCACCCTCCTCTCCGTGGGGCTCGCACTGGGGCGCAACCTGCAGTGGATGACCGACCTATTCATCGACTACATGCCGATGTACTCGCGCTTCCGCACCGTGGAGAGCATTCTGGTGATAGCCGAGTTCACCATCCCGCTTTTGGGCATCTTGGCGCTGCAAAAAGTGCTCAGCACCCCGGCCCGCGAGGTGCGTCAGCGCTACATGGGCAAAATCTACCTCTCCTTCGGCATCACGGCGCTGCTCTGCATCGCCGGATGGCTCTTCCCCGGCATCTACGGCCCCGCCATCACCGAGGGCGACCAGCAGATCTCGCAGATGATCGGCTATCAGCTCATCCAGGCCGGATACCCCAAGGAGGCCCTGAGCGTCTTCTCCATCGACAATCCCGCCATAGCCGCCGCCGTCACCGACCTGCGACACTCGATAGTGAGCGCCGACTCGCTGCGCTCGCTGCTCTTCATCCTCCTGGCCTTCGGATGCCTGATGCTCTGCGTGCAGGGTAAGGCCAAGGCATGGATGGGCGCCGCCATGATAGGCCTGCTGGTGTGTGTGGACCTCTACACCGTCAACAAGCGCTACCTCAACCACGAGAGCTTCTGCTCCCCCGAGGTGAGCGCCACCGAGATGTTCCCCCTCACCGCCAACGACCGCGTCATCCTCGCCGATACGGCCATGAACTACCGTGTGATGAACATACCGGAATTTTATCAGGCCGCACCCTCCTATCGCCACAAAGCCATCGGAGGCTACCACGCCGCCAAGCTCAGCCGCTATCAGGACCTCATAGACCGTCACCTGAGCCACTTCACCTCCGGCAAGGTGAGCGAGGCCGATATGAATGTGCTCAGTATGCTCAACGCCAAGTATATAATCACCGCCGACGGGCAGCTTGCCAACAATCCCGGGGCGCTGGGCAACGCATGGTTTGTAGACCGTGTGGACTATGTGGAGGGGGCTGACGCCGAGATGGATGCCCTCGACACCCTCGACCCGGCCCGTCAGGCCGTGGCCGACAAGCGCTTCGCCGCAGCCCTGGCCAACTTCACCACAGCCGCCCCCGACAGCACCGCCACCATCACCGAGACCACCTACGCGCCCCATCGCCTCACCTACACCGCCAACACCGCTACAGACCGCGTGGCAGTCTTCTCCGAGGTCTTCTTCCCGTGGGGCTGGGAGGCCACGATCGACGGCAAGCCCGCCGAGATAGCCCGCGTCAACTATGTGCTCCGCGCTCTGCGCATCCCCGCCGGAAGGCACACCGTAGAGTTCACCTTCGCACCGCAGTCGGTGACCACCACCGTGGCCGCCGCCCGCGTGGCCGTGATACTCATCTACCTGCTGCTCCTCGCCACCGTGGTGCTCAATCTGCTGCACAAGAATCCCGATAACAAACCCGACGAACAAACCTCCGAAAAATAATGCTGCGACGACTCTTTGAATACCCCAAGATGCTATGGCGCAGCCGCGGCTACGGCGTGCACTCCCCTTTCGCTTTCGACTTCATTACCAAGGTGATAGGTGAGAAAGATGCGCGCTACTACGCCTATGCCGAGATCGCGGCCTTCTGTCCGCGCTCGCGCAAGACGGGTTTCAACGAGATTTTCGCCGGCAAAGATATGTCGGTGCCCGAGGCGTGGCTCCTCTTCCGCGTGCTCTGCTACTTCAATCCGGCCCATGTGCTCGAGGTGGGTCACGGCCACGAAGTGACCACCGTGATCCTCAACCGCGCCATCCCCCGCTCGAAGGTGCACGTGTGGCACACCGAGCGCCACCCCGATCCGGAGCTATTGGGCGTAGTAGAGCCGTTTGTGCTTGTCAATCAGTATCATGAGAGCCACGGCGAGATACTGAAAAAGTATGTGCAGCAGCTGCTGGCCAACGGCGATGTGGTCATATTCCTGCGCAACCTCACCACCCTGCCGCAGATGCAGCGCATATGGAAGTATCTCTGCGACGTGACAGAGTACGGCATGGGCTTCACCGACGGCTACACCGGCATCTTCGTGGCCCGCAGAGCGCTCCCCCACCAGATTTTCAAGATAGTGATGTGAGGCAGATACCCGACATCGAGGCGCTGCTGCGCGAATACAACGGCTACCTGCGCCTGCAGCGCGGCCTGAGTGCCAACACCGCCGAGGCCTACCGGCGCGATGTGGAGAAACTCACCGCATGGCTCGCCGCCGAGCACACCCCCCTGCGCGAGGTCACATATCCCGCGCTGGAGCAGTTTACCGCCGCCCTTTTCGAGCTCGGCATAGCCGAAACCACCCGCAAGCGGATAGTGTCGGGCATCAAATCGTTTTTTCATTTCCTCAGGATCAGCGACTTCATCGCCGAAGACCCCTCGCTGCTGCTCGAGACCCCGCGGCCGGGACTCCATCTGCCCGAAGTGCTCACCCTCAGCGAGATAGACGCCCTTATCGCCGCCATCGACCCCGACAGCGCCGAGGCCGACCGCAACCGCGCCATCATGGAGACCCTCTACGGCTGTGGACTGCGCGTGAGCGAGCTCACCAACCTGGAAATAGGGCGCATCAACTTCGCCGAGGGGTTCATCACCGTCTTGGGCAAGGGCTCGAAGGAGCGGATAGTGCCGATGTCGCCCGTAGCGGCCGACAGGATTCAGGAATACCTCCACGGGAGCCGCACGGAGGTGAAAATCAAGCCCGGCGAGGAGGGAATACTCTTTCTCAACCGCCGCGGCCACAGGCTCACACGCCAGATGATCTTCACCATCGTGCGCCGCCTCGCCGAGGCCGCCGGAGTGACCAAAACCATCTCGCCCCACACCATGCGCCACAGTTTTGCCACCCATCTGCTCGAAGGGGGCGCCAATCTGCTCTCCATCCAGCAGATGCTGGGCCATGAAAGCGTGGCCACCACCGAGATTTACATCCATCTCGACACCTCGCACCTGCGCGAGGAGATACTCCTGCATCATCCCCGCAATCTGAGATGAACTCCCCCGCCCGCAATCGGTCCGCGACTCCCCTGCCGCCAGTTCCGCGCTCCCCTGCTTCATGCCTGAAAAAAATGTGAAAGGGTGCCGGGCAATAAAAACGGTATTTTTCAGTTATATTTTCAGGTACATAATCAGCTGATGAAAAGCAAGATGAAAAAAACTGAAAAAATACTCGGCTGCACCCCGGCTCCCCTGCGCCTGATGCGGCATGTGGCCCTTGTGGTGGCATGCATGCTTGCTGCGGGTAGCTTTGTGGCTGTGGCAGAGGATGATATAAAGAACGAATTCAACCCGGTGCAGACCGGCGTCACCTCTCTGAGCATCGCTCCCGATGCCCGCGGCGCGTCGATGGGCGACCTCGGCGCCGCCACTGATCCCGATGCCAACTCGCAGTACTGGAACCCCTCGAAGTATGCCTTCGCCTACTCGCAGGGGGCGGTGTCGCTGAGCTACACCCCGTGGCTGCGCAAACTTGTCAACGACATCTTCCTTGCCAACCTCGCCGGATACTGGAAAATAGGCTCCAACGACAATCAGGCCATCAGCGCCTCGCTGCGCTACTTCTCACTGGGTGAGGTGAATACCACCGACGTGGCCGGCGTGACCAACAGCATCAACCCCTACGAGATGGCTGTGGATGTGGGCTATTCGCGCAAGCTCTCCGAGAAATTCTCGATGGGAGTAGTGTTCCGCTACATCTACTCCGACCTCGGCTACAACACCTCCGACGTGGGCGACAACAACACCGGCGCCTCGGCCTTCGCCGCCGACCTCTCGGGCTACTTCACCACCTATCCCATCATCGGGCAGAACGAGTGCCAGTGGTCGCTGGGCTTCAACATCTCCAACATCGGTACGAAGGTGTCGTACGACAACGGCAACAACCCCGCTTTCCTCCCCACCAACCTGCGCCTGGGCACCTCGTTCATGTTCCCCCTGGCCGACTACCACACCTTAGCTTTCAGTCTGGACCTCAATAAGCTGCTCGTGCCCACCCGTCCGCGCCAGCAGGACTATACCGACGCCGACGGCAACGAGGACCAGGAGGCATATCAGAAGGCGCTCGACGACTGGAAGGATATGTCGCCCATCACCGGCATCTTCAAGAGCTTCAGCGACGCCCCCGGCGGCGGCAAGGAGGAGCTGCGCGAGATCAACTGGAGCCTCGGCGCGGAATACAGCTACAATCAGCAGTTTTTCCTGCGTGCGGGCTATTACCACGAGAGCGAATACAAGGGCAACCGCCAGTATTTCGGCTTCGGAGCGGGCTTCTCGCTCAATGTGGTGCGCCTCGACGCCTCCTACATGCTGGCCACGGCGCAGACCTCGCCCCTCGACCAGACCCTGCGATTCACCCTCACCTTCGACATGGACGGCCTGAAAAACCTCTTCGGCAAACGATGAAAGATATACGCACAGGCAACGGATTTGATGTGCACCGGCTCACCGAGGGCCGGCGATGCATCATCTGCGGGGTGGATATCCCCCACCGCACCGGATTGCTGGGCCACAGCGACGCCGATGTGGCGCTCCACGCCCTCTGCGACGCTATCCTTGGCGCTCTGGCGCTGGGAGATATAGGCAAACACTTCCCCGACAACGACGAGCGCTGGCGCGGAGCCGATTCGCGCATGCTGCTGCGCCGCTGCGTGGAGATGGCCGCTGAGCGCGGCTACCGCACCGGCAATGCCGACATCACAATCATGGCCCAGGCGCCCAAGATGCTCCCCTACATAGAGCAGATGCGCATTAATGTGGCCGAGGACCTGGGCGTGGACGCCGGCCGCGTGTCGGTGAAGGCCACCACCACCGAGCGCCTCGGGTTCACCGGACGCGAAGAGGGGATTGCCGCTATGGCTACCGCGCTGATGATCAGCGACTAAGACGCTACGACATAAAAAAACTGCATGACGGGCACACCCTTAGGGCGTGTCCGTTTGTTATATCCATATACGCTACAACGGGCGCCCGGCAGTGACCGGAAAAGCGCTTACGATTTTTTTATTTACAAGGGATATAAACCTGTTGGATGAATTAAATTAATGCGTATTTCACTTGACCAATTCTCCGATGAT
>CAJLLX010000076.1 GCA_905207535.1 uncultured Muribaculaceae bacterium | reverse complement strand
CCGCCTCTCGCGCTTCGAAATCAACTACATCCACGAAGCCTACTACGACGAGCAGGTAGAAGTGCGCCTCACCCCCCTCACCGCTGCCACTGGGTGCGACTCCACCCCCGGCTGCGACACCACCCTTGCCGAGCTGGTGCACGCCGACCGCACCCTCTGCCGCGCCCTCCTCGGCTTCACCCCCCGCTGACCCCCGGCGGTGGACGGTGCGCTTTTTTTTGGGCTTTTAAGGGAATTGTGCTAACTTTGCGCCGATAAACCGATCCTCACAGCCATGTCAACCACGCAGATTGCCGCAATAATGCGCGCAGGGGCTTTCTCCCCCAATCATATCGGCAACGACGCCACGATCATGAATACCGTGGCTGAGCAGCTGCGCAAACGCGGCTGCGAGGTGCGCATCTACAGCGAGGAGCAGTTTATCGCAGGCGCGGCCAAGGAGCCGGTGATCATCAATATGTGCCGCGAGAAGCGCTCCACCGAGCTGCTGCAGCAGCTGGAGGACAGCGGACGGCTGGTGATCAACTCGGGCTACGGCATCGAGAACTGTATCCGCGAGCGCCAGGCGCGCATACTGCTCGGCAGCGGCATCCCCTACCCCGAGAGCATAGTGGTGGACACCGACGAGGTGGTGAAGCCGCGGCTCATACGCATGGGCATGCAGCAATGCTGGATAAAGCGCGGCGACTTCCACGCCCAGCATGCCGAGGATGTGAGCTACGTGCGCTCGGCCCACGAGGCGCAGGATGTGCTCCAGGAGTATTTCCTGCGCGGCTTCAAGCGTGCCGTCATCTCGCGCCACCTGCCGGGACAGCTGGTGAAATTTTACGGCGTCGCCGGCACCTCGTTCTTCCACTGGTTTCGCCCCTTCGACCCGGAGGATGCCAAGATGCAGAAGGAGGAGATGAAGCACACCGAGGAGCAGCTCAAAGCCATCTGCACCAAGGCTGCCCGCGAGCTCAACATCATGGTCTACGGCGGCGAGTGCATCCAGGCCGACGACGGCTCGCTGAGCATCATCGACTTCAACGACTGGCCCAGCTTCTCGGCCTGCCGCACGGAGGCGGCCTCGAGCATCGCCAAGGCTGTCATCGCAGCCGTCAAACAACAGAATCAAAGCCGCAAGTGAGCGCCCCCGAGCCTCGCCGCGCGCAAAGAGCCATATAAGCAATGAGCAACGACCCGAACATCAGCAATCCCACCCCGCAGCAACCCTCCGAGGCGCCCGACAGCGCCAAGGAGAGCTTCACCCGCAGAGTGGCGCGCAAATTTCTCACCGGCAAGGGGATTTTTACCTTCCTGCGCTCGTCGGTGTCATCGCAGATAGCATCGTGGATCGATATGGGCGTGTGCTTCGTGTTCTACGCATGGGTGTTCCTCCCCCTGGGCACGGCCTCGCTCCGCTCGTTTCTTTCCACCGCCATCGGTCTGGTGATCGGGGGCATCGTCAACTGCTGCATAAACTACCGCTTCACCTTCCGCGCCGAGCACTGCGCGGTGAAGGCCGTGGCGGTGAAATATTTCCTGATATGGGGCGGCAGCTTCGTGCTCAACCTCGGCGGCACCACGCTACTCGACCACCTGCTGCAGAGCATCACATGGCTGCAGAGCATCGGATTCAAGCCCGACGGCATCTTCGCCGCCGCCCGACTGAGCGTGTCGCTCATCGTGTCGCTCGCATGGAACTTCCTGCTCCAGAAGAACTTCGTCTATGTCCCCACGCGGTTCGACCCGTACGCCATACGATTTGTCGACAGGATCACTTTCCACCGCCATCACCCCGAGGCCCCGGCAAGCGACCTGCCGCCGGCAGCTGACAAATGACACAAATATTACTATCATCTATATAGACCCGTACAAAAAAAATGCTTAAGGACAACTATAAGAAAGAGCGCGACGGCCTGCAGCAGCTCATCTATGCCATCATAAATCCCATAGTGCGCACCCTCATCCGCATGGGTGTCACGCCCAATATGGTCACCACCATAGGCCTGCTGGGCAACCTCGCCTCGGCCTGCGTCATAGCCTACGCCGGCTACGAAGCCCACCTCACCGGCAATCCGCGCTTCGACCTCATCATCTGGGCCGGAGTCATCACCATCTTCTTCTCGCTCTTCGACATGCTCGACGGCCAGGTGGCACGCATCGGCAACATGGTGAGCCGCTTCGGCGCCCTCTACGACTCGGTGCTCGACCGCTACTGCGAGCTCTTCACCGTGGGTGCCCTGAGCTACTATCTGATCATGAACGGATGGGTAATCGGCGCCCTCATCGCCTTCCTGGCGCTGGTGGGCTCGGTGATGGTAAGCTATGTGCGCGCCCGCGCCGAGGGCGTGGGGCTGGAGTGTAAGGTAGGCTTCATGCAGCGCCCCGAGCGCGTGGTGGTCACCTCCATCGGCTGCCTGGCCTGCGGCATCACCGGTGTCTGCGCCCCCTCGTCGGCCAACGCCGCCTTCATCATCCTCATCTCGGCCATGGCCGTCATAGCCGTCTTCGCCAACATCACCGCCTTTGCCCGCATCGACGTGTGCCGCAAAGGCCTCAAAAATCAGAAATGAAGCAGCTCCCCACACGACGCGAGTCGCTCACACTGCTGTGCGCGCTGGCCGTATGGCTGGCCGTGACAGCCCTCTGCGTAGGGCTGCGACCCGAGCACGTATGGATAGCCCTACTGCTTGCCGCCCTCTTCTTCGCCTCGGGCATGACCCGGCGCATGCTGGTGGCCCTGCTCCCCTTTGTGGTCTTCGGCATCTCATACGACTGGATGAACATCGTGCACAACTACGAGGTCAACCCCGTTGACATCGAGGGGATCTACAACACTGAAAAACAGCTCTTCGGCATCACCACCGCCGCCGGCCAAGTGGTGACCCCCAACGAGTTTTTCGCCCTCCACACCTCACCGGTGATGGACTTTCTCGGCGGATTTTTCTACCTATGCTGGGTGCCGGTGCCCATCCTCTTCGGGCTCTACCTCTATTTTGACCGCCAGGTGAAGGGCTACCTGCATTTCGCACTCGTATTCCTTTTCGTCAACTTCATCGGTTTCGCCGGATATTACATCCACCCCGCCGCCCCGCCATGGTACGTGGCCAAATACGGCTTCGACTTCATCCTCGGCACCCCCGGCGACGTGGCCGGCCTCGGAGCCTTCGACCAAATGACCGGTCTGGGCATCTTCAACGGCCTCTACGGCCGCAACGCCAACGTGTTTGCCGCCGTGCCCTCGCTCCATTCGGCCTACACCCTCGTGGCATTCATCTACTCGCTGCGCACACGCACACCCATGTGGATGCGCATCTTCCTCGGCGTGGTCACCTTAGGCATATGGTTCACCGCCGTCTACACCTCCCACCACTACATCATCGACGTCAGCCTCGGTATAGCCTGCGCCCTCCTCGGCTACCTCGTCTTCGAGTACGGCCTGATGCGCATCGCCCCCTTCCGACGCTTCATCTCCCGCTACGCCGCCTACGTCTCCCCACGCTGATCCATGCAGCCTCCATTTACACATCGTTTCGGGAAAAGAAATGTAAAAAAAAATCAGGAAAATGCCTTAAAAATCCGCCACAGCTCAATTAACACAAGTTTGCACAATTGCCTCATGACGGGGCACAATTTAACATAATTTAATTGAAATCGGCGAATTTTACGATTTATTTGCGAAATAATACAAATTTTACCACGCAAATAATTTTGCAATTGCAAACTTATGTGTACTTTTACGCGGTTTTTTAAGGCCGAACCATAAAAAGCCTCACATATTGCTTTAAAAAGGGTTGCCCGTCACCTGCATAGCGCCGACGGGATGCGGAGCGCAACTCTCCGACCGGAGACATGCCCCCTGCGCAAATATGAGAATTATTTAACCATAAGAAACACAGGAAAAAACTTAAACTTATATTTACCGAAATGAGTAATGTAAAGAAAGCCGAGGGCAAACTCGGCGTATTGGTTGTTGGTCTGGGTGCAGTGTCCACCACTTTCATGACCGGCGTTCTGATGACCCGCAAAGGCCTTGCCAAGCCCGTTGGCTCCATGACACAGTACGATAAAATCCGTGTAGGAGAAGGCGCTGACAAGAAATATCTCAAATACAACGAAATCGTGCCCCTGGCCGACCTCAACGACATCGTATTCGGCTCGTGGGACGTATATCCCGCCAACGCTTACGAGAGCGCAATGCACGCCGAAGTGCTCAAGGAGAAGGATATCGAGCCGGTAAAGGACGAGCTCGAGAAGATCGTGCCCATGAAGGCCGCTTTCGACCACAACTACGCTAAGCGCCTCGACGGCGACAACATCATGAAGGGCAAGACCCGCTGGGAGATGGTTGAAGCTCTCCGCGAGGACATCCGCAACTTCAAGAAAACCACCGGTGTTGACCGTGTAGTAGTGCTCTGGGCTGCTTCCACCGAGGTTTACGTGCCCGTCGACGAGAAGGTACACTACCATCTGGCCGACCTCGAGGCTGCTATGAAGGCCGACGACAAGGAGCACATCGCTCCCTCTATGTGCTATGCTTACGCAGCACTCACCGAGGGTGCTCCCTTCATCATGGGTGCCCCCAACACCACCGTCGACATCCCCGCTATGTGGGAGCTCGCCGAGAAGACCAAGATGCCTATCGCAGGCAAGGACTTCAAGACCGGCCAGACCCTCGTGAAATCGGGCTTCGCTCCTATCATCGGCACCCGCTGCCTCGGCCTCAACGGCTGGTTCTCCACCAACATCCTCGGCAACCGCGACGGTCTCGTGCTTGACGAGCCCGCCAACTTCCGCACCAAAGAGGTGTCGAAGCTCTCTACCCTCGAGTCGATCCTCGTGCCCGAAGATCAGCCCGACCTCTATGGCGTGAACTGCGGCGGCGAAGGCAACGACCACAACGGCTACTACCACAAAGTACGTATCAACTACTATCCCCCGCGCAACGACAACAAGGAGGGATGGGACAACATCGACATCTTCGGCTGGATGGGCTACCCCATGCAGATCAAGATCAACTTCCTCTGCCGCGACTCTATCCTCGCCGCACCTCTTTGCCTTGACCTCGTGCTCCTGAGCGACCTCGCCGCACGCAACGGCCGCTACGGCATCCAGCGCTTCCTGAGCTTCTTCCTCAAGAGCCCGATGCACGACTACACCAAGGGCGAAGTGCCTGTCAACCACCTCTTCCAGCAGTATGTGATGCTGAAGAACGCTATCCGCGAGATGGGTGGTTACCCCGCCGACGAGCCTATCGACTGATCCGCTGCCACGCCGCGGCTCCCGCAGCCGCCACACCGCAGCCCTTCAGGCCGCATAGCCTCAAGGCCACAGAAACGAACATTTTGAATTGTTGTACATAGCATTTTGTTTGTAGAGCCGGGAGATTGTGAAATCTTCCGGCTCTTACTTGCCTATTGGGCCTATTTTTTCTCGCTGATAGTGCGCGATTTAAAATAAAAGTTGTAATTTTGGGGTGTGCGGCGCCGGTCTGTCACCCCCCTCGCCTCCCCCACCCCTGCAATGGAACGACTGATGCAATTCGTTTGGAACCACCGCCTGGCCATCAGGCCCGGCATGACCACCGTGGACGGACGGAGGCTCACCATCGTGAACCAGGGCAAACTCAACACCGACGCCGGGCCCGACTTCTTCAACGCTACCATCGAAATCGACGGCCAGACCTGGGTGGGCAACATCGAGATCCATGTGCGCGCCTCCGACTGGCTGCGCCACCACCACGACACCGACCCGGCCTACGACTCGGTGATACTCCATGTGGTGCAGGAGAGCGACATGGAGATCCGGCGCGCCGACGGCTCGGTGATACCGCAGACAGTGATCCGCTGCACCGCCGACGCTGCCCGCCGTTGCAACGAGATGCTCCTCGACGCCACCCGCGCGCTCCCCTGCCGCGACACCATCGCCAATCTCCCCTCCATCTACCGCACCGACTGGCTCACCTCGCTGGCCATGGAGCGCATCTACCGCAAGGCCGAGCGCGTGCTGCAGATAGTCGACGCCACCGCGGGCTACTGGGAGGGAGCGGCTTACATCACCCTGGCGCGAGGACTCGGATTCGGCCTCAACAGCGAGCCCTTCGAGATGCTCGCGCGCCATGTGCCCCTGAAATTTCTCAACCGCCATGCCGACGAGCTCCTCATCGTGGAGGCGCTCCTTTTCGGGTGCGCCGGCCTCATCCCCGCGCCGAAAGACGATGAAGATCCCTACACCACGCGCCTGCGCGAGGAGTATCGCTTCATGTCGGTGAAATTCGCCCTCAATACCCCCAAACCGGCATGGAAGATGGCCCGCACGCGCCCGCAAAACTTTCCCCACCGCCGCCTGGCGATGCTCGCCGAGATGATCCATCGCGGATTCTACCTCACCGGCCAACTGGCCGACGTGCGCAGCATCGACGCCATGCGCCGCATCTTCGCCGTGGAGCTCCAGGGGTTCTGGGCCACCCATTACACCTTCGCCGACCGCGTCGGCGGCAGCCGCGCCACGGCCCTCAGCCAAAATTCCATCGACACACTGCTCATCAACGTGGCCCTGCCGCTGCTTTTCGCGCGCCGCATGTCGCGCCAGGATCTCGACGGCATGCAGACTACCGTAGAGCTGCTCCAGAGCCTTGGCGCCGAAAACAACAGCATCACACGCCTCTTCGCCCAGGCCGGGCTCCCCAGCACCGACGCCTTCACCTCGCAGGCCCTCATCGAGCTCCGCCGCGAATATTGCGAGAAGAGCAAATGCATCTATTGCCGCTTCGGCCACCGCATGCTCTCTGCCGAGCTTGCCCGCTGATTTCGGCTCGCCATCCACCACTCAGCACCCGGCAGCAAGGAGTTGAAAAAAAATCGCCCTCTGAAGAAATTTCCCTATTCCCGATTGCTGTCAAAGCCCGAGGGGATGCCGCCATGCGGGCGACAGCTCCTTCAAGGGGATGAGGACAAAAGGGCGGAGATGGAGACGGGGATGGGGGAGCTGAAGCTCGGGAGTGTCGATCACAAGGTCGTCGTAATAGATGAGGTCGATGTCGACCACACGGTCGATGTATCCGCCGGCGGCATCGCGGTGGGGGGCGGCGCAGATGCCTCGCTCTATCTCCTGCAGCGCACGGAGCAGCTGCAGCGGAGGTTCCTCCACCTGTATCTCCACACCGATATTGAGAAACCGACGGCTGCCGGCGAAGCCCCATGGATCGCTCTCCACCACAGAGGAGCGCCGCAGCTGCCCCTGCGGCCAGCGTAAAGCAATCTCGGTGACAGCCCGCTCCAACACGGAGCGGCTGTCACCGAGATTAGATCCTATGTTGATATGGGCTGTGGCCATACCTTCACATTTCAGCTATAATTATTTCTGCCTCAAAGCCGGCCGATGCAGTCCGCAGGAGCGGGCGGCGGCTTTCCGGCACCGCGGGCATCAGAGGGAGCGGGATACCTCCACCTCCTCGAAGCCTTCGATGATATCGCCTACCTGGATGTCGTTGTAGCCCTGGATAGAGAGGCCGCACTCCAGTCCGGCCACCACCTCGCGGGCATCGTCCTTGAAGCGCTTGAGCGAACCGAGCTCGCCGGTGTAGCGCACGATACCCTCGCGGATGAGGCGCACCTTGTTGGTGCGTTTGATCTTGCCTTCGCGCACCAGAGCGCCGGCGATGGTGCCGACCTTCGAGATCTTGTAGGTCTCGAGCACTTCGGCAGTGCCGGTCACCTCCTCGCGCACCTCGGGGGCAAGCATGCCGGCCATGGCATCCTTCACCTCCTCGATGGCCTGATAGATCACCGAGTAGAGGCGGATCTCCACACCTTCGCGCTCGGCCTCGCGGCGTGCGGCCTGCGACGGGCGCACCTGGAAGCCGATGATGATGGCGTCGGAAGCGGCGGCCAGGGTGACATCGCTCTCGGAGATCTCGCCCACAGCCTTGTGGAGCACATTGACCTGCACCTCGGGGGTGGAGAGCTTGATGAGCGAGTCGGAGAGCGCCTCGATGGAGCCGTCGACGTCGCCCTTGACGATGACATTGAGCTCCTGGAACGAGCCGAGGGCCTGACGGCGGGCGATATCGTCGAGTGTCAGACGCTTGGTGGTGCGCATGCCCAGCTCGCGCTGCAGCTGCATACGCTTGTTGGCAATCTCGCGTGCCTCCTGCTCCGAGTCGAGCACATTGAATGTGTCGCCGGCCGTCGGGGCGCCGTCAAGGCCGAGGATCAGCGCCGGCTCGGCGGGGCCCGCCTCCTTGATGCGCTGGTTGCGCTCGTTGAACATCGCCTTGATCTTGCCGTAGTGGGTACCGGCAAGGATGATGTCGCCCTGGTGCAGGGTGCCGTTCTGCACGAGCACCGTGGCCACATAACCGCGTCCCTTGTCGAGCGACGACTCGATGATCGAGCCGGTGGCGTTGCGGTTGGGGTTGGCCTTGAGGTCGAGCATCTCGGCTTCGAGCAGCACCTTCTCGAGGAGTTCCTCCACTCCGATACCCTTCTTGGCCGAAATATCCTGGCTCTGGTATTTGCCGCCCCAGTCCTCCACGAGGTAGTTCATGCCGGCCAGTTCCTCCTTGATCTTGTCGGGGTTGGCGGCGGGCTTGTCTATCTTGTTGATGGCGAATACGATGGGCACACCGGCGGCGCTGGCGTGGTTGATAGCCTCCACAGTCTGGGGCATCACGTCGTCGTCGGCAGCCACGATGATGATACAGAGGTCGGTGACCTTGGCACCGCGGGCACGCATGGCGGTGAACGCCTCGTGGCCGGGGGTGTCGAGGAATGTGATGTGGCGCCCGTCGGAGAGCTTCACATTGTAGGCACCGATATGCTGGGTGATACCTCCGGCCTCGCCGGCTATCACGTTGGCTTTGCGGATATAGTCGAGGAGCGAGGTCTTACCGTGGTCCACATGTCCCATGACGGTGACGATAGGCGGACGGGCCACGAGATCCTGCTCGTCGTCCTCCTCCTGGTGGATGGCCTCCACCACTTCGGCCGATACGAACTCGGTCTTGAAGCCGAACTCCTCGGCCACGATGTTGATGGTCTCGGCGTCGAGGCGCTGGTTGATCGACACCATCACGCCGATATTCATGCAGGTACCGATCACCTTGTTGATAGGCACATCCATCATCGAGGCGAGGTCGTTGGCGGTGACGAACTCGGTGAGCTTCAGCGTCTTGCTCTCTGCTGCTTCGAGTTCGGCCTGCTCGCGTTCGCGCTCGGCGTTGGCTTCGCGTTTCTCCTTACGCCACTTGATGCCGCGCTTCTGGCCCTTGTCCTTGGCGGTGAGGCGAGCGAGCACCTCTTTTACCTGCTTCTGTACATCCTCTTCGTTGACCTCGGTATGCACCGGAGCGCCACCGCGGCGGTTGCGGTCCTTGCCGCCACCCTGGCCTTTGCCTTCGCCGCGACGTCCGCCGCCACCGTTGCCTCCCTGCTGGTTGGCAGTCTTTTCCACATCGATCTTCTCCTTGCCGCCGATGCGTTTGCGCTTCTTGCGGTCGCCGTCGTTGCCGCCGTTGCCGCCGTTGGCTTTGGCAATGCGCTCGTTGCGACGCTCCTCCTTGCTCTTTTTCTTGGGGCGCGTGCTCTGGTTGATGGCCGAGAGGTCGATCTTGCCCACCACGTTGATTGTGGGACGATCCTGGGGCAGACCCAGCGAGAACACCTCCGGGTCGGCCGGTTTGGCGGGCTCGGCAGGCTTGGGAGCCTCAGCCTTGGGGGCTGCGGGCGCCTGCGGAGCCTTAGACGGTGCCTCGGCGGCAGGAGCGGG
>CAJLLX010000075.1 GCA_905207535.1 uncultured Muribaculaceae bacterium | reverse complement strand
CCTGGCCGCTCCGGCACCCGCCGGCAGCAGCGGCATAGCCCCGACAGTGGAGATCCCCGCCGGAATCGACTTCGAGGCCTGCAAGGGACGCCTCCCCTTCCCCGTGAGCGGCCGCTACACGATAGTGAAACGTTTTGGCCGTCACAAACATCCCACCCTGCCGCATGTGGAGACCACCAACTCGGGCATCGACATGGCCACAGCCGCCGGAGCAGCAGTGAAATGCGTGTTCGACGGCGAAGTGTCGGCCGTGTTCCGTCCCGACGGCTACAACAATGTGGTGGTGATCCGCCACGGGAAATATATGACCGTGTATGCCAACCTCGGCACCATCAGCGTGAGCACCGGGCAGAAAGTGAAGGGTGGCCAGACGATCGGCACCGTCTTCAGCGACCCGAACGACGAGCACCGCAGCGTGCTCCACTTCGAGATCCGCAACCAGCGTGTGAAAGAAGATCCCGAACTGTGGCTCAAGCACTGACGCACAGGCATCCGACATACAAACCATTGATTTTCAACCCATGGACGACAGATATTACATGCGGATGGCGCTCCGGGAGGCCGAGCAGGCGCTCCGGGAGGGGGAGATCCCGATCGGAGCGGTGGTGACGTGCAACGACATGGTGATAGGGCGCGGCCACAACCTCACTGAGACCCTCAACGACGTCACGGCGCATGCCGAGATGCAGGCCATCACCGCCGCAGCCGAGACGATGGGAGGCAAGTATCTGACCGACTGCACGCTGTATGTCACCGTGGAGCCGTGCCTGATGTGCGCCGGGGCCATAGCGTGGGCGCAGATCAAGCGGATAGTGATCGGTGCGCCCGACACCAAGCGGGGCTACAGCACCTTTGTGTGCCGCAAGCCCTTCCACCCGAAAGCCACCATCACCGAGGGGGTGCTCGGGGAGGAGTGCGCCGCGCTGATGCGTAGCTTTTTTGCCGGGAAAAGGGGGAACAATTAGGAATTAGGAATTAGGAAGGAGGGGACGGAGGGGATCGCATCTGAAGCTTGCGCCGGCAACAAAATTACAGAATGTGACGCGAGGAGGAGCGGGAAGGAGAGAGGAGGGGCCTGAAATCGCTAAAAGATATTAAAGGGGAAAGGAGAAAGGTAAAAAAAGCTTAAAAAGAGGGGGGGGGGAGGGACTTTTCCGGGATTTTTAGGGTTGCAAAAGCAGCGGAATGTTGCTAATTTTGCAGCAAACTCCAAAAAAACGTCTATTGGAGCAATATAGGAAACGAGGTTTGCTAATTTTGCAGCAATGTCCAATCGGCTGCGGCGACGAGAGCCCGCGGCGACCAATCAATCGAAACACAAATCTTTAAAATCATTTTGAAACGTATGAAGAGAATAGTACGCTATGCCTTAGTAGCACTCGCAGCGCTTGCGGGACAGGAGGCCTACGCAGTAGTTGCCGAGCCAGTGCGCAACCAGCAGGCGGTGTACGATGCGGCAGCCAACACCGTGACTGTAAGTGCAAAAGCACCGAAATATACTGAATATGACTGGGAGACCTACATACAGGAGACTCTCACGCATATCGACTATGTGCTGGTAGAGCGCCACATTCCCGGCAAGGAGTGGCCCACGCCCGCGGAAGTGGCTCGTGTGACCGATGTGACCCCCGGCGAGGTGTTCACCTGGACCGATACCGACGTGAAGCCCGATGCCAAATACGAATACCGTCTGAGCTGCTATGTCGACGGCACCCGCGGCTCAAGCAGCTACTGCAACGTGTATTGCGGCGTGGTGCCCGGCGAGCTGGGCGCTTTCACAGCCACCGTCCCCGACTGGGAGACGAGCGCCTTTGATCTGACCGTGACCGCACCTACAACCGATGATAAGGGGAACGCGCTGACCATCCCGGTGAATGTGCGCGTGGAGTATCTCAACACCATGACATGGTATGAGGTCTACACCTTCGAGAATATGGAGCCGGGAGCCACCAAGAGCATCCGGGTGACAGAAGGGGTGGTGCCCGAACACACCTACAACCTTCGCGCCTACGCCATAGCAGGCACTACCGGCAACGGCCCTTCCTCCGAGGCCCAGGTGTATGTGGGTGAGGATATCCCCACCTCGCCGGAGAATGTGGAGATAACCTCCGATCAGAGCAGCGTGACCCTCACCTGGGATATCCCCGAGCGCGGCGAGCGCGGCGGATGCGTGAATCCCGACAATGTAGTTTATAACATCTACGTGAAATATGCCGGTGACGAAAGCTTCACCCTTATCAAAGAGCGCAATATCGGCGAGCGCTACGTGCACCCCATCGACTTCACCGAAGAGACCGTGCTGCAGTTTGCCATATCGTCGGTGAACACCATCGGCGAGAGCTTCAAGCGCACCGAGACCGAAAAGATCTGTGCCGGTCCGTATGCTTCTTATCCCTTCACCGAGTCGTTTGGCGGCGGCAACTTCAATCACCGCAGCTGGGTAGCCACCGGTTATGACGACGGCTACTATCAGCACGAGATATTCGGCACCTACGCTAATCAGACCGAATACTTCCTGCGTGACGACATCAACATCACCATCAATCCGGTGGATGAGGACGGCGGCCTGCTGGCAGCTACCTTCTACAGCTACATCAAGGAGGGGGACAGTTTCACCATCACCTCTCCGCGCATCGACTTCAGCTCCGCTCAGGATCCGGCAGTATCGATATGGTACTACTACATCCCCGTGACCGTGGAGAACAGCGAGCATGTGCTCCGTATCCTCGTATCGGCCGAGGGAGGGGAATATGAGGAAGTTGGCACCACCGCCTCTCAGGCAACGATGGACGACCACGGCTGGCGTCAGCTTTGCGTGCGTGCGCCTCAACTGGCCGGGAAAGCGTACGGCAATGTACGCTTCGAGGTGGTACACGGCCTGTGGAGCACCGACCTGAGCATGGACAACATCCACGTAGACGAGTATGAGCTGGCCGGTATCGCAACTCCCGACGCCGACGAGAATGGCGTCACCGAATGGTACAACCTGCAGGGCATACGTGTAAACCAGCCCGCCGAGGGTGGAATTTACATCAAGAAGCAGGGAAGCAAGACCGAGAAAGTGCTGGTGAAATAAGCGAGCACAAGAAAGATATGTAAGAATGGAGACCGCACCAACGCGCGGCCTCCATTCTTTTTTAGAGCTAAAGCCCGCGAAAAAAAGCGAAAATAGGGGAGAGGATTGGGGGGAAATGTGTATATTTGCCCAAACGTTATCAACTTTCCATAACCAAAAATTATTACAGGACAATAACCAACGGCCAACATCATGAAAACTAAACTTTGCCTCACGGCCTTAGCGCCGCTGGCGGCCATGCCCGCCGTGGCACAGCAGCAACCGCAAGAGGAGCAACCGCAACAGAAACCGAATATCGTGGTGATACTCGCCGACGATATGGGCACAAATGAAATCGGATGCTACGGCGGCACCAATATCTCCACTCCGAATATCGACCGTCTGGCCCACGAGGGAGTGCGCATGACCAACAACTATGCCTCGATGTCGATGAGCGTGCCTATCCGCGCGTCGCTCTACACCGGCCTCTACCCCACGCATCACGGCTCGTATCAGAACCACAAAGCCACCTACTCGCATGTGAAGAGCGCTCCTCACTATCTCACCGATCTCGGCTACCGCGTAGGGCGCGCCGGCAAGGACCACCCCGCCAATCAGCCGAAGGTGTATCCCTTCGAGAAGATCGACGGATTCACGGTGAACTGCGTGGCCTCGCATCCGGCAGTATCTACCGCCGAGGGGATCCGCGAGTTTATCACCCGCAACGGCGACGAGCCCTTCTGCATGTATGTGTGCAGCATCCACTCCCACATGCCGTGGGATGCCGGCGACGCCTCGGAGTTTGACCCCAATAAGCTCACCCTGCCGCCCAACTGCGTGGACAACGCCCAGACGCGCAAAGAATTTTGCAACTACTTAGCCGAGCTGCGACTGCTCGACAACGAGGTGGGGATGGTATACAAGACTCTGGAGGATGCCGGTCAGCTCGACAACACACTGATAATCTTCCTGGCCGAGCAGGGACCTCAGATGCCTTTCGGCAAATGGACACTCTACCGCTACGGCACCCACAGCGGTTTCATAGCCCGCTATCCCAAGGAGATAGCCGCCAACACCACCTGCGACGCTCTGGTGCAGTATGAGGATATCCTGCCGACGCTGATAGAATTTGCCGGGGGCGAGCCGGTGGAGGGCCTCGACGGCACAAGCTGCCTCGACGTGCTCTACGGCAAGACAGCCGAGCACCGTCAGTGGGCCTACGGCATCCACAACAACAATCCCGAGGGTGACCCCTACCCCATCCGCAGCATCCAGGACAAGCGCTACCGGCTGATAGTGAATCTCACGCCCGACGTGGATTACCATTGCAAATACATGACCCGCCCCGGGAGCTCGATGTGGAAATCATGGGTAGCCACCGCTGCGAACGACGACAACGCCCAGCGGTTGGTTGACAAGTATCTCACCCGCCCCGAAGTGGAGCTCTACGACCTCGAGAACGACCCCTGGGAGCTAAATAACATCGCCGCGCAGCCCGAGCAGGCCGAGCGCGTGGCCACCATGCGTGCCGCCCTTGACGAATGGATGATTCAGTGCGGCGACCGCGGCGCACTGATGGACGGCACCGACCCCGAAGCGCCCGAGACCAAGACCCCGGTGGCCATCTCGAGCCTGGAGGATATCGACAATATCGTGCGGATGGACATGACCGGAAACTACTATCTCACCGACGACATCGTCATCCCCGAGGGTGAGCAGTGGGTGCCGATCGGCGCCTCGAGCGCCAACGACGCCAACCCCGGGCGCTTCAGCGGCATCCTCGACGGCCGCGGCCACAGCATCACCGGGCTTACCAACACCACCGGCACCTCGTTTAAGGGCCTTTTCGGCCGCATGGACCACGGCACGGTGAGAAATCTCAACCTTGTGGATGTCAACATCAAAGGCGCCGCCCCCTCGGGCGGGGTGACGGGTGCCATGATCGGCGCGAGCACCATAGAGCGCGTGTCGGTGACCGGCAATATACAGTCGGGCACCGAAGCGGGTGGCATAGCAGGGCGCGTGGCCCGCGACCCGAGCCATACCGGATATAACAAGATCCACGACTGCTACGTCAACGCCAATGTGTCGGCCACCAGTATGAGCACAGACCTGGTCAAAGCTCCGTCATGCGCCGGAGGCATCGTGGGTCTGGTGCATGGCGACGACGGCGCCAGCGTGGCCAAACTCGACATACAGCGCGTATACTTCACCGGCGACGTGTCGTCGGCCCAGATGACCAGCAACGCCGGCAATGCCGGAGGTATAGTGGCCATCACACAGGAGCAGCACGCCATCCGCATGACCGAAGTGCTCTGCCTGGCCAAATCGCTCACCGCACATACGCCCAACTACTTCTACAGCCGGCGCCTCTCCAACCCCGTCACCATCGAGCATATGGACAGACTCTTCGTGCCGGAGGAACTGAAGCTGAAATACGTGGGCGACGGCGGTGTGGGCGCCAAGATTCCCGAAGGGGTGATCACCAAACTGCCGGAAGCAACCTTCCGCACCAAGGATTTCTATAACAACAATACCTCTTTTGACTTCGACAAGGTGTGGAAGATGAACGAGGGGGAGTATCCGACGCTGCAGTATAAGGATGACACATCGGCCACAGAAGGTCTGAACGCAGAGCGCGAGGGATACCGGCTGACTACACAGACCGGCGGGATAGATATAGAGGTGGAGGGCGAATTTTCGGCCTCGGCCTACGACCTTGCCGGACGTCTTGCCGGGAGCGTGCCGTCAGCGAAGGGGCATGTGACCCTGCCCTTGGCTAAGGGGGCGTATGTGGTGCAGCTCACTCAGGGCAACCGCCGCATAGCCGACAAAGTAATGGTGAAATAAGTGGTCCTTGAGCAGCGGAGGCTTTCGGAGAAGGCATTTTATTAAATCATAATGTTTTTTCTTACCAAAATTCATAACATGAAAAAACAGAAAATCAGCAGGATGCTGATGACTACTGCCTCGATGATTCCGGTTGCAGCGATAGGACAGACCGCCGAGCGTCCCAACATAGTGCTAATCAACATCGACGACATGGGCTACTCCGATCCGTCGTGCTACGGCGGCGACTACGTGGAGACGCCCAATATCGACAAATTGGCCGAAGAGGGACTGAGCCTGCGGCAGTTTTACACATCGTGCCCCATCAGTTCGCCCTCGCGTGTGGGATTGACCACGGGAATGTTCCCCACGCGCTGGGGCATCAACACCTTCCTTCAGGAACGTGCCAACAACGCCCGCAACGAGCAGAACGACTTCCTGCTGCCCAACGCGCCCTCTATGGCCCGTGCGCTGAAGGAGTCAGGCTACAACACCGGCCACTTCGGCAAATGGCACATGGGCGGAGGCCGCGACGTGAAAAATGCACCCCTGATTACAGAATACGGCTTCGACGAGTATGCCTCCACATGGGAGAGCCCCGATCCCGACCCCAAACTGACCTCGAGCAACTGGATATGGTCCAATACCGACGAGGTGAAGCGCTGGGACCGCACCGCCTACTTCGTGGACAAGACCCTCGACTTCCTGAGCCGCCACAAAGGGGAGCCATGCTTCGTGAACCTGTGGCCCGACGACGTGCACACACCGTGGGTGTTCGACGGCGACGAGGCCTCGCAGCGCGAGTCGGCCACCTCCTTCTCGATAGTGCTCAAGGAGCTTGACCGCCAGATCGGCCGACTGATGGCCGGCCTGAAAGAATTAGGGCTTGACGACAATACCCTCGTGATCTTCACCGGCGACAACGGCCCTGCGCCGTCGTTTGACGGTCACCGCACCAACTCGCTGCGCGGCCAGAAAGGCACGCTCTACGAGGGTGGCATCCGTATGCCGTTCATCATCCGCTGGCCGGGCGTGGTACCCGCCGGTGTGGAGAACAGCAAGTCGGTGGTGTGCATGGTGGACCTCTTCCCGAGCCTGTGCCAAATAGCCGGAGCCGAAGTGCCGACAAAATATCCTCTCGACGGCGTGGACATGAGCGAAGTGCTTCTGGGCAAAGCCACCACCGAGAGGGACACTCCGCTCTTCTGGGAGTTCGGCAAGACCAAGGCCGACCGCATCAGCCCGCATATCGGCATGCGCCAGGGCAAATGGAAACTGCTTGTCAACGCCGACGGCTCGCGCACAGAGCTTTACGACATGGAGACCGACATCAATGAGCAGTTTAACGTAGCCGGCGCCAACCCGGAGGTAGCAGCCGAGATGAAGGCAGCCGCCATAGCATGGTTCAACGAAGCCTACCGCCAGTATGCCGACCATGTGATCCGCGTGAGCACCGACGCCACCGAAGAAGGCGACGGCACAAGCTGGGACAATCCAATGACTCTGAGCCGCGCCCTCGACGAGGCCCGCTCCACTTCAGGCGCTCAGATATGGATGAAAGAGGGAGTATACACCTCCGAGAATCCGTTCAATGTGGACAATGTGAAACTCTACGGCGGTTTTGCCGGCACCGAGCAGCGGCTCGCAGAGCGCGACTGGGCTACGCACCGCACCGTGATCGACGGCGAGGGGAAACACTCGTGCGTGCGCAACAGCAAGCTCGACGCCACAGTGAGCACCGAGCTTGACGGCCTGATCCTGGAGAACGGTGTGAACCGCGCCGACGCCAACGGCAACGGCAACGGCGGCGGAGCCATCCTGACCAACGGCGCCACAGTGCGCAACTGCATCTTTCGCAACAACCGCACCCAGAACGGCAAGAACGGCGGCGCCCTTCACTGCCACCTCGGCACAGTGAAGGTGGAGAACACCCTCTTTGCCAACAACTCCTCCAGCGGCAACGGCGGCGCCGTGCAGGCCGGCGGCGGAGTGACCGCCACGCTGATCAACTGCACCCTCGTGAACAACAAAGCCACCGGCCTCAGCGGCGGCGTGGGTGTAGGCGCCTCCAACACCAACGTGAACTTCTACAACGTGATAGCCTACGGCAACGAAGGCAAAAACGGACGCGAGAGCTACGCCCAGAACGGCGGAGTGAACGCCGGAGGCGCCATCGTGTCGAAAAACTCCGCCATAGAGAGCAACAGCACAAAATTCAGCGACGGCAACGACGAAAATCACGTGAAACTCGACGCCGACAACGCTCCGGGGTTTGAGAATCCCGGCACCACCGCCGGCAACTGCGACGCCGCAGAGGCCGAAGCCGCCAGCTACCGCCTTACAGAAGGATCGCCCTGCATCGACGCCGGCAACATCAACCTCACCTCGAAGACCGACCGCGACCTTGGCGCAATGCCTCGCCTGAGCGGCCGCCAGATCGACATGGGAGCATATGAATATGACAACGGGGCACCGGTGACCGACAACCCCGTGTACCGCGTCACCCCCGACGGCTCAGCCGATGCCGACGGGAGCGACTGGAGCGCCCCCACCACCCTGGATCATGCCATGCAGCTGGCCTCTACAGCCGTGGAGAACGCCTCGATATGGCTCGCCGAAGGGAAATATACCCTCGAGAATCCGCTGAAAATCGACAAAGTGGAGATTTACGGCGGATTTGCCGGGAATGAAAGCTCAGTGTCGGAGCGCGACTGGGCGGCACACCCCACCGTGCTCGACGGCGGAGGCAAAGTGTCGGCCTTTCGCAATCAGAACCTCGACGCGCCCGTGACCAGCGTGGTTGACGGGGTGACAGTGCAAAACTGCATGAACCGCTCCGATGCCAACGGCAACGGCAACGGAGCAGCCGCACTGCTGACCAACGGCGCCCTGGTGCGCAACTGCATCTTTCGCAACAACCACACCCAGGGGGGCAAAAACGGCGGCGCCGTGCACTGCCAGATAGGTCAGGTGAGGATCGAAAACTGCCTTTTTGCCAACAACACCTCGAGCGGCAACGGCGGCGCTCTGCAGATCGGCGGTGACGCCACCGCCACGGTGATCCACAGCACCTTCGTCAACAACAGCGCCAGCGGCCTCGGGGGCGCCATCGGCACCGGCACCGGCACCTCGGCACTGAACCTCTACAACAGCGTGGCCTACAACAACAGCGGCAAAAACGGCCGCGAGAGCTACGCTCAGAATCAGGATATCAACGGCGGGGGCAAAATAGTGTCGCACCACTCGGCCGTGGAGAGCACCAGCACCAAATTTACCGACGGCAACGACGTGAACCACATGCCGCTCAGCGAGAGCACTGAGGCGCTCTTCGAGAATCCCGCCGCAGTGATCGGCTACGGCACCTCCGATGCCCACGTAGCCGCCGTAGAGAGCGCCTCTTACGCCCTCGCCAAGGGTGCGCCGCTGATTGACGCCGGCGACGACAACTATGCCTCGGTCAGCACCTACGACCTCGGTCACAATCAGCGTCTGGCCGGAAGCCACGTCGACATGGGAGCCTACGAGTATCAGCATAGCGACGGCATCGCCCTGTCGTCAGCCGCCGAAGCCGGGACGATAGAGGTCGCCAACGGCGTAGTAAAAGCCCACGGAGGCGCCGGAGAGCTGATCTCGGTGTACACCCCCGACGGGAAGCTGATCTACCGTGACCTGATGAAGAGCGACGAGCAGCGCCTCCCTTTTGAGGGTGCCGGCACCGTAATCATCAAGATCGGCAAGCTGACAGGAAAAGCAACTCTATAGCACAGCCTATAATCCCTATTGGACCTATTGGGCCTACAGCCACTTTACATACCTCCCGGACAGGGCAACCGCATCAAAATAGAGAGATTTATTTGCGACTCGTTCCTCATTGAAT